>JBDHZW010000311.1:0-6262 GCA_039812105.1 Nakamurella sp.
TCAGCCGGGCAGCAGCCGCATCTCGACCACGACGATGGACAGGTCGGCGAACCTCGCGAGCAGTCCCTGCAGGTGGGCCTGGTCGCGGACGACTCCGTACAGCGCGGTGCCGCCCACCGGCCCGGGCGACACGGTGAGCTCCGGGAATGCCTGCACGGTGGTGCTCGACAGCTCGCCCGGCACCAGGAATTCGTACCGCCAGGGTCCGACCACTCCCGGCGGGTTGGCGGGCGCAGCGGTCATCGGTGTCGACCTCATCTCGGATGTGGAGCGCACCCGATGGTGGTCGATCCGGCACGGCGGCGCCTCATCCCCGCGGGATGAACGACCCGCGGGATGAACGACCCGCGGGATGAACGATCAGAGCAGACCAAGCCGGCCGGCCCGCTCGACGGCCGCGTCCCGATCCTCCACGCCGAGCTTGCGGTAGACCGACCGCAGGTGGGTCTTCACGGTATTGGTGCTGATGTTGAGCAGGTTCGCAATGGCCTCGTTGGACATCCGGGTGGGCAGCACGGTGATCAGATCCTGCTCGCGCGGGGTGAAGCTGGGCACCGGCGGGACCGGGATCGGTCCCGCCGCCGCCTGATTCGGTGCCGGATCGGGCCCCGGGCCGAGGTCGGACAGGATCGTCCGGACCAGGTCCCGGTGTGGATCCGGTGGCCCGGTCAGCAGCAGGCGCAGCAGCGGACCGGCGTGCGCACCGAGTTCCCGGAACGGGAGGCGGTACCCCTGCGCCGCGGCGATGTCCAGGGCCGCGTGCAGGCAGCCGACGGCCCGCGTCCGCTGGCCGGTCAGCTGATAGGCCCGGGCCAGCCACAGTTGCCGGCGCAGTTCGACACCGAACTGGCGACCCAGGCCGGGCCGGTTGCCCGGGTCGGACAGGATCTGCACGGCCAGCAGCGGAACCCCCCGGTGCACCGACCGCCGACCGGCGAACAGCGCGGTATCGGGTCCGCCCAATCCGTGGCCGGCGGCGTCGACGCGACCCCAGTCGTCGGCGGCCGCCGCGGCCTCCGCCTCCGCCCACCGCACGAGTCCTTCGAGCACCGGTCCGGTCGGCCGGGTCCGGACGTCGGCCCGGATGCCCTCCAGGATCGCGATGGCCTCGCCCGGCCGGCCCCGGGCGGTGGCGATCCGGGCCCGGCACCAGGCCATCGTCACGCCCATGGCCAGTTCGGCGATGGGCGCCCAGCTCTGGTCGGCCCGCTCCAGCCCGCGCTCGGCGGCCGGCAGGTCGAGCCCTTCGAGCGCGATCATCGCCCGGGCCACGTAGGCGGGGGTCACCTGGTACGTGCCGGTCCATCCGTGCCGGGTCGCCGCCGCGACGGCCCGCTCCGTCGTGGCCCGCGCGGCGGCGAGCCGACCGGCCAGCAACTCGATCCAGCCGATCAACGAGAGGCAGTTCAGCTCCGGTAAAGACGGTTCGTCGGCCTCGGCGATGGCCTGGGACAGCCGGTCGGCGGCCCGGTCGAAGGAGCCGAGCCACAGCTCAGCGGTGCCCAGGTTGCTCAGCGCGACCAGCCGGCGCTCCCGCTGCCCGGGCCGGCCCGCCCGGATCGGCGGCGTCTCCAGGGCCTGCGTCATCCGGGAGCGCAGGGCCGGGTAGTCGCCGCGGACCCGCGCGGTCATGGCGTCGGTCATCGTCAGCTTGGCCCGCACCGTCTGCGCCCGCGCCGGGTCGACGCACTCCAGTTGCGGCAGGCCGGCTCGGATCGCCTCCACGAGTTCCTCGTGCTCACGCAGGTCGCCGGTCCAGAGCCGGGCGCTCAGCTCGATGCCGGCCAGCACCGGATCGCCCAGCACCACCGATCGGGGGAAGGCGGCCAGCAGCCGGCGGAGCGTCGCCGACCGGCCGAGCACGGTCATCCGGGAGGAGGTGGCGTCGAGCTGATCCCGGGCCAGCGACCAGTTCTCGGCCTCGAGGGCGGCGCGGATCCCGTCGACCGGTCGATCGTGGTCGGCGTACCACCGGGAGGCCCGCTCCAGCAGGGACCGTCGTCGGGCCGGGTCGCCGGCCCGCAGGTCGTAGCGGAGGGCGGCCACCAGCAACTGATGGCAGCGGAACGATCGTTCGGTGTCGTCGACCGGGCTGACGAATCCGGTCTGCGCGGCGAGCCGGCGCAGGCCGGCCAGCGCGTCGTCCCGTCCGGTCAATTCGGCGGCCAACTCCACCGGAACCGTGCCCACCACGCTGATGTCCCGGAGGAAGTCCCGGTCGCGTGGGTCCAGGTCGGCGACCACCTCCTCGATCAGGTAGCGGGCCAGTGACCCGCCGCCGGCTTCGGTGAGCGTGCCGAGCGCACCCGACCGGTCGGGCGCGGACGCGAGCAACTGGCCGGCCAGCCGGACTCCGCCGATCCAGCCCTCGGTGCGGGCCAGCAGCCGGCGCAGCTCGGCCGGGGTCAGGCGCACTCCCATCGCGGTCAGCAGGGCGGACGCCTCGGCCTCGCTCACCGCCAGGTCGGCCGCCCGGATCTCGGCCAGGACGCCCTGGACCCGCCACTTGGCCAGGGGCAGCCCCGGATTGTGCCGGGCGACCAGCACGACGGCCAGTGACGTCGGGGCCAGCGTGACCAGCCGGGCCAGCCCGTCAAACACCTCGTGGTCGCGGACCTGGGTCAGGTCGTCGATCACCAGGGTCACCGGCCGGCCCCACCCGTCCACCGCTTCGAGCCAGCGATCGACCGTCCCGCCGGTGTGGTCGCCCCGCGGATCGGCCGGTGGATCGGCCAGATCGGGCACCTGGCAGCGGGTGGCGGCGAACAGGTTCGGCCAGAACTCGGTCGCGTCGTCGTACCGGTCCGCGGTCAGCCAGACCACCGCGCGGCCCGCGTCGACCGCGGCCTGCGCGAGCTGACCGGCCAGCTTCGACTTGCCCCAGCCGGCCGGGGCGCTGATCAGGGTGAGGTTGGCGTCACCGGCCGCCATCGCGATGAGCCGGGTGCGGTGGATGTCTGCGGGATGCCGTCGGGGTCGGGTGAACTTCGTGGTCGGCACAACCGCGCTCCCTTCCCCCGTTGCGCGCATGTCGGAGGGTAGAGCACCGAGCGGCCGGAACGGGGCGGCTCGCCCATCGGGTCATCGGGACGCATCGGGTGATGTGCGGGAGGTCGACCCGGCGGACCGGTCGATGCCGATCGGCCGGTCCTACTCCGGCCCGTCGGTCCGGTGGCCGCCGATCCACCGGCGTGCGTCGGCGTAGGCCGCGTCCAGCGCGTCGAACAGCACGGGGGTGGCCGGGTAGAGATCGCGTGGGTCCAGATGCTCGATGATCCCGGTCCGGCGCAGCAGGTTCATCAGCTGCGGGGGGACACCGGCCAGGATGAACCGGTTGCCGCGCGCGGCCAGGTCCTGCCGGCGGTCGGCCAGGAACTTGAGCATGGTCGTGGACGGCACGTCGGGGACGGTTCGCACGGACAGGATGAGCACCGCGTCGGTGGTGCCGGACGTGTCGGGCCAGGTCTGCCGGAGTCGGGGGATCTCGGCGAACAGGCTCACCCCGTCGTAATGCAGCACCGTGACCCGGTGACTGGGGGCGGCCGCGGGCAGGTCGGCGATCTCCCAGCGGCCGTGGTCGGTGGGCCGGAGGCAGGCCAGCCGGCCGTGCCGGGCGCTGGCCACGCAGAACAGCAGCAGCGACAGGCCCGCGCCGAGGAAGATGGCGTCCTGCAACGGGATCTGGGTGGTGGCCAGGAAGGTGACGATCATCGCGGCGGCGGGCAGCGCGGAGGTGCGCAGCACCAGCCGGATGTCCCGCGACCGGCCGACGATCAGTTCGCCGCCGATCACGATCAGCAGGCCGCCGATCACCGGCATCGGGATCAGCTCGGCGTACGGGCCGAGGGTGAGAACGACGATCGCCAGCCAGACTCCGGCGAAGATGCCCGACCACCGGGTCCGGGCGCCCGCGCTGGTGCCGACGCCGGTGCGGGACAGCGACCCGCCGGTGGGCAGGGCCTGAAACACCGCGCCGGCCACGTTGGCCACGCCCTGGGCGGTGAAGTCGCCGGACAGGTCGCCGCGGCTCCCGTCCGGGTTCGGCACCGCCGCGCCGATCCCGGCCGCCTGGGCCAGCGCGACCAGCGCGACCGCCACCGCGCCCGCGACCAGGGCCGGGGCCGCCGACCAGTTCGGCATGATCGCCGCGGGCAGGCTGCGGGAGATCGCGGCGATGTCGCCGACCTGCTCGACATCCAGGTGCAGCGCCACCACCACCGCCGAGACGACGGCCAACGCGACCAGGGTGGCCAGCGACCGCAGGGGCCGGACCAGCCGGGCCGCGGCCCACACCGCCACCGTGCCGGCGGCGACCGCCGTGGTCGTCGGGTCCCAGCTGCCCAGGTGGGCCAGCCAGTCCACGAACTTGCCGATGGTGTTGTGCGTGTCCGGCTGATAAGCGGTGGCGTCACCGAGCACGCCGGCGACGATCTGCACGGCGATCCCCGTGGTGAACCCGGTCATCACCGCGTTGGAGACGAAGCCCATGACGGAGCCGAGCCGAAGCACACCGAACAGCAGCATGACGGCGCCGACCAGGATCGCCAGCATCGCGATGTTCGCCGGATCGGCCGGATCCAGCCCGGCCTGGTCCAGGACGCTGCGCGAGGACAGGGCGATGGCGCTGGTCAGCGTGGTGACCATGAGCACGGTCCGGGCGAGGACCGACCCGACGATCGTCGGCACGATGCCGGAGTACAGGCCGGCCACCGGGTTGAACCCGCCGATGCTGGCGTAGGCCATGCCTTCCGGGATGCTGAACAGCCCGGTGATTAGCCCGGCCACCACGTCCCGGCCGGTCGGTCGGCCGAAGCCCTTGATGCCCTCGTGCCGGGGGCGCTGCTGCTCCTGCTCGGGGTCGGTCGTCAGAACCCTCCGATCCCCTTGCCGACCAGCACCGCGCCGATCACCAGGAACAGCACCGCCATCACGGCGGAGTTGTGCTCGTCCAGCCAGGACTTGGCCTCGTTGAGCGGCCCGCGCATCCGGTCCTTCGCAAGCGCGTAGGCGATCACCGGGACGGCCACGGTGCTCGCCGCGATCACGGTGAAGATGGCGATGACCAGGACGTCGTCACCGACGCTCAGCCCGCCGGCGCCGATCGCGACCCCGGCGGCGACCGCCATCAGCAGGTTCTTCGGATTGATCGCGGACAGCGCGAATCCCAGACCCAGGGCCTGGCCGAAACCCATCCGGTCGATCGCCGCCATCCACTTCGGCGGTCCCTTCTTCTCGTTCCGACCCCGCCACTCGCGCAGGCCCGCCGACATCAGGACGGCCCCCAGCCCGACCTTCACCCAGCTGACGCCGGTCGGTTGATCGCTGGCCCCCACGCTTCCGGACAGCACGGTGAACACGCCGGTGGCGAGGACGATGCCGACCACCCAGCCGACCAGGTAGCCCGAGCTGGTGCGTCCCGCGTGGTCGGAGAACAGCATCAGGATGGCCGCGATGATCGGGAGCGGTGAGATGGCGATGCCGACGGCCAACGGGATGATGTCGCCGATCACACCGTTCATCCGGACCTCGGTTCGTCGTGGCGGCCGTCAGGGGGTGACGATCGCGAACGCCGGATCCGGCTGATCGGTCAGGGAGACGATCGTCCGGAGCACGCTCGCGTCCCCATCGAATATCACGCCGTCCGCGCCCTTGCCGGCCAGCAGAAGCAGCAGGTGCCGGTGGGTCAGGGTGATGACGAGGTCGGCCGGGTCCTGCTTGGCCGTCGGATGGTGGATCAGCGCGCCGTTGGACAGCTCCATCCGGTAGGTGTCGCCGGAGTCGGTGAACTGCCACCGGATCGACGTGTGGGTGTCCCACGCCCGTTCGCCGTCGATCCGGATGGCCAGGCTGTCGAACAGCTGGGTGACGGTGAGCGCGGCGGCGAGCCGGGTGGTGTCCAACGGGATGGGGTTGGTGATCTCGTTCAGCTCGTGTGCGCCGGTGAGGAAGTTGTTGCGCCAGGTCGCGCACTCCGAGCCGTAGCCCAGGCGGGTCAGCACGTCGCTCAGGAGATCCCGGGCGCCCTGGTGGCCGGGGTCGGCGAAGACGGCGTGGCCGGCCAACTCCGCGGCGAACCGCAGGTCGCCGTCGTCGGCGAAGCGCCGCGCGGCGGCCACCGTCCGGTCCAGCCCGCCGATGACCTGCACGTAGCGGGCGGCCGCCGCCTCCGGCGGGTGCTGCCACAGGTGGGCCGGGTTGCCGTCGTACCAGCCCAGGTACCGCTGATAGATCGCCTTGACGTTGTGGCTGACGGAGCCGTAGT
>JBDHZW010000312.1:0-6220 GCA_039812105.1 Nakamurella sp.
CGGCCGCCCGGCACGGCATCACCACCGTCGCCGTCGCCGGGCGCTCGACCCTGCCGGCCGCCGCCGCCCGGGCGGCCGGGCTGGCGGCGATCTACCCGCTCACCGACCTGGAAGCCGATGTGGCGATATGTATCTCGAACGCCGGTCGGCTGCTGGAGCAGCTCGCCGGGCGCATCGCCGCCGACCGGCTCGCCGGTCTCGGCACCGAGGCGCCGAGGAGCGCCTGACCCATCGATCCAACCGCCGCGGCCCTGCCCGCGGCGCCCGTCAAACCCCGCACCGGTGCGCCGTGCAGTCGCGCGCCCGCTGCCCAGACCGGAGGCTTACCGTCATGCCACTCGTCATCGTCGGAGTGGGCGTCGCCCTGCTCCTGCTGCTGATGACCCGCTTCAAGTTGAACGGGTTCATCGCGCTCATCCTGGTCGCCATCGCGGTGGGCCTGCTCCAGGGCATGGGCCTGGACGAGGTGTACAAGTCCATCGTCAAGGGGATCGGCGGTCAGCTCGGCGAGCTGACCATGATCCTCGGCTTCGGCGCGATGCTCGGCAAGCTGCTGGCCGACAGCGGCGCCGCCCAACGCATCGCGACCAGCATGCTGCACCTGTTCGGCATCTCCCGGGTGCAACTGGCCATGGTGCTGACCGCGTTCGCGATCGGCATCACCATGTTCTACGAGGTCGGCTTCATCCTGCTGATCCCGCTGGTGTTCACCATCGTTCGCGAGTCCAAGCTGTCGCTGCTGTGGGTCGGCCTGCCGATGTCCATCGCGCTGTCCACCATGCACAGCTTCCTGCCGCCGCACCCCGGGCCGGCCGCGGTCGCCGGCACCTTCGAGGCCAACATGGGGCTCACCCTGGTCTACGGCCTGTTCATCGCCATCCCGGCCGCCGCCATCATCGCCTTCACCTGGCCGCGGCTGCCGTTCGTGAAGAAGATCAACCCGGCGGTGCCGTACGACCTGATCACCACCAAGGAGTTCGACGAGGACGAGATGCCCTCGTTCCTGGCCAGTCTGTCCATCGCGTTGATCCCGGTCGTGCTGATGGGCACGTCGGCCGTCGCCACCCTCACCATGAGCGAGGACAACCCGGCCCTGAAGTACATCACCTTCTTCGGCGAGTCCCCGATCGCGCTGCTGATCGCCCTGCTGGTGGCCATTCCGGTGCTCGGCCCGGGCAGCGGCCGGTCGATGGAGCAGGTGGCCAAGTCCTGCGCCGAGGCGGCCAAGCCGATGGCGATGATCCTGCTGGTGATCGCCGGCGGCGGCGCGTTCAAGCAGGTCCTGGTCGATTCCGGGGTGGCCGACTACATCGCCCAGCTGACCTCCGGCTGGAACGTCTCCCCGTTGATCCTGGCCTGGCTGATCGCCGTGCTGCTGCGCATCGCGCTGGGCTCGGCCACCGTCGCCGTCGTCACCGCCGCCGGCGTGGTCGCCCCGCTGGTGGCCGGCTCCGGCATCGCCCCCGAGCTGATGGTGCTGGCCGTCTCCTGCGGCTCCATCGCCTTCTCGCACGTCAACGATCCCGGGTTCTGGCTGTTCAAGGAGTACTTCAACCTCTCGGTCATCGAGGCGATCAAGACCCGCACCACCTACACCACCGCACTGTCCGTCCTGGGCATCGGCGGGCTGCTGGTCATGAACGCCGTCATCGGCTGAAACACTCACTCTCACAGGAAAGGTCACCCGAAACAATGAGCACCCCGAAGGTCGTCAAGGTCTCCGTCTACCCGGTCGCCGGGCACGACAGCATGGAACTGAACCTGTCCGGCGCGCACGCGCCGTACTTCACCCGCAACATCCTGGTGCTGGAGGACTCGGCCGGGCGGATCGGCCTGGGCGAGGTACCCGGCGGGGAGAAGATCACCCAGACCCTGCGGGACAGCGAGCCGATCATCCTCGGGCAGAGCGTCGCCAACTACCGGGAGGTGCTCAAGCAGGTGAGCACCGCGTTCGGCGACCGGGACGCCGGCGGCCGCGGGCTGCAGACGTTCGACCTGCGCACCACGATCCACGTGGTCACCGCCGTCGAGTCGGCGTTCCTGGACCTGCTCGGCCAGTACCTGGAGCTGCCGGTGGCCGCGTTGCTCGGCGGGGACGGGCAGCAGCGGGACTCGGTGAAGATGCTCGGGTACCTGTTCTACATCGGCGATCGGAACAAGACCGACCTGGACTACCTGGGCGACGAGGACTCCGAGACCCGTTGGTACCGGCTGCGGCACGAGGAGGCGCTGACCCCGGAGAAGATCGTCGCGCTGGCCGAGGCGACCCAGGCCAAGTACGGCTTCAAGGATTTCAAGCTCAAGGGGGGTGTCCTCGACGGCGCCGAGGAGGTCAAGGCGGTCACCGCGCTCAAGGAACGCTTCCCGGACGCCCGGATCACCCTGGACCCCAACGGCGCCTGGTCGCTGGCCGAGGCGGTGTCCCTCTGCCAGGACCTGCACCACGTGCTGACCTACGCCGAGGATCCGTGCGGAGCCGAGAACGGCTTCAGCGGAAGGGAGATCATGGCCGAGTTCCGGCAGCGGACGAAGCTGCCGACCGCGACCAACATGATCGCCACCGACTGGCGGCAGCTGAACCACTCCCTGGCCCTGCACAGCGTCGACATCCCGCTGGCCGACCCGCATTTCTGGACGATGCAGGGTTCGGTGCGGGTCGCCCAGATCTGCAAGGAGTTCGGCCTGACCTGGGGATCGCACTCCAACAACCACTTCGACATCTCGCTGGCCATGTTCACCCACGTCGGTGCGGCCGCCCCCGGCGACTACACCGCCCTGGACACCCACTGGATCTGGCAGGAGGGCATCGACCGGCTGACCAGGGACCCGCTGCAGATCGTGGACGGCGAGATCAGGGTTCCCGAGAAGCCCGGCCTGGGCATCGAACTCGACCTCGACCAGCTGGAGCAGGCGCACCAGCTGTACCTGGAGAAGGGGCTGGGCGGCCGGGACGACGCCGCCGGCATGCAGTACCTCATCCCCGGCTGGACGTTCGACAACAAGAGGCCGTCGCTGGTCCGGTAGGTCACAGCTCCGTCGGCACGGCGATGACGTCGACCATCGCCCCGCGCCGCCACACCGTGATCGGCAACGGCCGGCCGATCGCGTCGTCGAACAGCAGCCGTTGCAGCCCCTGGGCGTTCGTGACGGGCTGCCGGGCGGCGGTCAGGATCAGATCGCCGGCGGTCAGCCCGGCGCGGTGCGCGGGGGAGCCGGTGACCACTTCGACCACCCGGACCCCCTTGCGCCGGCCGGTCTTCCCGGCCAGCTCGGGCGGCAGCGGGGCCGGCGCACTGACCAGGCCGAGGTAGGCGCGGCGCACCCGGCCGTCCCGGAGCAGGGCGTCGACGATCCGCCGGGTGGTCGCGTTGATCGGCACCGCCAGCCCGAGACCGACCCCGGCCACCGCGGTGTTGATGCCGACCACCCGGCCGGCGGCGTCGGCCAGCGCGCCGCCGGAGTTGCCCGGATTGAGCGCGGCGTCGGTCTGGATGACGTCCTCGACGACCCGGGCGGTCGACCCGGACCGGGTGGGCAGCGACCGGCCCAACCCGCTGACCACGCCGGCGGTCACCGACCCGGCCAGGCCCAGCGGGTGCCCGACCGCGACCACCAGCTGGCCCACCCGGAGCCGGTCGGCCTCGCCGAGCACGACCGAGGGGACGTCCAGCGGGTTGCGGGAGCGGACGACGGCCAGGTCGGACAGCGGATCGGCGCCGACGACGTCCACCGGGGCGTCGGTGCCGTCGGCGAACTCCACCGTCCCGCGGTCGGCCGAACCGACGACGTGCGCGTTGGTGAGCAGGCAGCCGGCCGCGCCTGAGTCCGGGGTGAACAGCACGGCCGAACCGGACCCGCCGCCCCGCCGAGATCCGGCCGGGCCGGGCACGGACAGCGCGGCCACCGACGGGACCAGCGCCGCCGCCACCGTCGAGACGATCGCGGAGTAGGCATCCAGCGCGTGGCTCGACGCCGCCGCCGGGTCGGCCGGACCGGATGCTGCCTCAACCATGGCGCCCATTGAACGTCCGCCGCTCCCCGGGCGGGGGCCGGTTACGCCGTCGGCGTACCGCGCCAGGCGCTGCCGAGCGCGAGCAGCCAGGCCGACCAGGTGGGCAGCACCAGCCCGGCGAGCAGGTAGTAGCCCTCGCCGCCCGGGTGGGCGCCGTCCCCGGCCAGCACCTCCCGCCGCCAGATCCCGTCCCGGCGCAGGTCGGGCAGCACGCTGACGTACGGGACGCCGCGCCGCCGGCACAGGTCGGCGAAAAGCCCGTCCAGCTCGGCGATCCGGTCGTTCTGCGCCTCGTTGTCGACGGCCGGTGGGCCGATCACCAGGGTCGGCCAGCGGGCGGCCCGGGTGTGCCGCAGCATCATGTCCAGGTTGGCGCCGGAATAGGCCGACGCGACCCGCGGCCGGCCGCCGACCAGGGCGGTGTCGTTGACGCCGGCCGAGAGCACGACGCCGCCCGAGCAGTCCGGCGGGAGCCGGGCCGCGCACTCGCCCGGCAGGCGGCCCAGCACGTCGGCGGTGGTGTCCCGGCGGACCCCCAGGTTGTAGCCGGTCAGCGGCTGCCCGGCGGTGTGGCTGTGCGCGCTCAACCGGCCGACCCAGCCCAGATGCTCGGGGTCGCCGACGCCCGCGACGAACGAATCGCCGACGAAGCACACCCGCACATCGGTCACCACGCCACTATCCGATCAGATGCCTCCGGCGCGCCGGGCTTGACCCCGGCTCTGGACATGTGTTCGTATACGGGGGTGAGGTGGCAGGAGCAGGCGCTGGCCGTCGAGGATCCGGCGGCCCTGCCCGGGCTCGGCCGGCTGGCCGGTCTGGTGCGGTCGGTGCGCACCCCGGAGTTCGCCGGCATCACCTTTCACGAGGTGCACGCCAAGTCCGCGCTGAACCGGGTACCGGGCGGCTCGCCGATGCCGTTCGCCTGGACGGTCAACCCCTATCGCGGCTGCTCCCACGGCTGCGTGTACTGCTTCGCCCGCAAGTCCCACGGCTACCTCGATTTCGACTCGGGGCGCGACTTCGACACCCAGATCGTGGTCAAGACGAACGTGGGATCGCTCGTGCGCAAGGAGGTCTCGTCGCCGCGGTGGAGCCGTGAGCACGTCGCGATGGGCACCAACACCGACCCCTACCAGCGGGCCGAAGGGCGGTACCGGCTGATGCCGGAGATCATCCAGGCCCTGGCCGACAGCGGCACCCCGTTCTCCATCCTGACCAAGGGCACGGTGCTGGCCCGGGACCTGCCGCTGCTCGCGGCCGCGGCCCGCAGCGTCCCGGTCGGGGTCGGGGTGTCGCTGGCGCTGCTGGATCCGGACCTGCAGGAGACGCTGGAACCGGGCACGCCGACCCCGAAGGCCCGGCTGGAGCTGGTGCGGCGGATCCGGGACGCCGGCCTGCCCTGCGGGGTGTTCGTCGCGCCGATCCTGCCGCACCTGACCGATTCGCCCGAGCAACTCCGGGCGCTGCTGCGCCGGCTGGCCGAGGCCGGGGCCACCGGGGTGAGCGGGATCCCGCTGCACCTGCGGCCGGGCGCCCGGGAGTGGTTCTTCGGCTGGCTCCGCCGCACCCACCCGGACCTGGTCGGCCGCTACGAGCAGCTGTACGCGCGGGGCGCCAACCTGCCGGCGGACTACCGCAAGGAGCTGGCCGGGCGGGTGAAGCGGATCAGCCGCGAACTCGGGCTCGGATCCGGTGCGGACGGTCAGCTGGCCGGCCGGAATCCAGTCCGCGGGGTGCCGGGGGATCGCGAGGCGTCGTTCCCGGCCGGGAGCCTGCCGGCGCGGAACCAACCGGAGCGCATCGAGTCGACGCCGACGCTGTTCTGACGGGCCGGCCGGCAACGGTCAGAACAGCACCCGGGCGGCGGTGAGGGCGGCGGCACCGGCCGGGCTTCCGTCGACGAGTTGCACCGGGTCGTCCGCCGGGCGCCCGGCCAGCAGCCGGCAGAGTTCGACGGCGTCGGCCTGGACCGCGGCGATCGGCGGCCCGGAGCCGATCAGGAACCACCCGTCGCTCGCGCCGGACAGCCGCACGGTGATGGCCGGTCCGGTCCAGCCGATCCCGAGATCGCGGACGACCTGCTCGACGATCCGGCCGTCGTGCCGCCCGCCGACCCGAGGTCGGCCGGTCGCCGCGGCGAGATCGACCCCGTGCGTCCAGGTGTCGCGGGCGGCGAGCACGTTGACCAGGTAGCCCAGGCGAACG
>JBDHZW010000313.1:0-6220 GCA_039812105.1 Nakamurella sp.
GGCCCAACCGTTCGCTGTGACAATCGACGTGGACGCGCTGCTGGTGCTGTAGGGTGCCTCGACCTCGCTCAACCGTGTCCTGCACCTCGAAGGCGACTGCGTTGACCGGCGACTGACCCCAGGTTTTGTCCACATGCCCGAAGCTGTCCACATTTTCGCCCGACGGCATCGTCGGGCGGCCGCCGGTGGCTACCGTCGGATCCGTGCGTGCCCGACCCGATCCCCGAGACCGCCTGGCCCCGTTGCGACGTCGTCGTGACGTGGGCGGCCCTCGGGCGCAGCCCACGCAACCCGAGCCGGCGCCGGACACCACCGCCGGGTTCGGCGGGTGGGTGCCCGAGCTGCCGCCGACGCCGGACGCCGACGAGTTGGCGGCCCGGTGGGCGCCGCCGGCGCCCGGTGGCCGGCACCGCGCCGTGGACGAGCCGGACGACCTCGACGCACTGGCGGACCCGGCCGTCGCCGGTGCCGAATGGGACGAATTCGGCGACGAGACCATCGATGTCGACCACACCACGGCCGGCGTCGCCACGGACGATGCCGATGGGGAGCCGGCGACCGCCGACGAGCCCCGGGAGCCTCGGCGGCATCGGATCAACGGTCGCTGGGGTCGGTTCGCCGAACTGTGGGTGCCCGAGCCGATGCGCAACGCCCGGGTCGATCCGGGGCGCCGGGGCATGATCGTGCTCGTCCTGGTCGCCGCGCTGGCCGCGACCGCGGCGGCGGTCGGGGTGTGGCGGGACCGGCCGGAACCGCGGCCGATCGAGACGGCCACAGTGGCCGCGGTGTCCGACACCGGGCCGTCGACGGCGTCGAGCGGTTCGGCGCCCCCGACCGGTTCTGCGGCCCCGTCGCCGGACCCGGCGGACGTCGCCGCGACGAGTGAGATCGTCGTCTCGGTGACGGGTCTGGTGGTCAACCCGGGCGTCGTGCACCTGCCGCCGGACTCCCGGGTGACCGACGCGATCGCGGCGGCCGGCGGCACCCAGCCCGGTGCGAACCTGACCGGGATGAACCTGGCCGCCAAGCTGGCCGACGGCGACTCCGTGGTCGTGACCGACACCGGTTCGGCCGCTTCCGCTCCCGCCGCCGCACCGGCCGGGTCGAGCGGCCCCGGATCGGCCCCGGCCGGCCTGGTCAACCTGAACACCGCCGACGAGGCCGCCCTGGACACCCTGCCCGGGGTCGGGCCGGTGATGGCGCAGAACATCATCGCCTGGCGCGAATCCAACGGGCGATTCAGCAACGTCGAGCAACTGCAGGAGATCAGCGGCATCGGGCCGTCCCGCTACGCGCAGATCTCCGCGCTGGTGACGGTGGGGTGAGGTGCCGCGGGCCGCGCAGGACGAGGAGAACGCCGTCCCGCCCGATCTCCGGCTGGTCCCGGCGGCCGCCGCGCTGTGGATCGGAACCCTGGTTGGCCTGCTCGCCGGAACGCAGACCGCCTGGTGGGTGGCCGCTCTCGCCGGCCTCGCGCTCGTCGCGGTCCTGGTGCGCCGGCCGCGCGGCTGGCTGGGTTGGCTCCCCACCCTGGCCTTCTTCGTCGCGGCGGTCGCGATCTCCGGTGTCCGGCAGGCCGAACGGGCCGCCGACCCGGTGGCGGCGGCCGCCCAGCAGCGTTCGTTCGCGCACCTGACCGGCTCGGTCAGCGGGTTCCCAAGGGCCGTCGCCGGCGGTTTCGCGACCCCGGACGCCCCGTCACCGTCGTCTCCGGACGACCGGCGGCGGTGGCGGGTGGACATCGAGGTGGCCGTCGTCGAGGTGGCCGGACGGGGTTCGACGAGCACCGTGACGGTCGGGGTGCTGGGCAACGGTGCCACCTGGGCGGCCCTGTTGCCCGGCCAGACGGTGCACGTGGCCGGGCGCCTGGCCGCGTCGGAGTTCGCCGGTCTGCCGACGATCTCGCTGACCGCCCGGGATCCTCCCGCGGTCCTGGACGGTGCCTCGCCGGCCTTCCTGGTCGCCGGCTCGATCCGGGACACCCTGCGCGAGAACGCGTCCGGGCTGAGCGACGACGCCGCCGGGCTGCTGCCCGGTCTGGTCGTGGGCGACACCAGCGGGATCGATGAGCAGCTGGACACCGACGCGAAGGCCACCGGCGTCAGTCATCTGCTGGCGGTGTCCGGGTCCCACTTCGCGATCCTGTGCGGGGCGGTGATCGTCGCGCTGCGCCGGTTCGGGCCGCGGAGCGCGTCGGTCGGCGGTGCGGTGACCCTGGTCGGCCTGGTCATCCTGGTCGGCCCGGCGCCGTCGGTGCTGCGGGCCGCGGTGATGGGTGGGGTGGGGGTGCTGGCGTTGTTCGCCGGGCGCACCCGGTCGAGCCTGCCGGCGCTGGCAGCGGCGGCCATCGCGCTGCTGCTGTTCGACTCCGACCTCGCGCTCAGCGCCGGATTCGCCCTGTCCGTGCTGGCCACCGGCGGGCTGATCCTGCTGGCGCCGCTGTGGTCGACGGTGCTGCAACGGCGCGGGGTGCCGGTGGGCTGGGCCGACCTGTTGGCCATCCCGGTGGCCGCCCAGGTCGTCACGATGCCGGTGATCGTGCTGATCAGCGGGTCGATATCGGTGGTCGGTGTGCTGGCCAACCTGCTGGTGGCACCGGTCGTGGCGCCGGCCCTGATCCTGGGCATGCTCTGCGCGCTCACCGGGCCCTGGTGGCCCGGCGCGGCCGCGGTGCTCGCCCGTGCGACCGCGCCGCTGCTGGACTGGATCGCCGCCGTCGCCCACACCCTGGCCCGCTGGCCGGCGGCGACCCTGCCCTGGCCGGCCACCCCGGCCGGGGCCACCGCACTGGTCGTCGTCACGGTCGGGGTGGTGTTGTTGTTGCGCCGCCGCTGGTTCCGGCTGGTGGCGGTCGCGGTCGTCGCCGGGGCGACGGTCGTCGTGCTGCCGGTCCGGGTCTGGGTGCCCGGTTGGCCGACCGCCGGCTGGCTGCTGGTGGCCTGCGAGGTCGGCCAGGGGGACGCCCTGGTGCTGTCCACCGGCGAGCCGGGCGTGGCGGTCGTCATCGACACCGGCCCGGACCCCGCTCTGGTCGACGGCTGCCTGTCCCGGCTGGGCATCGGCAGCATCCCGCTGCTGGTGCTGACCCACCTGCACGCCGACCATGTCGACGGACTGACCGGCGCGCTGGACGGACGGAGCGTCGGCACCGTCGCCGTCGGTCCCGGGCACGAGCCGGTATCGGCCTGGAGGGACGTCAACCGCACCGCCGAGGACCGGGGGCTGCCGGTGGTGCGGTTCCGGCCGGGCGACGTGTTCCGGACCGGCGCGGTCACGCTGACGGTGCTCGGCCCGGACAAGGAGTTCCACGGCACCGATTCCGACCCGAACAACGATTCGCTGGTGATCATGGCGCAGATCGCCGGCACCCGGATCCTGCTCACCGGCGACATCGAGATCGAGGCGCAGCAGGCGCTGCTGAACGCCGGCGCCGACCTGGACGCCGACGTGCTGAAGGTGCCGCACCACGGATCGGCCGACCTGCTCGAGCGGTTCGTGGACGCGGTGACCCCGCAGGTGGCGGTCATCGGGGTGGGTGCCGACAACGACTACGGGCATCCGTCGGCGAAGGCGCTGGGCCTGCTGGACCGGGAGGGGGTGCGGACGGTCCTGCGCACCGACACCGAGGGCGATGTCGCGGTCGGGGTCGACGGCGGGGTGCTGACGGCCGCCGCGCGCGGCCCGACCCTCCGATCGGCGTCCCGCTGAAACCGGGTCGGGTCGCGCCGCCCGGGTACCTCGGGCATGCTCGGCCGGTGTCCGAGATCGCCATCCGCCCGTTGCGCGCCGACGACCGCGCCGGCTGGGAGCCGCTGTGGCGGGCCTACCTGGACTTCTACCGGGCCGAGCTGTCCGCCGAGGTCACCGAGCACACCTGGTCGAGCCTGGGCGATCCGACGAGCCCGGTGCACGGCCTGGTCGCGGTCCGCGACGACCGGCCGATCGGCCTGGCCCATGTGGTGCTGCACGCCACCACCTGGGCGACCGGCCCGACCTGCTATCTGGAGGACCTGTTCGTCGACCGGGCGGGTCGGGGCAGCGGGGTCGGCCGGCGGCTGATCGAGGCGGTGTACGCGTTCGCCGACGAGCACGGTGCCGCCGCCGTCTACTGGATCACCCAGGAGTACAACGCGCCGGCTCGTTCCCTGTACGACACGGTGGCCCGCCGGAACTCGTTCGTCAGGTACGAGCGCTGAGCACGGCCTCCCGCACTGCCGGCGCCACCTCCTGCGCGAATGCGCGCAGCACGTCGGGATCGTCGGTCGACAGGACGAACGTGGACACCCCGTCGTCCAGGGCGAGCGGGGACAGCTCGTCGACCGCGGTCAGCGAGGCGGGGATGTTCAGCCAGCGGCGGATCGCCGACGGATCCCGGCCGGCCTGCTCGGCGGCCTCGTCGATCAATTCGTTGCCCCGGGCCAGGCCGCCGGGCGGCAGGTTGGTCAGCGTCGGCAACCAGCCGTCCGCGACCCGGCCGACCAGCCGGAGCATCCGCGGACCGTACGCGCCCAGCACGATCGGGATGGGCCGGGTGGTCGCCGGTCCGCGTTTCGCGCCGGCGACCGCGTAGTGCTCGCCCGGTACCCGCAGCGGTCGCCGGTCGTCGACATCCCAGATGCCGCGGATGATCTCGATCGCTTCGGCCAGCGCCTGCACCGCCTCGCCGGGCGTCCGCCGCGGGCCGCCCATCGCCTCGATGGCGTCCCAGAACCCGCCGGTGCCCAGCCCCAGGTCGAACCGGCCGCCGGACAGCAGATCCAGGCTGGCCGCGGCCCGGGCCAGCACGGCCGGCTGCCGCAGCGGCAGGTTCAACACGTTGCCGGACAGCCGGACCCGTTCGGTCCGGGCGGCCACCCAGGTGAGCAGGGTCCAGGTGTCCAGGAACCGCGGCTGGTACGGATGGTCCTGGAAGGTGACCAGGTCGTAGCCCAGCCGCTCGCAGAGGATCGCGTGGTCGACCGGGTCGGTGGCCGGCCGGTTGCTCGGCGTCAGGAAGGTGCCGAACTCGATCGGTTGGCGATAGTCGGGCATCAGCTCGTGCGGCCGGGTTGCGGCAGGTCGGCGAGTTCGGCCCGCACCGCGGCCAGTTCCGCGGCGAGCGCGTCGGCCCGAGCCTGCGCGGCCTGCCGCTGCTCGTCCAGCACGGTGCCGACCGCGCGGCTCAGCGCCTCGTCGCCGAGCCGGCCGACCAGCTCCCACACCCGGGCCGGCGGCACGGAGCCGTTGCGGACCACCACCTTCGCGCCGACCCTGGCCTCCAGGCGCCACTGCGGCGGGTCGGCGTCGGTGGTGCCGATGCTGATCGCGACGGCCGGACCCTTTCGCTTGGCCGCCGGCCTGGCGGCCCGCGGGACCTTCGGGCGGGACGGTGGCTCGGCGGCCGGCCTCTCGCCCGAAGGCGCCGCGGGCGGGTCGAAGAAGACCCGGTCGACCGCCGCGGCGGCGCCGGCGCCGGCGGCCGGGGTGGTGCTGCCGTTCATCCGGGCGATCAGCGGTTCTCCCGGCGGACCGGCGTCCGGTGCGGGGCCGGCGGCCCGCGCGGCCTCGGTCGCGCCGTTCGCCGATCCGTTCCGGTCCGTGGCGACGCGGGTCGGCACCGTCAGGTCGGCCGGCGCGAACGGCAGCAGATCCTTGGTGCCGTTGACCGACACCTCGACGTGGATGAACTCGTCGCCGTCCACCGCCGGGTCGCCCACGCTGCGCACCCGGCCGGTGGCGCCCGCCGGGAACTGCGCGCCGTTGGCGATCGCGACGCGCACGATCTTGCCCTGGTCCAGCCGGGATTTCAGGTCCTCGACGTCGATCGGCGGGGGTACGGTGCGTCGGCGCGGTGGCATGGTCCGATCCTGCCATCGGGCACCGACAGTACGTTCGAAGACGTGCCGGTCAGGGCGTCCGGGAATGCTGGATCGCCGCGGCGTACGTCTCCTCCAGGTGCCCGAGCGTCTCGTCGAATCGGCGGGCGGCGAACGTGGCGTAGAGCGCGTCGACCACCAGCAGCTGCCCCCACTTGGACGTCACCGACTCGCCGTAGAGGCCGCCGCCGGGGATCGTCGCGGTGAACAGGGCGACGTCGGCGGCCCCGACCAGCGGCGAATCGGCGTCGGTGCGACCGGAATCGCTGATGCCGACGACCACGTCACCGGCGGTGAGATTGGTCGCCGTCATGATCTGCACGCTCTGGTCGTGGAACAACAGGCACTTCTTGCCGGCCCGGGTG
>JBDHZW010000314.1:0-6211 GCA_039812105.1 Nakamurella sp.
GCCGGAACGGCAGGACCGGGCGGCGCCGGAACGGCAGGACCGGTCCCGGCCGGTGCAGACGGGACCGGCTCCCGGGTGGCGCAGTGGACCGGCGGCGTGCTGATGGCGACGCCCGACGAACGGCTGGGGGACGCGCCGCGCACGCTCGCGGTGGAGCTGGCGCACGCCGTCCCGCTGTCCCTGCTGGACCGGCTGCTGCCCCGCTCGGTTCGACCCGCCTGGTGGCGCGACTGACGCGTGGCGGGCGGGGCGATCCCCCGAGCGCCGCCCGCTCTGGCCGGGCGCCCCACCCTGCGCTGATCCAAGTCTCATCTGAAACGATCAAATCCGGCCGGAAACGGGACTTGGATCAGCGCACCCCCCGGACAGGCACCCCGGGACACAGCACCGATCGGCCGGCCGGGGAGCACCGCCGGCACCGGTCAGCGGCACGGTCACGGACACACGACAACGCCGCAGCCCGCGACGGGCTGCGGCGTCAGGAGGTCCGGCTACTGGTTGGGGTCGTCGAAGCGACGACGGAAGCGCTCTTCCATCCGGTTGCCCAGGGACGGCCCGGCCTTGCCGGCGCTCTTGTCCATGCCCTTGGCGGCGCGGGCTCCCGGCTGACCGAAGACGAACAGCCCGACGGCACCGACCATCGTCAGGAAGCCGACGACGCTGACGATGACGCCGACGGCGAGCAGACTCTGGGTCGCGATCACGCCGACGACCAACGCGACGAGACCGGCAACGAACAGGCACCCCGCGACGATGGGGCGGCGACGCCGAATACGACTCACATTGACGCTTGTCGCGAACTTGGGGTCGTCCTCGTAGAGCGCGCGCTCGATCTCGTCTAGCATCCGCTGTTCGTGCTCGGAGAGCGGCATAGGTCCCTCCTCCGGCACCTGGCCACCAGAAAGTGTGGTCACATCCTACGGCCGCCAACCGACGACCTGTTACCAGGATACGAGCCCCGCGGGCAGACCACTAGCGGGCTGCGCAATCTGCCACGCCATTCACCCTGATGTGACGAGAGTCACTTCGGGCCGCGCCGGGTCGGCCGGTTCAGCCGGTCGCCGCGCCGTCCGGGCGGTGCGCCACCACGTGCAGGTCGGCGGCGATCCGGACCAGATCGGGGTGCACGGCGGCGGCCGACTCCACGGCGGCGAGCTCGCCCTCGCCACCCGGTGCGGCCTGCAGCGCGGCACCGGACACCAGGCCGGACAGCACGCCGACCCCGGTCACCGCGTCGACCACCAGGCCGGCCGCGCGCACCGCCTCGCGGATCTGCCGATCGTCGAATCGGCGGCGCAGCGGGTCGGCGGCGCCGAACCGCCCGTCCGGTCCGGTGAGCAGCTCCCGGGCCTGTTCGAACCGTCCGACCAGGGTCTGCGCGAGCACCGCGCCGAGCCGGCCGGACACCAACACGGACAGCGATCCGCCGACCCGCAGCGCACGGGCGGCCGCGCGCAGCACGACGACCGGGTCGTCGACCTCCTCCAACAGGTGATGACAGACCACCAGGTCGGCCGGGCCGACCAAGGCCACCGTGTCCAGGCGGTCCGCGTCGGCCTGCACACCGGTCACCCGGTCGCCCACCCCGGCGTCCTCGGCCCGCCGGTGCAGGATGGCCAGGGCGTTGGCGGACGAGTCGACGACGGTGACCGCGCAGCCCAGCATCGCCAGGGGGACCGCCCGGGTGCCGCTGCCGCCGCCGATGTCCAGCACGCGGACCCGATCGGCCGGGTCCGCCGTCCGGGACCGGATCGCCGTCTCGGCGAGCCCGGCCAGGACGACGTCGACCGGATCGCCACCGGTCGGCCGGAGCTGCTCCACCATGCGTGTCCTCCCCAACCGGTCGGGCTCTGCGTGCAGCCGACTCGCAGCGTATCGGCGCGCGCCCGGGTTGCCGGGGATGGGCATCACCTGCCGGTACGGTTGGCCGGTGCTGGTTGCCAGTGTGTTGAGCCTCAAAGGCGGAGTCGGGAAAACCACTGTCACCCTGGGGCTGGCCTCCGCGGCCGTGCATCGCGGACTGGACACGCTGCTGGTCGACCTCGACCCACAGATCAATGCCACCGCGACCGTGGCCCCGGAGCTGGACGGGTCGGCCGGTGTCGACGGGTCGGTGCGCTGGTCGGTCGCCGAGGTCCTGGACGAGCCGACGGCCAAGGTGGTCGGCAAGGCCATCCGCACCTCGGCCTGGGGCGAGCAGCTCCGAGTCCTGCCGGGCAGCGAGCGGACCGAGAACCACAATCACCCCGATCCCGGGTCCAAGAAGCTGTATCGGCTCTCCGCCGCCCTGGAGAAGGTGAAGCCGCAGCCCGAACTGGTGCTGGTGGACTGCCCGCCGTCGCTGGGCCAGCTCACCCGCAGCGCCCTGATCGCGGCCGACCGCGCGGTGCTGGTCACCGAGCCGTCGCTGTTCGCGGTCACCGGCGTGCAGCGCGCGCTCGAGGCCGTGCAGACCGAACGGACCGCCCACCGGCCGGCCCTGCAACCGCTGGGTGTGGTGATCAACCGGTTCCGGCCGCGGGTCACCGAGCAGGAATACCGGCTGGCCGAGCTGCGCGACCTGTTCGGCCCGCTGGTGCTCAGCCCGGTGCTGCCGGACCGGTCCGCGGTGCAGCAGGCCCAGGGCGCGGCGGTGCCGATCCACCAGTGGCCCACCGCCGGCGCCCGGGAGATCGCGCAGAGCTTCGACAAGCTGCTCGACCGGCTGCTCCGGTCCGGCAAGCAGCGGGTCCGGCGGTAGGCCCGCCGGCTACCGGCGGGACGGCGAACCGATGCCCTCGCCGACCAGCGAGAGGAACACCGCCACCTGGCGCACCAGGTCGTCGGCCTCGCGCGCGGTGACCCCGGCGGACAGACCGGCCTGGACCGCCTGACGCTTGGCCGACCCGGCGGCGAAGAACGCGGCCCACTCGTCGAACTCGGGCGCGACCCGGGTCATCAGCGTCCAGACGCTCCCCCGCCGGCCCCGGGTCGGGCGGGCCCGGGCGGCAAGGACCGCGGCCGCCGCCCGCAGCGCGGCCAGGTGTGCGATCGCGTACCGGTCGGCGGGATCCGTCGCGGCACACGCCCGGCCGAGCCCGAGCGAGGCGTCGGCCAGCAGGTCGCGCGCCGCCTGGGGCACCGGCGCCGTTCTCGGGACGGCGGCCGTCCCGGAGGCGGCGCCCGGGGTCCGTTCCTGGGACATCGTCACTCCCCTCGACGCTCCCTTCGACACCGCTTTCGGCGGCCGCGCGGATCGACGCGCGGGCGCCGTGGTCACGTCCGAGCAGTCGAACAGCGCGGGTCGAGGTGCCGCGATCGTCGTCATGATTGTCTCCCGTCATCGAACTCTTGTTCTATCGTACGCGTGTTCGGGAGATCCGTCCAGACCTGAGCGACCGGGTCCATCGCCGGATGTGTGGGCGGAGGTTCGACCGAACCGGGCCGGTGCGTGGTGTGATGGGCACATGTCGATCCCCACCGCGTACGGCCGGCCCGCCACCCGGCCCGACCGGATCGAGGTCCGGCGGCTGGATCCGGGGATCTTCCGGGCCCGGCTGCGGGAGCTGGTCGCCATCTATCTGACGGCGATGGAGTACCCGCAGCAATTGGCCGCCGCCCGGTCGGTGCTGTGGGAGGAGCATTCGCGACGGGACGGCTTCGACTGCGTCGTCGGGCTCGGCCCGGACAACCGGATCCACGGGCTGGCCTACGGGTATCGCGGCGCCCCCGGGCAGTGGTGGTACTCCGAGGTGCGGCGTGGGGTGCGGCCGGACGTGCTGCCGGTGCTGTCCGACTTCTTCGAGTTGACCGAACTGCACGTATTACCGGCTTCGCAGGGTCGCCGGCTCGGGGAGACGCTGCTGCGCACGCTCGCCCAGGACCGGCCGGAGCGGCACATGCTGCTGTCCACCCCGGAGGGCGAGAACCGGGCGTGGCGGCTGTACCGCCGGCTCGGCTTCGACGACGTTCTGCGCAATTACCGGTTCACCGGCGACCCGCGTCCGTTCGGTGTGCTCGGCCGCGAGCTTCCGCTGGCCGCACCGGCCTGACCGCCCGGGACGAGCGCCCGGACCGCGCGCCCGGTCACAGCTGGGCGAGCCGGCGCCCGAGCACGTCCAACCCCATCGGGCCCATGTTCAGCGCCGCGGTGTGGAACGCCTTGAGGTCGAACGCGTCGCCGTGTCGGCGTCGGGACGCGTCCCGGCCGGCCAGCCACACCCGTTCGCCGACCTTGTAGCCCGGGGCCTGGCCGGGCCAGCCCAGGTACCGGTCGATCTCGTACCGGCAGTGGGCCGGGTCGGAGACGGTCCGGGTGAGCAGGAACTCCAGGCCGAGTTCGGGGGTCCACCGCTCGCCCTCGTGGAATCCGGTGCCGGCCGGGATCTCCAGTTCCAGATGCATGCCGATGTCCAGCACCACCCGGGCGGCCCGGAACAGCTGCGAATCCAGCAGGCCCAGCAGTTGGCCGTCGTCGACGAGATAGCCCAGTTCGCGGACCAGCCGCTCGGCGTACAGCGCCCAGCCCTCGGCGTGCGCCGAGTAGTCGGCCATCAGTCGCTGGAAGTCGTTCAGCGCATCCCGGCGGTGCACGCAGGTGGCGATCTGCAGGTGATGACCGGGCACGCCCTCGTGGTACACGGTGCTGGTCTCCCGCCAGATGTTGAACACCTCCCGGCCCGGTTCGACGCCCCACCACATGCGCCCCGGCCGGCTGAAGTCGTCGCTCGGTCCGGAGTAGTAGGCGCCGACGATGCCGCCCGGCGGGGCGATCAGGCACTCCAGCCGCCGCACCGGTTCGGGCATCTCGAAGTGGGTGCGGCCGAGTTCGTCGATGGCCCGGTCGGACAGATCCTGCATCCAGGACCGCAGACCGTCGACGCCGGTGAGCTGGTGGGCCGGGTCGCGGTCGAGAGCGGCGGCCGCGCCGGCCGGGCCCTCGCCGGGGGCGATACGGTCGGCCACCGCCCGGAGCTCGGCCTCGATGGACAGGAATTCCGACCAGCCCCACCGGTAGGTCTCCTCCAGGTCGATGACCGCGCCGAGGAAGTCCCGGGAGGCGACGGCGTACCGGTCGCGGCCGACGGCGTCCTTGTCCGGCGCCCGGTCGCGCAGGTCCCGGCGCAGGAAGTCGGCGAGGTCGCCGTAGGCGGCGTCGGCGCCGGCGGCGGCGGTCGCCAGGTCGGCGGCCAGCGCGTCGGGAACGGCGGCGCTCAGGGTCGCCGCCAGCCCGCTGAAGAAGCCGGTCTCGGCGGCGCGCCCCGAGTAGACGTCGCACTGCTCGGCACACCGGTCGACCTGGCGCACGGCTGCGGTCTTTCCGCCGTCCGCGGCCTGCCGCAGGCTCTGCCGGTAGCCGAGCAGGGCGTCGGGCACCGCGGTCATCCGGCGGCCGATCGTCTCCGCGTCGTCGACGGTGTCGGTCGGCATCAGGTCGAACACCTCGCGGACGCTCTGCAGCGGCGAGGCCAGCACGTTCAGGTCGGCGTGCGCCCAGCCGGACAGGTACCGGGCGTCGTCGACGGCCAGCCGCTCGGCGAGCACCTCGCGGGCGATGTCGTCGTCGGGTCCGATCGACGGGAGTTCGGCGAGCCGGCGTGCGGTTCCGGTGACCAGGTCGTGCAGGTCGCTCAAACCGGCCGGCGACAGGTCGTCCAGCCGGTCCTGGGCGACCGGCACGCCGATGTAGGTCGCCATGATCGGTCGGCGCCGGGCGTACTCGGCGACGTAGGCGTCGGACAGGTCGGTGATCGGTGATGTGGAAGCGGGCATCCGCCGGACGCTACCCCTCCGGTCCGGACCGCTCCCGGTCCTTTTCGGCCGTTCGCTTGTCGGCGAACGCCGCCGACTCGTCGACGTCGACCTCTTGATTGATGCTGTTGCGGTAGGCGGCCCGGACGGTCAGGTGCGCCGACACCGGGGCGGTGACGAACTGCAGCACGACGATCAGCACCAGCACGCCGATCACCGCAGGCGACTGCAGCCGCAGCCCGACCCCCAGCATCAGCAGGATGATGCCCAGCACCTGCGGTTTCGTCGCGGCGTGGATCCGGCTCATGGTGTCCGGGAACCGGACGACCGCGATGCCGGCCAGCAGCGACATCAGGGCGCCGAGGACGATCGCCACCGAGGCGATCCAGTCGAGCACGCTCATCGGCAGGCCTCGCTCATCCGGTCCACGCCGTCACCGCCGATCCCGGGGCAGCAGCTTGGCCAGGCTGGCCGAGCCCAG
>JBDHZW010000315.1:0-6202 GCA_039812105.1 Nakamurella sp.
GCGTTGGCCGGCCTGGCGGGGCCGACCGCGGGTGCCGGCGATGGATCGGCCGACGCCGAACGGTTCTGGTCGTCGCCACCCCTGCCGGCGCCCCCGGCCGTCCTGCCCGTGCCCGCCGACCTGCTGCTGCGCCAGTTGCCGCCGCCCGGGCCGGCACTCGGCGGGGACACGCTGGTGCGGCGGCTCTGTGCCGCCTACGAGAGGTTCGCCACCGGAGCGCACTAGAGACTGAGGCATCATGATGCCATCGATCGGATGCATCATGATGAACGAACGCGAACCACCTTGACGCTGGATGACGATGTCGTCCGCCTGCTCGACGATGCGGTCCACCGGGAGCGGCGCCCGATGAAGAAGATCGTCAACGATGCTCTGCGTCGTGCCCTGACCCCGGCGGTGGGCGGGCCACCGTACCGGCTCATTCCGCACGAATCATCGCTGCCACCGGGATTCGACCCGGCGGGTTTCAACCGGCTGGCCGATGAATTGGAGGACGAGGCGATCCTCGATGTGGCCCGAGCCGCGCCGCCGCCCGGCGGACACTGAACCGCCGCACGTGGTTGATCGAGGTGATCGTCCCTGACGTCAATCTCCTGCTCTGTGCCGTCATCTCCGGGTTTCCCAGCATCGCCGAGCCCACGCCTGGTTCGAAGGCGTCACCGGCGGACCCGATCGGCTCGGGCTGACCGCTCCGGCGATGGTCGGGTTCCTGCGGATCGCCACCAGCCCGCGCATCCTCGAGTCGCCGTTGTCCGTCTCCAGTGCCGTTGGCCACATTCATCAGTGGCCGGCACTTCCCAGCGCGGACGTCGCCCTGAGCCTGGTGGAGGCGGCCGGAACGGCCGGCAACCTCGCCACCGACGCCCAACTCGCTGCCTATGCTCTTGAATATGGGGCCGAACTTCATTCCAACGACACCGATTTCGGCCGATTCTCGGAGCTGCGCTGGATCAATCCGTTGGCATAGTTGATTCGGGCCCGACGAAAGGGTCCTCCGCGGGCCGGGCATCATGCGATCGATGCCCGCGGGGCCGGGCCGTCGGGCACGCACGGCCGCCCGTGGCGAAGAGAGGTTGGAGTCGATGACGGACGAACCGATCACGCCGGCGGACAAGCCGAAGGACCTGCTGGTCATCGCCGCGCGCCGGCCCTGGACCTGCGCCGACTGCGGCAGCGGACAAGGCCGCGGCGACCTGCTGACCATGGACGACGCCGGGCCGCTGTGCCTGGCCTGCGCGGATCTGGGCCACCTGGAGTTCCTGGCCCGCGGCGACACCGCGCTCACCCGGCGGGCCCGCAAGCACAGCACGCTGTCCGCGGTCGTTGTGCAGTGGAGCCGCACCCGCAAGCGGTACGAGCGGCAGGGCATCGTCGCCGAGTCCGCTGCCATCGAGAAGGCCGAACAGGAGTGCCTGGCCGACGCCGATGCCCGCGAGCGACGTCGGATCCGCGCCGCGGCCCGCCGGGAGGACGAGGACCACGAGTTCATCGACGAGCTGGCCGCCGCGATCCGCGACCAATTCCCTGGCTGCCCGCCGGACCGGGCCGCGCGGATCGCCCAGCACGCGGGGCAACGCAGCAGCGGCCGGGTCGGCCGCAGCGCGGCCGGGCGAGCGTTGGACCCGGACGCGGTCCGGCTGGCCGTCGTCGCCTCGGTCCGGCACGAGGACACGGGCTACGACGAGCTCTTGATGGTCGGCATTCCTCGGTACGACGCACGGAAATCGGTCAAGGTAGAGATCGACGAGATCCTCGACCGCTGGAGCCGACCATGACCGACCCGCACGCACTCCGGGCGCGGATGCGCACCGACCTGACGGCGGCGATGAAAGCCCGGGACAAGGACGCGGTGGCCGCCCTGCGCACCGGACTGGCCGCCGTCGACAACGCGGAGGCGGTCGCCGCGCCACAACCGTCGGGTCCGCCGGCCACCAGTGAGCACGTCGCCGGGACGACGGCCGGGCTCGGGACCGCCGAGGTCGCCCGGCGCGTCCTGTCGCTCGACGACGTTCATGCATTAGTGGCCGCGCAGGTGGCCGAACGGGCGGCCGAGGCCGATCGTTACGAGTCACTCGGTCGGCCCGACGACGCCGCCCGGCTGCGGCGGGAGGCCGAGGTGCTCCGGGCGTACCTGCCGGGCTGAGCAGTCGATCGGGCCAGGCTCGTCCGTTGTTCGCGTTGCTCGACGAGATCCACGTCAGTAGGCGCGGCCCGGCTGCCCTCTGGCGCACCACCGGCTCAAGTGAACCGGCCGTGCGCCACTCGCGCGTCCCGGGCTGGCTGCGCTGATCATCGTCTCACCGGAACGGACATATCAGGCGCGAAAGTGAGACTTGGATCAGCGCATCCGTGAGAGGGCGCTGCGCCGGGCCCTCGCTGTCCGACCCACGCAGCCTCAGCCCGAACCCAGTGGCGCACCACCGGCTCAAGAGAGCCGGCCATGCGCCGCTGGCGTCGCGGTCGCGTCCGGTCGCGACGGCAACGCCCCGTCGAGCCCCGGGCCCAGCACGACCGATCAGGGCACCCGGTGGCCGGCGGCCCGGAACAGCTCGTACCACTCGGGGCGGGTCAGCGGCACGTCCGAGCCGAGCGCCGCGCCGGTCACCCGTTCGACGTTCGTCGTGCCCAGAACCACCTGCATGTTCGCCGGGTGCCGGGTGATCCAGGCGGTGGCGATGGCGATCGGCGGCACGTCGTAGGCGGCGGCCAGCCGGTCGATGACGGCGTTCAGCTCCGGATAGTCGGGCGATCCCAGGAACACGCCGGTGAAGAAGCCGGCCTGGAACGGCGACCAGGCCTGCACCGTGATGCCGTTGATCCGGCAGTAGTCCAGGACGCCGCCGCCGTCCAGCGTGAGCGACTGGTCGGTCCCGGCCATGTTGCTGGCCACACCCTGCGCGACGATCGGCGCGTGGGTGATCGACAGCTGCAACTGGTTGGCGATCAGCGGTTGACGCACCGCGGTGCGCAGCAGGTCGATCTGCCGCGGAGTGTGGTTGGAGACGCCGAAAGCCCGTACCTTGCCGGCCGATTCGAGTTCGTCGAAGGCGCGGGCGACCTCCTCCGGCTCGACCAACGCGTCCGGCCGGTGCAACAGCAGCACGTCCAGGTAGTCGGTCCGCAGCGCCCGCAACGACTCGTCCGCCGATTCGATCAGGTGCTCGTAGGAGAAGTCGAAGTACGGGCCGTCGGGCACGATCCCGGCCTTGGTCTGGATGGTGATCTCGGCCCGCTGCGCCGGGGTCAGCTGCATGGCGTCGGCGAAGCGGCGCTCGCAGCCGTGCAACTCGCCGCCGTAGACGGCCGCGTGGTCGAAGAAGTCGATCTCGGCGTCGCGGGCGGCCCGGATCAGCTCGCGGATGGCGTCGTCGGACATGTCGGCGATCCGCATGAGCCCGAGCACGACGTTCGGGGCGGTGGTGTCGCCGAAGGCGATGCGTTTCATGGCGGTCCTCCGGATGGGTCAGCGAGCCAGGCCGATGGCGAGCGCGAGCACGCCGATCAGTGGTGGCACCAGTTGGATGAGGGCGGGGCGGCTCTTGGACCGGTCGGACAGGATCAGGACCAGACCCGCGGCCACCATCGAACCGGCCCCGGTGAAGACCAGGGTGGCGCCGATGGTTGTCGACCCGACGGCCACCAGCACGACCCCTAGACCCGCCACGATCGCCAGGAACAGGTTGTAAAAACCCTGATTGAAGGCCAGGGACCGGGTCACCTGCGCCTCCTCCCGGGTCGTGCCGAAGGTGCGCCGGGTGGCGTCGTCGGTCCAGGCCAGCGACTCCAGGTAGAAGATGTACAGGTGGATGAACGCGGCGATACCCGCGAACAGCAGCCCGACCACGATCACGACGACCTCCCGTCCCCTCCGCTACTCAAGATCACCGGCCGCGGCTGCGCAAACGCAAGTGGCCGCGCGCGACGATGATGGGTGCCGTGAAGCTGGGACGGGTGTACGACGATCCGCACGACGGCACCCTGCGAGTGCTGGTCGACCGGCTGTGGCCGCGCGGATTTCATCGCGACGATCCGCGGGTCGGCCGTTGGCTGCCCAACGTGGCGCCGTCCAACGAGTTGCGCCGCTGGTACGGCCACGACCCGGCCCGGTTCGACGAGTTCGCCCGCCGGTACGAGCAGGAGCTGAGCGGCGGCGAGCAGGCGGCCGCGTTCGCGGAGCTGTCCGGCCTGGTCAGCGCGCGGCCGGTGACCCTGGTGACCGCCACCCGGGAGGTGGGGTTGAGTCACCTGGCGGTGCTCGGCCGGCTGCTGGACGCCGCGGGGTCGCCATGACGGCGGAATCGAACGCGCAGTCGGCCGACCTGGCCCGGCTGCGTCGGTGGGAGGACGCCGGCGGCAGCTGGCGGATCGTCGCCCGGCACTCCGACGGGGTGATCGTCTCCCTCTGCCGGTGCGACGGCGGGGAGGAGGCCGACCGCTTCGTCACGGACGCGATCGATCTCCGGGCCTACGTGGCCGGCCGGGACAGCAGTGAGGAATCGTTCCACTGACCGGAACGGCCCCCGGGACCCGGCGTGATGCTGCCCACCTGTGACGATGTCGTGTTGCCTGTCGTTTGTGCAGTTGGCCCGGGGTTTGTGCATCGAGTTGACGCAATGACGCGGCGCGGTTCACCCGGTCGGGACGGCCACGGAGTGTGACAATGCTTCCGACATCGCAATCCGACGAGGGTCGCCCGGTCGCCGCCCTCGGCGCCGCGCGCCGGACTGGAGCAGACCCGCCTTGAAGATCGGCGAGCTGGAGCTGAACGTGGACGTGCGACCCGGCGACGGGTCGGGTCCGCCGCTGTTGATGTGCAACGGGATCGGCGCAAGCCTGCGCATCCTGGATCCGCTGGTCAACGCGCTGGACCCGGGTATCGAGGTGATCCGGTTCGACCCGCCGGGCGTGGGCGACTCGCCGGCGGTGGCCCTTCCCTACGGCCTGCCGCAGTTGGCCGGTGTGCTGGACGAGCTGCTCGACGAGCTCGGCCACGACGAGGTCGACCTGATGGGCTACTCCTGGGGTGGCGCGCTGGCCCAGCAGTTCGCCCTGCAACGGGGTTCCCGGTGCCGCAACCTGGTCCTGGTCAGCACCAGCACCGGCGCGCTCTCGGTGCCGGGCACGCCACACGCGTTCCGGGAGATGCTGATCCCCCGCGAGCTGGCCGACGCCACCGATGCCGCCGTGATCTCCGAGTTCATCTCGGCCGCGCCCGGCACGGAACGCCAGCGATCGGCGTTCACCCGCGCCCATCAGCCTGCCGACCTGCGCGGCTACCTGTACCAGCTGTCCGCCGTCATGTGGTGGACCAGCCTGCCGTTCCTGCCGTTGATCAAGCAACGCACCCTGGTGGTCGGCGGTCTGGACGATCCGATCGTGCCGCCGGCCAACGCGATGATCCTGGCCGGCCTGATCCCCGACTCCACCCTCGCCCTGGTCCCGGGCGGCCACCTGGAGATCGTGACCTCGGCCAGCGACCTGGGCCCGCGGATCACCGAGTTCCTGGGCGCCGCCCGGGCCGCGTGATCCGGCCGGCTCAGCAGACGGTCGACGACGGGGCGGCGCCGGTCACCAGCTCGAACACGTAGGAGGCGAAGGCGTCCGGCTCGGCGACCAGATCCTCGGCCGACTCCTTCGCGAAGGCGGCCGAGTCGCAGTAGTTCTCGATGATCTGGTTGACCGACGGGCCGTACTTGTGGGCCCACTCGTGCAGCAGCACGAACGCCCGGTCGTCCACCGACGTCAGCGTCCACCACTTCGGGCACAGGTGGATGTTCAGGATGGTCACGGCCATCGAGCCGGACGTGCACAGGCCGTCCTTCCACGACTGGCGCGGCTCGCACTCGTAGGTGGTCGAGTCCTGGCCGCGCATCATCCCGGACAGCACCTGCCGCACCCGGCCGAACCACAGCCGGCGCTCCCGATCCGTGCCGGGCGGCACCGTCAGTTTGAAGTACTTGCGGGCCAGCGCCTTCACCATGGGATCGCCGGACGTCGCGCTCTCGGACTCGGCGATGGACAGCATCGTCCGCGCCCGGCCGTGGGCCGCGTAGACCTCGCTCGCCGGGTGGGCCGCGCCGGCGCCGGCGCCGCAGTCCTGCACCGCGTACCGCTGCGCGGTCGGGACCCGCTGCGCGAGCAGGGCGGTGACGGCCCGGTTGCCGGCGCTGTGCTGCAGGTCCAGGACGGCCTGCGCGGGCGA
>JBDHZW010000316.1:0-6189 GCA_039812105.1 Nakamurella sp.
GACGGCCGGTCGATGACGAGCGCCGGCCCGTTCGACCGGCGGCTCCTGCCGCCGCTGATGCTCGGCGCGATCCTGAACCCGATCAACTCCTCGATCATCGCGGTCGCCCTGGTCCCGATCGCCACGGCGTTCGGCGCCCCGGCCTCGCAGACCGCGTGGCTGGTCTTCGGGCTGTACCTGGCCACGTCGATCGGGCAGCCGGTGGTCGGCCGGCTGGTCGACATGTTCGGGCCCCGCCGGCTGTACCTGGCCGGTGCGGTGCTGACCGGGATCGCCGGCCTGCTGGGGGTTCTCGCTCCCAGCCTGGCCGTCCTGGTACTGGCCCGGGTGATCCTGGGGTTCGGCACCTGCTCGGGCTATCCGGCGGCGATGTACCTGATCCGCAGCGAGGCCGCCCGCACCGGCGTGGCCAGTCCGGCCGGCGTGCTCACCGCCCTGTCGGTGACGACGCAGACGATCGCGGTGATCGGCCCGACGCTGGGCGGCCTTCTCATCGACGTGGGCGGCTGGCGGGCCACCTTCGCGATCAACCTTCCGCTGGCCGCCGCCTGCCTGCTGCTGGGCTGGTTCCGGCTGCCCCGGCACACCCCGCTGGACCGGGAACCGGCCGACCGGGGCCGGCTGGACCCGGTGGGAGTCGCGCTGTTCACCGGCACGCTGGTCGCCCTGCTGCTGTTCCTGGTCGAGGTGGGGGTGTCCACACTGTGGCTGCTCGGCCTGGCCGCCGTCGCGGCCGCCGCCTTCGCCGGCTGGGAGCTGCGTCACCGGGACCCGTTCATCGACGTGCGGGTGTTCGCCGGCAACGTCCCGCTGCTCGTCACCTACGCCCGCTCGGTGCTGGCCGCGACGGTCAGCTACTGCTACCTGTACGGCTTCACCCAGTGGTTGGAGGCCGGTCGGGGGCTCGGCCCGACCCAGGCCGGGCTGGTGCTGCTGCCGACCTTCGCGGTCGGCATCGTCGTCGCGGCGGTGTTCGGGCGGCGACCGGAGGTGCGGTGGAAGCTGCTGCTCGGGGCGGTCACCCAGGTGGCCATGTCCGGGTTGCTGCTACTGGTCGGCGGGGGGACGCCGGTGGGGTGGTTGGTGGCGCTGGCGCTGCTGGTCGGCGTGCCGCAGGGGCTGGTCAACCTGGCCGTCCAGAACACGCTGTACCACCAGGCCGACCCCGATCGGATCGGCGCGTCGTCGGGGCTGCTGCGGACGTTCATGTACCTGGGCGCGATCGTCGCCTCCGCAGCGACCGGCGGGTTCTTCCGGACCAGCGCGGACACGGCCGGGCTGCACGAGATCGCCGCCTTCATGCTGGCCGCCGCCGGAGTATTCCTGGTGATCACCCTGGCCGACCCCTCGTTGCGCCGGGTCGACCGGATCGCCCGCGGCGGCACCGGGTAGTCAGGTCGCCGGCCGCCAGCCCAGCGCCGGCCCGAGCCGGGTCGCGATGTCGGTAAGGATCTGCACGTAGTCGGCGTGTTCGAAGGTGAACGGCAGGGCGAAGGCGACCTCGTCCACCTCCCGGAAGCCGGCATGCGCGTGGAGCACCTCGGCGATCTGCTCGCTGCTGCCGACCAGGTCCCGGGCGAACAGCATGCGGCGCGGGCCCTGCGGGCCGGCCGTGCGCGGGGTCCGGGCCGCCACATACGCCTCGTACCGGGCGCGCTGGTCGGCGGAGGCGCCGTCGGTGGGGATGACGACCAGCCCCTGGGACACCCGGGCCGCCGCGCCGGCCGGGTGCGCGGAGCGGAACGCCGCGATCTGCTCCCGCTGGATCTCGCCGAAATCCGTCGGCCCCTCCGGCTCGGCGAACACGACACTGCTGGTGAGCAGGTTCATCTCGTTCTCGCCGGCCCAGCGGGCCGAACGCAGGCTGGCGGCGCCGTACCACATCCGGGAGCGCAGGCCGGGGGAGTGCGGCTGCACCCGGTCGGAGAACTCCTCGAAGCCCTCGCGCCCGGCGAAGGTGGTGGCCGGCTCGCCGGCGACGAGACCGAGCAGTCGTTGCACCCGGGTGTGGGTGAAGTCCTCGACGTCGCCGGCGTCCGGGTAGAGCGCCTGCCTGATCTCGTCGTAGTGCATGGGCGGGCCGACGCTGACCCCCGGGTTGATCCGGCCGCCGGAGAGCACGTCAACGGTGGCCAGGTCCTCGGCCAGCCGCAGCGGGTTCTCCCAGCCGAGCGGGGTGACCGCCGTGCCCAGCTGGATCCGCCGGGTCCGCTGGGTCGCCGCCGCCATCACCGCCACCGGCGAGGAGATGCCGTACTGCAGGTGCCGGTGCCGCAGCCACGCGCTGTCGAAGCCGAGTTGCTCGCCCAGCTCGATGATCTCCAGCGTGGATCGGTGACCGGCGCCCGGATCGGCCGGGTCGAACAGCCCGATCGTCAGGAACCCCAGGCTGCGCAACGGATGTCCCGGAATCGGCATGCTCGCTCCTGTTCCTCCCGCCCGGCCGTCGTCGGGCCCCACGCGCGATGGTAGCGAGCCCGCCTTACCGGGTCTTCGGCACAAGGAGCGCGCCGGCAACTACGGTTCGGCTCGCCCACCCGTACACCCAGGCGCCCGGGCAGCCGCCGCAGCCCGTGACCCGGGGATCGGACGGCCGGGTCCACCGATCGGCGGACCGGCCGATCACCCGCCGGACCCGCCGGTCGACCGACCGCGGGCCGGCCGGACCCGGCGCACGCTCGGTTGGGTCGGACGGACCGACCTGGGCTGGCAAAACCCGCCCACCACCGAAGATCTCGAAGGAGACACCGTCATGAGCATCGCCACCCGGGCCGCCGGAGTGCTGCTGGCCACCGCCGCCCTGTGCGGGATCGGGTCGCTGGCCGCCGTCGCGCACGCGGACGCCGCCGTCTCGCCGGCCACCGCCACCCCCGCCGCCACCGCCCCCACTGCCGGCCAGCACGGCACCCAGGTAGGCTCGCCGCAGTACTCCCGTGGCTTCCACGTCACCAACCTGTCCGGAAACCCGATCAAGCTGCTCTCGGTGACCGGCGAGAACAGTTGGGAGGGAAGGACACCGGACGGGGCGGTGCTTCAACCGGGGATCGGCGACCAGGACTTCGAGATGACCTACTTCTTCCAGCGCGACACCTTCAACACGCTGCACTACGCCGTCCTCGACGCGAACGGCAACACCATCGGCACCTTCCACTTCCTCATCGCGGTCGGCGGCGGCGGCTCCGCCGCGTCCGAGTTCCACGTCGATTCCGGCCACATCAGCGGTGACGCCAAGGACACCAGCCTGGACGTGAAGGATGCGACCGGCACGGTGCACACCATCTCCGGCGACCAGGCCCAGGCTCAGGCCGACACCCTGCACCAGTTCTGCGTCCAGCACACCGCCGCCAGCTGCTCGTTCGCCACGACCGGCGAGACCCCCGTCGACGGCCCCGAGCACGTGCTGGTGAGCGAGACCAACAACGGCAGCCTGCCGGCCCTGCTGATGGCCACCAAGGGCGACGACGTGTCCTCCTCGGACAGCGTGGGCGTCGACGCCACGGTGGGCGGCGGCATCCCCGGCATCGTCGACGACTCGATCAAGTTCAGCTACGGCCACATCTGGTCACAGGGGCATCAGTTCACCACGGGGGTGAACAACTCGGTCCCGGCCGGCTACTACGGCGAGATCACCGGCATCGCCCCGATGATCCGGGACACCGGCAACTTCACCGTCACCCTGGGCAACACCACCTGGAACCTGGACGGCGTCTACTTCGACACGCCGAACCCGGACGGTGCCGAGCACTTCGGCTACCACGAACACGCGCTCACCCAGGCGCAGCGGGATTCCCTGCCCAAGACCGCGGTTGTCAGCACCCCGTAAGAAATGGGGGTGTATCGCGGCGCCACCCAGCCACTCTTGGTCTGCGGTTGCCGGACGCAGGGTCCGCACCGAAAATCAGGAGGTTCAACAATGTTGGCAATGCCGGCCGCCCCCGTCGCGGGGCGGTTCACCCGCACGCACGAGGGCTACGTCCATCCCGAGCGCCTGGACCGTTGGGAGAAGCGGGCTTTCGCCTCGCTCCCGCAGATGGCGCGGCCGAAGTGGCCGGGCGGGTCCATCTCCGGCTGTGACGACGGCTGGGACGACTGCGACGAGTAGGCACGACGAGCAGGCACGAGAAGTGAAGCGGTGGGGACCTTTCGGGGTCCCCACCGCTGCGTTTGCCCCACCCTCTGAACCCGACATCGCCGGGCGCACCGGCTTCTCATACGAATGGACTACGGCAATGGCTGACATGGCGATCGTGACGCTGGAGGGCGACATCCACGCCTACCTCGTCCGGCAGGAAATGGAACGAACCTACGGGGTTCCGGTGGCCATCGTCGCCGCCGACCGGATCCCGGCCGCCGGGGGAGTGACCTGGCACGACGACGACCCCTCGGCGACGACGCTGCCCACCGAGGACGGCGGCACCGTCGACGTCTCCCGCCTGCGCCTGGTGTGGTGGCGCCGCTGCCACGGCCGGCCCGAGGTGCCCGAGCAGGTCACCGACCGGGCGATGCGCCAGCTGGTGGTCAAGGACAGCCGGGCGGCCACCCGCGGCGCCTTCCTCGCCGCGTTCGGCGGGACCTGGCTGAGCGACCCGTACGCCACCGAACGCGCCCAGAACAAGCTGCTGCAGCTGCGGGTCGCCCGGGCCGTCGGCCTGACCGTGCCGCGGACCCTGGTCAGCAGCGACCCCACCGCCATCCGCGAGTTCACCCGGGCCATGGGTGGCCGGGTGATCGGCAAGACCCTCACCGGCCTGCTCGGCACCGGGCTGGAGGCCGGCCGGATCCACCAGGACTCGCTGACCGACGAGAACGAGTTGCGGCTGTCCCCGACCATCTACCAGGAGGAGATCCCGGGCACCGACCACCTGCGGGTGCAGGTCTTCGGGCCGGACGTGTACGCGGCCCGGATCACCAGCGCCGCCCTGGACTGGCGGCTGGCCGGCGACATGCGGGTCGAACCGGTGACCCTGGACGAACCGCTGCAGGATGCCCTGCGGACGGTGGTCGACCGGCTCGGTCTGCGGATGGGCGTCTTCGATCTGAAAATCCGTCCGGACGGTCATCCGGTGTTCCTGGAGATCAACCCGCAGGGCCAGTTCCTGTTCGTCGAGGGAATGTCCGACATGCCGCTCACCGCGGCGTTCGCGCGATTCGCCGCCCATGAACTCGCCCTCGTCCCGGCCTGAGACCGAAGGCGGTACCGGCCATGTCGGGCTGCTCCGGATGCTCCGCCGGGGACTGCGGCTGGCCCGGACGGGCGCGCCGCGGCTGTTCGTCGTCGTGCTCGTGGTCCAGGTGGTCGAGGCGCTGGCGGTCGTCGGCGCCATCCAGGGCCTGCAGCTGGTCACCACCGCCCTGCTCGCGCAGCCGGGCGACGGGCCCGCCCCGGCCCTGGACGCCCTGGCCTGGCCGGGGGCGCTGCTGGTGGCCTCGCTGACGATCGGCGCGGTCTGCCAGTCCGCCCAGCCGGCGCTGGCGACGGTGCTGGGCGAGCGGCTGGCCGCGGTGACCACCGAGCAGGTCCTGCGGGTGGCCGGGACGATCCCGCTGATCGACTTCGATCGCCCGGAGGTCCTGGACCGGCTCAAGCGGGTGGAGACCGGTTCGCTGGTGCGGCCCGCGCAACTGGCGGTGGGGCTGGGCATCCTGCTCTCCGGCGCGGTCGGGGCGGCCGCGTTGACCCTGGCCGTGCTGACGGTGCAACCGTGGCTGGCCGCCGTCGCGGTGGTGGCCGCGCTCCCGCTGTGGTGGGCGGCCCGCCGGGACGGCGCGCAGACCTACCAGACGGTGCGCGGGCTGTCCCGGCTGGAGCGGCGACGGATCTACCTGGCCGGGCTGCTCACCCGGCGCGAGCGGGCCGCCGAGATCCGTTCGCTGGAACTGACTCCCGTGCTGCTCCAGCGCTACCGGCAGCTGTCGCGGGAGCGGTACCGGGAGGTCGCGAGCACCTCCCGGGACAAGGCCCGCCGGCAGCTCAAGGCCCGGGCGGCGGGTGGGTTGCTGCTGGCCGTCGGGTTCGCCGGCCTGCTCACCCTGCTGGTCACCGGACACCTGCAGATCCCGGAGGCGATGGCGGCGGCCGCCGCCGGCGCGGCGCTGCGCGGCCGGCTGGCCGACGCCGCCACCGGCATCCGCCAGGTGCAGGAGGCCGCCCAGTTCGTCGACGACCACGCCGCCGTGCTGGCCGGCGCC
>JBDHZW010000317.1:0-6189 GCA_039812105.1 Nakamurella sp.
GGCGGTTTTAGCGTGAGGGAAACGCCCGGTCCCATTCCGAACCCGGAAGCTAAGCTTCACTGCGCCGATGGTACTGCACCCGTGGGGGTGTGGGAGAGTAGGACACCGCCGGACTTCACTTCCGGAAGGGGAGGTCACTTGCGACCAACGCAAGCGACCTCCCCTTTCGCGTATCCGGAGTAATTCCGGAAATTCATTTCTTCAAAGGGTCGGCCTCTGCGCGGCCGGGAGGTTGATCAATCATGAGCGACAACGATTCCGGGGATCGTCGGGAGTCGCCTGCTGATCGGGGTCGGGACGATGGGGGCCGGCCGGCGTCGGGTGGCGCTTCGGGCGCGCGGCGGGACGGTCGGTACGACGATCGTTCCGGCCATCGCGGTTCCGGTCAGGGGGATCGACGTGGCGGGTCCCGGTCGGCTGCGGACCGTGGGTATCCGCGGCGGGACGCCGATGGCCCACCGAGACGGCGACCGGGTTCGTGGGAGCCGCGGCCGAGCACCGGCCGTCGTGGCGGTCCGCCGTCGGGGAACCGGCGGTGGGATGAGAGCGATTCCCGCGCGGGCGATGTCGGTCGGCGGGGGAGTGGGCGGGACCGCGGTGACGGTGACCGGGGCGGCGCCGACCGTCCGTTCGACCGGCGCGACAGCGGGCGCAGTGGAGGTTCGGATCGCGGTGAGCGGTACCCACGTTCGGATCGGGGTTCGGGAGAGCGCCGGCCGGTTCGGTGGGAGGACCGGGGCCGAGGGTCCGGCGGGCCGGGCTCGACGTCGTCGGGTCGGTACGACCGTGACCGGCGGGACGACCGGTATGCCCGGGACGACCGAGGCGGTGGGCCGCGCCGGGACAGGGATGACCGGTATGGCCGCGATGATCGGCGTTCCGGCGGCCGCGGCCCGGCGGATGATCGGCGGCCGAGCGGCGGTCGGCCGGATCGTGACGACCGGTACCCCCGCTCGGAGCGAGCGGGGCGCGACGACCGGTATCCGCGAAATGACCGGTATCAGCCTCGCGATCGGTATCCACGGGACGACCGGGGTCGGGGCGAAGACCGGCGCGACCGGTGGGACCGGGACGATCGCCCCCGCGACGATCGCGATCGTCGCGGATCCGCCGAATGGCGCGGTGCCCGGGACGACCGGAGCCCCCGCGACGACCGTGGTCCGCGGTACGACCGACCCCGCGACGGACGTGGTCCGCGGTACGACCGACCCCGCGACGACCGAGGCCCGCGGTACGACCGGCCCCGCGACGACCGAGGCCCGCGGTACGACCGCCCGCGCGATGACCGGGTCTCGTGGGACGACCGCGCTCCGCGCTACGACCGCCCACGCGATGACCGGGGCCCGCGGGACGACCGCGCTCCGCGCTACGACCGGCCGCGCGACGGCCGGCTGCCCAGGAGCGACCGGCCGTACCAGCCCCGCGACGACCGTCGCCGCGCCGACCGGTACGACTCCGGACGCTCCGAGACTCCCCGCTCCGACCGGGATGTCGAGCGCACACCGCGCGGCCGGGACGATCGGTCGGCCCGACCGGACCGCCGGGATCAAGATCATCGTCCCGCGGCTCGGCGTGATGACCGCGACGGCGGGCGACGCGACGATCATCGACGGTCGGGTACCGACTTCGGCGGAAACCTGAGCGCCGGCCTGTTCGCCGGCACCGACGAACCCGCCGGGCGACCCGCGGTCGACGCGTCCACGGGTCAGGACCGCGCACACCGGGACCGGACGGAGCGGGTCGATCGCCCGCGTGAGCCGGCGATCCGGACCGACTCCGATCGCGACGAGCGGCGGGACACCCACCGGCCGCCCGAGACCGGCTCGCGGCGGCGCGCCGAGGACATCGGCGAGACCTGGCCCGAGCTGCCCGACTGGGCGACCCCGGACGCGCTGGACGTCGACGCGCGCCGCGACCTGCGGGGTCTGAGCAAGGAGAACGCCGCCTGGGTCGCCGCGCACCTGGTGGCGGCCAGCACGCTGGCCGACGAGGAACCCGAGACCGCCTGGTGGCACGCCCGGGCCGCCCGGGCCCGGGGCGGCCGGATCGCCGTCGTGCGGGAGACGGTCGGCCTCGTCGCCTACCGGGCCGGTGAATGGGCGGAGGCGATCGGTGAGCTGCGGGCGGCCCGCCGGATGGGCGGTGGCCCAGGGCATCTGGCGATTCTGGCGGACTGCGAGCGGGCCCTCGGGCATCCGGAGAAGGCCATCGAACTGGCCCGGTCCAAGCAGGCCGACGATCTCGACGAGGAGGGCCGGATCGAACTGGCCACCGTCGTCGCCGGCGCCCGCGCCGATCTCGGCCAGGTCGAGGCGGGACTGGCCCACCTGGCACAGTTCGGCTCGTCCCGGATCGGTGAGCACCCCCGCCTGGCCTACGCCTACGCGGACCTGCTCGACCGGGCCGGCCGGTCGCCGGAGGCACTGACCTGGTTCATCCGGGCGGCCAACGCCGACGTCGACGAGGACACCGACGCGCTCGAACGGATCGAGTCCCTGGCCGCGTCGGTCGGGACGCAGGTGCAGCCGGATCCGGACGACACGTCCGCCACCGAAGCATCGGACCCGTCCGGCGACACCGACTCCGGTGATGACTCGGCCGAGACGGACGCGGCCGTCGAGACGCCCGATCCCGGCGATGGCAGGATCGACGACGCGAGCAGCGATCCGGCGGCCGAGGCCACGGTGGTGCTGTTCTCCGACGATCCGCAGGCGGGAGATCGATGACCACCCTGGCCGAAACCCACGATGCGTTGCTGCTCGACCTGGACGGCACCGTCTACCTGGGCGGCCAGCCGATCGACCACGTCGCGCCGGCGTTGTCCCGGGCGGCCGTCCTCGGTGCGAAATCGGTGTTCGTCACCAACAACGCGTCCCGGCCGCCGGCCGAGGTCGCCGCCGCCCTCACCTCGATGGGCATCGCCGCGGAGCCGGACGACGTCCTCACCTCCCCGCAGGCGGCCGCGGCGATGCTGGCCGACCGGCACCCGGCCGGGTCCAAGGTGCTGGTGATCGGGGCGCCCTGGCTGGAGGAATCCGTCCGGCAGGCCGGCCTGGCACCGGTGCGGCTGGCCGAGGACGATCCGGTCGCCGTCGTTCAGGGGCATTCGCCGGACACCGGCTGGCGCAACCTCGCCGAGGGCTGCATCGCGCTGCGCGCCGGGGCCGACTGGGTCGCCTGCAACGTCGACACGACGTTGCCGACGGACCGGGGCATGCTGCCCGGTAACGGGTCGATGGTCGCCGCGCTCGTCACGGCCACCGGTCTGCACCCGCGGGTGGCCGGCAAGCCCGAACGCCCGCTGTTGGACGAGGCCGTCCGCCGCGTCGGCAGCCGCTCGCCGCTGGTCGTCGGCGACCGGTTGGACACGGACATCGCCTGCGCGGTCGGGGCCGGCACACCCAGCCTGATGGTGCTCACCGGGGTGTCGACCGCCACCGACCTGCTGGCCGCCGATCCCGATCACCGGCCCACTCACCTGGCCTTCGACATGCGCGGGCTGGTGGAGGAGGATCGCGCCGTGCGCATCCCCGGCCCGTCGTCGGTGCGCAGCAGCCGGGAGTGGTCCGTCGGCAGCGACTCGTCCTGCCTGGTGCTGACCGCCGAACAACCCGGTGCCGGCGCCGTGTCGGACGCGGCCGCGTTGCGGGCGCTTGGCCTGCTCACGGCCGCCGCCTGGAGTTCGGGGCTGACCGCCGTCCGCCCGCACGACGACGCCGCCGCGGCCGCGCTGACCAGGTGCGGCATCCCGGTCCGGCCGACTCATTCGGGTCAGCGGATGTTCCAGGACTCGCTCGACTGACCCCCTCCCGGTGGTCCGCGCGGAACATCGGGTCGCTGTGGACGACCAGATGTTCCGCAGGCCCTCATGGAACGGGCCCGATCGAGCCGATCCAAGAAGCGCGCGGAACATCGGGTCGCCCCCCGCGACCGGAACCTCCGCACCTCCGGCTGACCCCGGGGCGCCGCGGAACATCCGAGCGCACGTCGTCCGGAAATCGGCGACGCGACGGCGAAGGCCGCCGGCGCCGGGGTCCGGCCGACTAAGTTTGGATGGCGGCCCGGCAAGCTCGGCCGACTAGTTTGGGTTTGGGTTTGGGTACGGCAGTCAACGGCCCGGGAGGAACGAGGGTGAACCAGGCATCACCGAACCCGCCGCCGCACCCCGGCGCTCCGGCGCCGGCCGGCGTCGACGATCTGCTCGGACGGGCCGAGGCCGAGTTGGCCGGCCTGGATCAGCTGTCCACGCACGATCAGGTCGCCGGGTACGACCGCATCCACGACTCGCTCGTCCAGGCGCTGACCCGGACCGCCGACTCCACCGGCCAACCGGGAGGCCCGGGTCAACCGGGAGGCCAGGGTCAACCGGGAGGCCGCCCGGGGCAGCCCGGCGGTCGCCCGGGGCCCGGCCGGCCGGGTGCGTAGGAGCCGGCTGGACGCCGAGCTGGTCCGGCGCGGCCATGCCCGGTCCCGCACGGAGGCGGCCGATCTGATCGCCGCGGGCCGGGTGCTGGTGGCCGGCCAGGTGGCCGTCAAACCGGCGACCGCGGTGGACCCGGGAGCCCCGCTGCTCGTCCGGGACGCCGGCGACGACCCCCGGTGGGCCTCCCGGGGCGCACACAAGCTGATCGGCGCGCTCGACGCGTTCCCGGACGTCGCCGTCGCCGACCGGCGCTGCCTGGATGCCGGCGCGTCCACCGGCGGCTTCACCGACGTGCTGCTGCGCCGGGGCGCGCGGGAGGTGGTCGCGGTCGACGTCGGCTACGGCCAACTGGTCTGGGCCCTGCAGAACGATCCCCGGGTGCAGGTGCACGACCGGACCAACATCCGGTACCTGTCGGCCGACGACATCGGCGGGCCGGTCGACCTGGTGGTCGCCGACCTGTCCTTCATCTCGCTGACGCTGGTGCTGCCCGCGCTGATCGCCTGCGCCCGGGCGGACGCCGACCTGCTGCCGATGGTCAAGCCGCAGTTCGAGGTGGGCAAGGACCGGCTCGGGTCGGGCGGGGTGGTGCGCGACCCGGCGTTGCGGGCGGAGGCGGTGGCGACCGTCGTCCGCGCGGCTGGTCTACTGGGGTGGGGCATGGCCGGCGTCGTCGCCTCGCCCCTGCCCGGACCGAGCGGCAATGTGGAGTTCTTCGTGCACCTGCGACGTGCCACCGAGGTCGACGACCCGTTCGCCGGCGACCGGTCGGCCGCGCTCATCGCGGCCGCGGTCGACCCGCGCGTCGAGCCGGCCGGACCATCGTCATGACCCATCGCCGCATGCTGCTGGTCGCCCACACCGGCCGCCCGGACGTGGACATCACCGCCCGGAAGGTGGCCGCCCGGCTGGCCGAGGCGGGCATCGACCTGGTGGCCTCGTCCGACGAGAGCCGCGAACTCGGGTTGAACCGGCTCGAACCGGAGGAGGTCCCGGAGCCGATCGAGATGGTGATGGCCATCGGCGGCGACGGCACGCTGCTGCGAGCGGCCGAGCAGGCCCGGCCGCTGTCCGCGCCGATCCTGGGCATCAACCTGGGCCGGGTCGGGTTCCTCACCGAGGTCGACGTCGACCACGTCGACGCCGCGCTGCAGGCGATCGTCGATCAGCGCTACCGGATCTCGTCCCGGATGACCGTGCAGGTCAGCGTCGAGCACGAGGGCGAATTCGTCACCGGCGGCTGGGCGCTGAACGAGATCAGCGTGGAGAAGGGCACCCGGGAACGGATCCTGGACGTCGTGGTCGAGGTCGACGGGCACGGCGTGTCCGCCTACGGGTGCGACGGCGTGCTCTGCGCGACGCCGACCGGGTCGACCGCCTACACCTTCTCCGCCGGCGGCCCGGTGCTCTGGCCGGGGGTGGACGCGCTGCTGATCGCGCCGTCGAACGCGCACGCGCTGTTCGCCCGCTCGCTGGTGGTCTCGCCCGAGTCACGGGTCACGGTGCACATCGACCCGGCCGGTCCCAGCGCCATCCTGGTCTGCGACGGGCGGCGCGCGCACGAGATCCCGCCCGGGTCGCGGGTGCACGTCTGCAAGGGCGAGAAGCCGGTCACCCTGGTCCGGCTGGGCGATCAGACCTTCACCGACCGGCTGGTCCGCAAGTTCAAGTTGCCCGTGCACGGCTGGCGCGACCAGCGCCACTGAGTATTTTCGTACAGGAGTACTTCCGCACACGCGTTCGAACAGGGTAGTGTCGAACATATG
>JBDHZW010000318.1:0-6171 GCA_039812105.1 Nakamurella sp.
TTGGCCGCCGCCGACGGCATGGGCGCCCGCCCGCTCGCCGACGCGCTGCGCGAGCTGGGCCGGCGGGCCCGGCTGGACCTGCCCGGCACCGCCCCGACGGGCGTGGTGCTCACCGGCCGGGAGGAGGAGGTGCTGCGCCTGGTCGCCGACGGCCTGACCAACCGGCAGATCGGCGAGCGCCTGTTCATCAGCGGCAAGACGGTGAGCGTGCACATCTCCAACGTGCTGGGCAAGCTCGGCGCCGGCGGCCGGGCCGAGGCCGTGGCCGTCGCGCATCAGCGGGGATTGCTCGGGACGCCGGAGCAATAGCCGGGGCTGCCCAGCCGGACGCAACCCGAACGATGGAGGGATGTCGGCGGTTCCGGCCGGCCAGGAAGCGCCGAAAACCCTCCCTCGATCCGGGCACCGGCTGACGCAGGATGGACCCATGGCCGACGACGACCTGCTCGCCTCCGCGGTGGACGAGCTGTACGCCGCCGACCCCGAGGCGTTCATGGACCGGCGCACCGAGCTGGTCAAGCAGGCGAAGGCGGCCACCGCCCCCGACGGCGCCGCGGCGGCGAAGAAGATTGCCGCACTGCGCAAGCCGACCCGGTCCGCCTACGCGATCAATCGCCTCGCCCGCGACGACCCGGCAGCGGTCGGGCGGCTGCTCGACCTCGGCGAGCGGTGGCGGGCGGCCGAGCAGTCGGTCGACGCCACGCAGATCCGCGAGCTGACCCGGCAGCGGCGGCGGCTCGTCGACGAGCTCGCCCGCGCCGCGTTCGCCGCGGCCGGCGACATCAACCCGAGTTCGGCGGTCCGTGACGAGGTGGTCGCCACCCTCACCGCCGTACTGTCCGACGAGGCGGTCGCGGCCGACGTCGAGCGCGGCGTGCTGGTCAAACCGGCCCGGTGGGAGGGTTTCGGGTTCGGCGGACCCGAGCTGACCCTGGTGGCCGGCGGGAATACCGACGCCACCGGTTCACCCGCCACCGGCGCACCGAAGGAACGGCCCGGCCGCGAGCGACCGTCCGCGAACGCGACCGCGGGCCGCACCCGGCTCACCCCTGCCGAACGCCGCGCGGCCCGGGAGGCCGAACAACGGGCCGAGGCCGAACGGGCGGAGCAGGCCGAGCGGGCGGCGGCGCAGGCCCGGGAGGCCGCCGTGGCCGAGGCCCGGCAGGCGGTGGACGGGGCCGAGGAGAACCTCATCCTGGCCACCGACGAGGAGCAGGCCCGGGTCGACCGGGTGCACGAGCTGGAACAGCAGATCGCCGACGCCCGCCGCGCCGTCGACGACGCCCGGCGCGAGGTGCGGCGGGCCGAGATCGCCCAGCGCCGGGCCCAGGACGCGCTGCGTCGGCTGGAGGCCGGCCGCCCCTGACCCTCCGCGCCCGAGCCGCGCAGGTCCACTTGGCGGAATCAACCGCCCCCCTCACACCCGTTTCGTCCGATTTGCCGGGCGGTTCGTCCGCGTGACCTCCCGGCCCGGCCCAGCCGTCCCGCTGTCGCGCGACCGTCCGCACCCGACCGTCCGCACCGACCCGCCCGCCGTCGCCCAGGGTGAAGAACCGATGAGGTGGCGTGAAGTCCCGTTGAGGTTTCCTCCCCCACGCCGCCGGATCCATGTCCAAAGCGTGACCAATCCCTCACAATGGGGGCTCGGTTGCCGGCCTCGACCGCTCCGCGGTTCGCGCCTTGGCCGATCCTGCCGCACCCGGTCACGAGGGGAAGACGTCCGCCGATGAGCGAGGCTCGCCGAGCGAATCAATGGCGTGTGCGGAGTGGCGCCCGCTCCGGGACGGCCGAGCTCGCGAGGCGTGCCGGGAGGGTGACCCGATGAGCGAGGCTCGCCGAGCGAATCAATGGCGTGTGCGGAGTGGCGCCCGCTCCGGGACGGCCGAGCTCGCGAGGCGTGCCGGGAGGGTGACCCGATGAGAGCCCGCGTGGGAATCGTCGACGACCACCCGGCGGTCGTGCTCGGCGTCGCTCGCATCGTGGACGCCCACCCCGACATGTACGTGGCGGCGTCCGGCAGCACCGTCGCCGAGATGCTCACCCACGACCGGCGGTTGGACGTGGTGCTGCTCGACCTGGTGCTGGCCGACGGAACCACCCCAACCCAGAACATCCGCGCGCTCGACCGCATCGCCCCGGTCCTGGCCTACACCAGCGGGGAGCGTCCCCGGCTGGTCCGAGAGGCCGGGCGGGCCGGGGTGATCGGCATGATCCGCAAGTCCGAGTTGCCGGACGCGATCGTCGACGCCATCCGGACGGTCGTTCGCGGCGAGGTGGTGGCCACCGCCGACTGGGCCGCCGCTCTCGACTCGGACGCCTCCTTCGTCGCCGCGGAGCTGTCCGACCGCGAGGCGGAGGTGCTCGCCCTCTACGCCTCGGGGGAGACGGCGGAGCGGGTCGGCGAGCAATTGTTCATCTCCCGCGAGACGGTGCTGGACCACATCCGGCGGATCCGGGCCAAGTACGCCGCCGTCGACCGGCCGGCCCAGACCAAGATCGACCTTTACCGGCGGGCGGTCGAGGACGGCATCGTCGCCGACGGGGGCTGACCTGACCACCCACACCGGCCCGGACGCCGCAGACGGGTGCGTCGCGATCGAGCCGGACGAGCTGTTCGCCATCGACCGTCAGCTCGGCTGGCTCATCTCATTGTGCGGTCCGCTGCTGATGATCGGCACCACGCTGCCGGTCCTGTCCGGGGCGGCCGACTTCGACCTGTGGTGGAACATTGCCGGCGCGGCGCTGATCGCGATGATCCTCGTCTGCGCGGTGGCCGGTCGGGTGCTGCCCGCCCGGCTGCTGCGGGTGTGCTGGCGGCTCGGACCCCTGGCCGGGATGGTTTTGTTCGCAATGACTTTCGTCGCCTACCGCGGGTCCGACCCGGACAGCGTCCAACCGTGGGTCTGGACCGTCGACGCCGTCCTGGTCACCTACCAGGTGCTCTGGATGCCCCTGCCGGCGGCGCTGATCGGTGCCGTCGCCTCCGGCTTGCTTCCCGCCCTGTCGGGGCTGGTCGTGCTCGGCGCGGTACCCGCCTCGGTCGCCGGCCTGACCCCCGACCACGTCAGCGACATCGCCTTCATCGTACTGTTCGCCGGCATCCGCGGCCGGCTGCGTCGACTCAAGACCACCGAGCGGCACGCGCGGCGCCTGGACGAGAATCGGGTGCGGGCGGCGGCCGAAACCCGGCGCCGCGGCCGGCTCGCCGCCGTCGTCCACGACGAGGTGCTGGCAACGCTGACGGCCGCGAGCACCTTCACCGGCCACCCGCCGGCCGCCCTGCAGGCGGCGGCGTCGCACGCGCTGGCGATGCTGGACTGTGCTCCATTCACCGAGACCGGCACACTCGAGCATCCGGTCGACACGGCGGCGGTCCGCGATCGGGTGGCCACCGACCTACTCGCCATCGATCCCCGCTGCGCGGTCGAGGTCCGGTCCGACCCCGGGACGATGCCGGCACCGGTGGTGGAGGCACTTGTCGCCGCCGCCGCCGAGGCGCTGCGCAACAGCAGCCGGCACGCCGGCCCGGATGCCACCCGCCGGGTCCGCGGACATTTCTCGCCGCAGCTGATCCGCCTCGAGATCGCCGACGACGGCCCAGGATTCGATCCCGCATCGATCGATCCGGCGAGAATGGGGCTGCGCTCGAGCATCGTCGCGCGGATGCGGTCGGTGCCCGGCGGGGACGCCCGGATCGACGCCCGGCCCGGACGCGGTGTCCGGGTGGAGCTGTCGTGGCAGATCTGACGGCCGGCGGCACCGGCGGGGCCGGCCTGGGTACCCGCCCGGCGAGGTACGCGCTGATCACCGTGTGGGCACTGGGCGCGGTCAACGGCGTCATCGCCGGCTGGATGGGCAGCCGAACCGACCTCGTCGTCTACCTGCTGGCGCTGGCCGCCTGCGTCGCGCTGACCGGGCGGGGCGACGACATGCTGCGCCCGGCCGCCGCCGCTCTGGTGGCCGGCGCGGCCGTCTCGTCCGGTGTGCTGCTGCTGGCGGTCCACCCGCTCCCGATCGGGTTCTGGCCCATCGACTTCGCCTCCTACCTGATCGCGCTGTTGATCCCCCGGGGCAACATTCGCGCGGCCACGATCGGGGCCGCACTGCTGCTCGGCGCGGTGCCGATCGTCGGCCTGGCCCAATCCGCCGGTGCCGACACCATCGCCAAGGTCATGGTGGTCCCGGTGCTGGCCCTGATCGCCGGTGTGGTGTGGCGAGTGATCCTCCGGCAGATCGTGATGCGGGAGCGGACCCACCGGTCGAGGGCGGCGATCGCGGCCCGGGACATCCGGATCGACCGGGAAGCGGCGGAGCGTTACCGCGCCGAATTGGACACGATCCGCGAACAGGCCGGCCCGCTGCTGCGCGCCATCGCCGCCGGCGAGCCGCTCGACCCCGCGCTCCGGCACCGGTTGATGATCACCGAGGCAGCCATCCGTGACCGCATTCGCTCCCCGGGCCTGGCCCATCCAACGCTGACCGCGGCGATCGCCGACCGGCGGCGGGCCGGGGTGCGGGTGCTGCTGCTCGGGGACTCCAGCGGCACCGACGGCAGCGACGGCAGCGACGGCACCGTCGGTGACGAGCTCGCCGCCACCATCGGCGGCCTGATCGCCCCGGTCATCGACGGTTCGATCACCATCCGGGCCGTCCCGCGCGGCCGTGGCGGCGCCGTGTCGGTGCTGCTGTCCGCTCCGGACCGGACCGAACGGCTGCTGATGGCGGCCGACGGCACCGTCATCGACCGGCGGTAGGAACCGGCCCGCATCCCGCGCGACACCCGGGCCAACCCCCAGACCTGGGGATATCGGACCGTGGCGGTCTGAAATACGTTCCAGATCACCGACCCTCGGGGGGACCACGAGGGACCTTCGCTCACCGGTGAGAAGAGGAACACAGTGGCGGTGCGTCACCCGGCTCCGCTTCGTGCTGGCCGACGAATCGAAGGTGGACCGGCCGCGTTGGCTGCGGTGGACGAGGTCAAGGGCTCGTTCTCCGCCGGCGGCCAGTTCCAGGTGGTGATCGGCCCGGGCACGAGGTCTACGCGGCCCAGCCCGAGCAGACCGGCGGCGCCGACACGTTCGCGGTGGTCGAGCTGAAGCTGGCTGCGGCCGCCGGCGAGCCGGTCGCCCGGCGGTCCCCGACCTGAGCTCCCGCAGACCGTCACCGATGCCATCGAGCCGGAGGTGATCGGGCCGGCCATCCATCCTCCGGCCCGATCGCCTCCTCCGGTCTGTTCCGCTGGGCGCGCGCCCGGTCCGTCAGATCGGGCCGGGCACCTCCAGCAACTCGGCCAGGGCGCCGGTGAGCCCGCCGTCCGGGCGCGGCCGCCCGTCGATCGACACCACCGGGGCGAGCAGGCGCGCGCTGGACAGCAACCAGACGCCGTCGGCCGACTGCAGGTCGGCGGCGGCCAGCGGTTCGGTGCGCACCTTCCAGCCGGCCGCGGCGGCCGCCCGGAACAACCGGCGCACCGTGATGCCGGCCAGGATGCCGTCGTCGGGCGGGGTGATCAGGATCCGATCCCGGGCGATCACCACCGTCGACGTCGGCGCCTCCAGCACCATGCCGTCCGAGGTCAGGAAGATGGCGTCGTCGGCGCCCTGCTCCCGCACGTACCGCAGGGCCGCCATGTTCACCCCGTAGGACAGCGTCTTGGCCCCGGCCAGCAGCCACGGCGCGGTGGTCGCCGCGTCCACGGTGAAGCCGCGGTCGAGCAGCAGCACCCGGACCCCCGACCGCCGCTGCCGGGCGCTGCTCACCGGCAGCGGGGCGCCGAGCAGGTAGCAGACCGGTTCGTCGGCGGACTCCGGTCCGCGGCTGGCGATCAGCCGCAGCACCATCTGCTGGCCGCCGGTCCAGGCGTCGATCACCGCCCGAACCCCCTTCTGCCACCGGTCCGGAGCCGGCACGGCGAGGCCGGTCATCTCCGCCGAGACGGCGAGGCGCACGAGGTGGTCGGTCAGATCGCGGGGTTCGCCGTCCACCACCAAAGTGGTCTCGAACACGCCCTCGCCGCGCAGCACGCCCAGGTCGTCCGGTCGCAGCAGCGGCTCACCCGGGTCGATCAGGGTGCCGTCGATCAGGGCCACCACGCTCTGCTGCGCCACAGCGGTCACCCTAATCGCCGGTGGAACTGGGCGTAGTCGGTGGAACCGGGCGGCCCGGTGC
>JBDHZW010000319.1:0-6116 GCA_039812105.1 Nakamurella sp.
ACAGCGATTTGCCGCCGCCGGTGGGCATCAGCACGATCGCATCGCCACCGCCGGTGACATGGTCGATGATGGCGCCCTGCTCGCCACGGAAGTCGTCGTACCCGAAGGTGGTACGCAGCACTTCGAGCGGGGACGGGGCGGGCACGAGGTTCATGGTAGGGGCCGCCACCGACGGATCGCGGCATGGCCAGGAAGCCCCGCGGCTGGGAGCCCGTATCAGCCGCGTCCCCGCGCCGCTCCTTGCCAGCATGCTGACACTCCTGGACGCCCGTCGTCCCGCCGTGCTCGTCCTTCCCGAACTCGCCCCGGCCCGGGCCGTTTCGATCCCACCGCCGCCACTGCCCGATCCACGCAGCCTCGCCGCCATCGACGACACCATCGTCATCGCGGACTTCGCCGGCGCGGGCATCGTCCGCTGGAATCCGGCCACGGCGACGTGGACTCAGAGCCACGCGGGCGTGTTCGCCGCGATCACCGGGCTCGCCGTCGATGCCGCCCGGCGGCTCCTGGTTGCCGACTCGTCCGGCGTGTCGCGGATCGACCCGGTCGACGGCTCGGTGGAGCGCAGCTACTCGCCGCCGCCCGGCGAACGCTGCATCGGCGTCGCCGTGGCCGGCGACGGGCGCATCGCGGTCACCCTCAACCCCGCCCGGATCCTGGTCAGCGAGGACGATGCCGCCACCTGGCGGGAACTCGGGGGAGTCGTCCGGCCGGGGGCGATCGCCGGCCTGCCGACCGGGTTCGCGGTCGTCGACGCCTCCGCCCGCACGGTGGAGATCCTGCGCACCGACCAACCGCAGCTGACGATCGCGGCTCCGGCCGGGCTGGTCGGTCCGAACGCGGTCGCTCCGGCGTCCGATGGGGTGGTGATCGCCGATGCGGCGATGAACCGAGTCCGCCGCTACGTCCTGGCCGGCGACCGGGTCGTGCCGGCCGAGTTCGTCGACGGCGTCACTATGCCCGCCTGGCCTCCCCTCTTCGAGCGCGTCGTCGCGCTCGCCGCACCGATGCCGACAGGAGCCTTCTGATGAGCGATTCGACGCGCGTCCTCACCTACAACGTGCAATGCCGATCCTGGGGCATGGAGGCGCTGGCCGACACGTCCTTCATCGAGCCGACGACGACCGCGGAGAAGCGGGCGGAGGCGATCGCGGACAACATCCTCGCCAGCGTTCACGACTACGACATCGTCTGCCTCAACGAGGTGTTCGACGAGGACGCCCGCGACATCTTCATCGCGCGGCTCCGCGGCAGATACCCCTACGGCGTGATCAAGGCCGACTACCTCCATGTCGGCGTGATGTGGCCGGGGCTGCCGCCGATTCCGATCAACCCGGCGGCCGCCGCGCTGACCGTCACCGGGATCGCGTTCCTGGCCGGCTGGGCCGACCTGGGCGCGCCGAAGTTCGAGGACTCGGGGGTGATGATCTTCTCCCGCTGGCCGTTCGAGGCACGTCCGCTGACCGACACCATCATCGGCCTGCTGGATCCGTTCGCCGTCTCGCAGTTGACCCCGATCGGTTTGCCGGTGGTGGACTTCCTGCCCTTCGAGGACTTGACCGCCAACGACAAGTGGGCGGCGAAAGGCCTGGTGCATGCCCGGTTCGTGCGTCCCGACGGCCGGAGCGTCGACATCTTCGCCAGCCACACCCAGGCCGACGAGCACGAGGTCAGCGAAGAGAGCGACACCCGCCGGAAGCAGTTCGACGCGATGCAGCAGCGGCTCGAGGAGGCGATCGCCGACCGTGCCGGCGACGACCTCTACCTGCTGCTCGGCGACCTGAACGTCGCGGGCGGGCAGGAGCTGGTGGCACTCGACGACACCACCAAGGAGTGGGGCGACCTCTTCCTGGCCGGCGGACCGGCCGGCCGGCTGCTGATCGACACCTGGGGTCGGGAACAGGCCGTCGGTTCCCCCGGGTTGCGCGATCCCGGCAGCACGGCCACCGTCGATTACGCGCCGCCCCGGCAACGACTCGACTACGTGCTGCGCAATCCGGACAGCCCGATCGCCGCCCAGCACGTCTACGTGGATCACGCCGTCGAACTCGCCCCACCGGGAATGGACGACGTCGGCAGCAAGCTCTCCGACCACAGCCCGCTGGGGATCGACCTGTTCCGGGCGCATCCCGACAACGCCCCGCAACGGGCGAAGGAACTCCGGCCCGACCCGGACGACGCGGACGACAACGGACTCTTCGATGCGCTGGTGCGCTGGTACCGGATCGACACCGACGGCACCTACGCGATCAAGGTGTGGAGCAATCAGCCCGTCGGGTACGAGGTCTATCTCGACACCGATCTGAGCCAGCCCTGGCCGCAGTACCGCAAGGAGTTCCATCCCGATTTCGGCGAGAAGTTCGTGCTGCCCGACGCGCCGTTCCTGATCAAGGTGGCGATGCGCGACCGCAGGTCAGAGGCGTCGTATCACCTGCGGGTCCGGCGCTTCACCGGCGCGAACCGATGGGAGGCGATCCAGCTGGTGCCGGGACGCCCGAAGAAGTACTCCTTCCCGCAGCCCGGGACGCTGCTGAACACCCACGATGGATCCGTGCCGTGGAACAACCACGACGCCATGTGGTTCCGGTTCGATGCCCCAGACGTCTCCCTCGACCCGATCCCGATGGCGCTGTCCCTGCGCAGCAACGGTTCCCCGGCGGTGCTCGCGGTGGGCTGGGACGACGGGGCAGCCGTTCACCAGATCGACGAGACGCGCAGCGACGGCGACCCGGTGCGGCTGGAATGGAAGGCCCGCCCCGGCGACAAACACTTCGTGACCGTCCGCCGCGAGGACGTGAACCAGCCCCTCGACTTCGAGATCGATGGCGCGATTCCGGTCACCCTGTTCGTCGGCGGCCAGGCCGGACGCCCCGAGATCGTCTGCGTGGAGGAGACCTCCGGATGGGGTTCGGACGACATCGCGCTCTCGTTCTCCGCCGACGGCGCCCTGGTGCGGGCGGTGAGCAATGACGAGGTCGGCGACATGGATGGCGCGGACGTCCGGGGTCTCGCGACCTTCCTGACCTCCGACGTCGCCTTCGTCGACGACCTGGCCGTCACCGTGATCGAGGAGGACTGGCCCGACGGCGACGATCGCGGCTCGCGATCGATCCCACCCCTCCCGGACGGCGTCCTGACGAAGGGCCAGGAGCTCGCGCCGGGCGTGACCATCACCGATACGCCCGCCTGGTTCCGGGTCGACGTCACCGCCAGCATCGACGTGGACGACGGACGCTACGAGTTCCGCCACCGGCTCGCCCGCTGGAACGGCTGATCGGACGGCGCCCCGGGCCTCAGCGCGTGGTGCCGGATCGTCGCAGGCCGTGCGCCACGGCGAGGCCCACGGTCCTGGCCACCACCCTGGGGTCCATCAGGGTGCTGGGGTGCGCGCGCATGAACGTCACGTCGGCGAATTTCCGCGCCAGCACGGCATCGGTGACCGTCGCGTCGATCAGCAGGTTGGCGTAGGCCTCGCCGGCTCGTGAGACGAGGGTTCGTGGCGCGCCGACGTGGGGAAGAGCCAGGTCCGGGACGGCGGAGGTCTGCCACGCGGCGTCGACGACCACCCGCTGGAGGTCGAAGAACACCCGCGCCGGCCGGTCGAGATCGGGACGGGAATCGAGATACTCCGCGAGGCACGACGCGTGCAGCGCGGCCGAACTCATTCCTTGGCCGTAGATCGGGTTGAAGGACGCGGCCGCATCTCCCACGACGACCAGCCGCGCCGGGAACCGGGGGAGCGCATGGAAGTCGCGACGCCGACTGTCGGCCTGGGTGTAGCCGGCGATGGGCTCGAGCAACTCACCGCGGGTGGCCCGGGGGAAGGGATCGGGCAGCCGATCGCAGATGGCGCGCAGCGAATCCAGCGAGCGTCCCGGCTTGTCGGAGCCGTAACCGCCCATCATCACGATCCATCGGTCGCCCTCCACCGCGTCGATGACGGACGGGGCCAGCCCCGGCGGCGTCCGGCCGATGCCCCAGCTCGCGAACGCGAAGGCCACCTCGGGGTCGGCCTCGTCGCGATGGAAGAGCGCCGTCGTGTAGTTGATGTCGACACGCATGCGCTCCAGCGGCGGCGCCGGCCATCCGGCCTGCTCCAGCCAATGCCCGAGGCGGCTGGATCGTCCGGTGGCGTCCACCACGAGGTCGGCCGCCAGCCGGCCGCCGCCATCCAATCGGACGCCGGTCACCACCTGCCCGGCGACGTCGAGCCCGACCGCGCGATCCCGGACGACGGACAGGTTGGGCAGTCCAAACGCCCTGCGACGCAGCACCGCCTCGAGGAACGGCCGGGTGCTCATCACCATCTCGACGCCGGGCACGCCGACCTTGAGGCGTCCGTTGTAGTAGACGCGGGTGTTCGCCGCGGTCGCCAGGCCCGCGCCGCCGGCCAGCAGGTCGTCGGAGAACCCGTCGTACCAGCGGTCCAGCTGCACGCGTCCGGCCGGCAGCAGCGTGTGTACCTGCTGGGCCTGCGGCACGCCGCGTCGCGGTGTCACGTCGTCGGTCAGCGAGTCGGGGTCGATGACCATCACCTCGTGGAAGTGGTCGATCAGCACCCGGCCGGCCAGCAGTCCCGCGATGCTGCCGCCGAGGACCACGGCTCGTCCGCCCAGCCGCCCGGACGGACGCGGGCGCGCGGCCGATCCGAGCCGGTCGAAGATCTGCGCCGCCCGGGAGGTCGGGGGATGCCAGGTGCGCACCGTCGAAGTCTATGCAGCCGCCGCCGCGAGAGCCCGGCAGTGAACGCCGCCCGGCGAGGTCCTCACGCGGCGCCGATGCGTTCGGAGAACTCGACGAGACGGTTGGAGAAGCCCCACTCGTTGTCGTACCAGCCGAGCACCTTGACCTGGTTGCCGACGACTTCGGTGAGCGGTGCGTCGAAGATGGAGGAGTGCGGGTTGCCGACGATGTCGGCCGACACCAGCGGAGCCTCGGAGTACTGCAGGTAGCCCTTCAGCGGGCCCTCCGCGGCGGCTGCGGCGAACGCCTGATTCACCGCGGCGGCGGTCGCGGTTCGACCGAGCGCGACGGTGAGGTCGGTGATGGAGCCGACCGGCACGGGAACGCGGAGCGCGAATCCGGTGAGGCGTCCGTCGAGTTCGGGGATCACCCTCCCGATCGCCTTGGCCGCCCCGGACGACGTCGGAATGGTCGACATCGCCGCGGCCCGAGCCCGGCGCAGGTCGGAGTGCGGGGCGTCGTGCAGTCGCTGGTCACCGGTGTAGGCGTGGACGGTGGTCATCAGGCCGCTCTCCACGCCGAAGGTGTCGTTCAGCACCTTGGCCAGCGGCGCCAGCGAGTTGGTGGTGCACGAGCCGTTCGAGAACACGTCGGCGTCCGCCGGGTCGAGCCGGTCGTCGTTCACGCCGAGCACGAAGGTCGGGACGTCGCCCGTGGCCGGTGCGGAGATGATCACCTTCCGCGCACCGCCGGCGAGGTGGCCCAGTGCGGTCGTGCGGTCGGTGAATCGTCCGGTCGACTCGATCACGACGTCCGCGCCGTACGCGCCCCACTCGATGGTGGCCGGGTCAGCCTTGGACGACACGGCGATTCGGTTGCCGCCGACGCTGATGGTGTCGCCGGCCACGTCGACACCGTCCAGGTGGCCGGAGATCGAGTCCCACTCCAGCAGCGTGGCCAGCGTCGCGGCGTCGGTGAGGTCGTTCACCGCAACCACCTGGACGTCGGCGGCGTTCGCCAGGGCGGCGCGCAGGCAACTGCGTCCGATCCGTCCGAAGCCGTTGATCCCGATTCGAACCGTCATCTCAGTGACTCCTTCCCTTGTGTCGCATGGGGTGTCGCATGGGTCTCCGGTACGGACGAACGCAGCAGGTCGAGCGCGCCCGCGCGCGCGTCGTCGAACGGACGCGGGTCCTGCGCCGCGATGGCCAGCACGTACCCACCCTGGATCGTGGCGGTCAACAGGTAGGCCACCCGGTCCGGATCCAGCCCGGCGTCGAGTTTCCCCAGTTCGACCGCCTCCCGGATCACCGCGGTGAGGGCCTGGTGCACGGCGGCGAACGCGTCGGCAACGGGCGCGAGCAGGACCGGGTCGCTCGCCACCAGGGGATCCTGGGTCATCCGACCCACCTTGCAGCCCCTCAGCGCCGGCA
>JBDHZW010000320.1:0-6102 GCA_039812105.1 Nakamurella sp.
CGGATCGCCCCACGGGCGGTGCGCGCCGGGGTGGCCGCGGCCCGGGCGCACGACCTGGTCGAGGCGGTGCACCGGGCGAGCGCCGCCGCCGAATCGGCCCAGGCCCGGCGGCAGCCGCTGGTGGACGCGGCCAGCATGGCCGGGCACGTGCTGATCACCGACCCGGCGTCCCGGGCCGTGCTGTCCCGGCTGGCCGACACCCTGCTCGGCCCGCTGGACGAGCACGACCGGACGTCCGGCACGTCCCTGGTGATGACGCTGCGGGCGTTCCTGGATCACAACGGGCACAACGAGACGGCCGCCGCCGCGCTGGGCGTGCACCGGCACACGCTGCGCGCCCGGCTCGACAAGATCCGCGAGATCCTGGATGTGGACCTGGATTCCGCGCACGTCCGGGCGGAACTGCTGCTGGCTCTGAGCAGCCGGCCGAACTGAGCGGTCTCAGCCGGCCGTCTCGGCGGCGATCGCCTCGGCCAGCACGCCGAGCGCCTCCCGCAGCAGATGGTCCGGGATGGTCAGCGGCGGCAGGAACCGCATGACGTTGCCGAAGCTGCCCGCGGTCAGCGTGAGCACCCCGTTCGCGTGGCAGCGGCGGTTGATCCGGGCGGTCAGCTCGGGGTCGGGCTGCCGCCCGTCCCGGACGAGCTCGATCGCCAGCATGGCTCCCCGGCCGCGCACGTCGCCGATCGCCGGGTGCCGCCGCTGCAGGTCGAGCAGCGCCGGGAGCATGATCGCCTCGATGTCCCGGGCCCGGACCAGCAGGTCGTTCTCCTCGATCTCCTGCAGCGCGCCGAGGGCGGCCTCGCAGGCGACCGGGTTGCCGCTGTAGGTGCCACCGAGCCCGCCGGCCGGGGCGGCGTCCATCAGCTCGGCCCGCCCGGTCACCGCGGCGATCGGCAGCCCGCCGCCCAGCCCCTTAGCCGTCGTCACCAGGTCGGCGGTCACCGACTCGTGCTCGGCGGCGAACCAGGTGCCGGTGCGGGCGATGCCCGCCTGCACCTCGTCCAGGATCAGCAGGATGCCGCGCTCCCGGCAGATCCGGGCGACCGCCGGCAGGAAGCCGGCCGGCGGGACGATGAAACCGCCCTCGCCCTGGATCGGCTCGATGATCACCGCGGCCACGTTCTCCGGGCCCAGCTGGCGGTCCAGCAGGTCGGCCAGGGCCGCGGCGGCCTCGGCGGCGCAGTTCTCCGGGCCGGTCGGCCAGCGGTACGGGTAGGCCATCGGCGCCCGGTACACCTCGGGGGCGAACGGGCCGAACCGGTCCTTGTACGGCCGGTTCTTCGCGGTCAACGACATCGTCATCAGGGTCCGGCCGTGGTAGCCGTGGTCGAACGCGACGATCGCCGGCCGGCCGGTGGCCGCCCGGGCCACCTTGACCGCGTTCTCCACCGCCTCCGCCCCGCTGTTGAACAGCACGGTGCGCGCCGGCCCCTCGACCGGCGCGAGCCCGTTGAGCCGTTCGCAGAGTTCGATGTACGTCTCGTACGGGTTCACCAGGAAGCAGGTGTGGGTGAACCGGGTGAGCTGGGCGGCGGCCCGCTGCACCACCCGCGGCGCCGAATTGCCCACCGAGGTGACCGCGATGCCGCTGGCCAGGTCGATGAACGAGTTGCCGTCGGCGTCCACCAGCACCCCGCCGCCGGCGGCCTCGACGAACACCGGCAGCGCCGAACCGACCCCGGCCGGCAGGGCCGCCCGTTGCCGGTCCAGCAGCTCCTGCGAGCGGGGTCCGGGGATCGTCGTGCGCACCCGCCGTTCCTGCGGCAGGGCGGGGCCGCCGATCAGTTCGTGCGGGGTGGCGGGGGCAAGGGTCACGGCGAACTCCCGGATTCGAGCGAGCGAGTGGGAACGGGTCCAGGCCAGGACACCAGCGCCGGCGGCTGCGGGGAATGGACATCTCGGAGTGTCCGCCGGGTTCGGACGGGCCATCTCGGCGAGTGCGGCGGGCGCCCGCGGCCCCGATGATGGCCGTCATCGAGGAGGTGGTGCCCGTGTCATCGACAGCGATCGTGCAGTCGGCCGTGGACGTGTCAGGTTCCGATGTGGTGGTGCTGCGGCACCTGGTCGGCGGCCGGTGGGTGGACGGCGACGGAGCCGAGCTGCTGGACCGCAACCCCGCCCGGCCGGCCGAGGTCGTGGCCGCCGGCCGGCTGGCCACCGCGGCGCAACTGGACGCCGCGGTCGCCGGCGCCCGGGCGGCCCGTCGGGAGTGGGCCGACACCCCGTTCGCGGCCCGGGCCGCCGTGCTGGACCGGACCGCCGACGTCCTGGCAGCACACGCCGACGCTTGGGGTCGGGAGCTGGCCCGGGAGGAGGGCAAGACGCTGGCCGAGGGCGTCGGGGAGGTGCGCCGGGCCGCGGAGATCCTGCGCTACTACGCGTCCGAGGCACAGCGTCCGGTCGGCGAGGTCTATGCCTCCCCGCGGGCCGGCGAGCAGATCCAGGTGGTGCACCGCCCGGTCGGCGTGGTTGCGATCGTCACCCCGTTCAACTTCCCGATCGCCATCCCGGCCTGGAAGATCGCCCCCGCCCTGGCCTACGGCAACCCCGTGGTGTGGAAGCCGGCGTCCAGCGTGCCGCTGCTGGCCCAACGGCTGGCGCAGGCGCTGGTCGACGCCGGGCTGCCGGCCGGTGTGCTGTCCATGCTGGTCGGCGACGGCGAGCTGGGCGCCCGGCTGGTCGAGCACGACGGCGTGGACGCGGTCACCTTCACCGGGTCGACCGCGGTCGGCCGGCGGTTGATCGAACGCTGCGGGGCGCTGGCCCGGCCGATCCAGACCGAGATGGGCGGCAAGAACGCCGCCGCCGTGCTGTCCGACGCCGACCTGGACTTCGCCGCCGACCAGGTGCTGGCCGGCGCCTTCCGGTCCACCGGGCAGAAGTGCACGGCCACCTCCCGGCTGATCGTGACGGCCGCGGTCGCCGACGACCTGCTGGACCGGTTGAGCCGGCGGGTGGCCGATCTGCGGGTCGGTGACCCGCTGGACCCGGCCGTGCAGATGGGCCCGCTGGCCGGCGTGGCCGCCCGGGACCAGGTGCGGGCCGCGGTCACCGCCGCGCTGGCCCGCCCCGGCGTGCGGCTGGTCGCCGGCGGCCCGGACGGTCCCGACTCCCCTGACGACGGGGCGTTTCTCGCGCCGACGGTGATCGAGGTCGACGGCGACGACGAGCTGTGGCGGGAGGAGCTGTTCGGGCCGGTGCTGACGGTCCGCCGGGTCGCCGACGACCGTCAGGCGCTGGACCTGGTGAACGACACCGCGTTCGGGCTGGCGGCGGCCGTGTTCACCAACGATCTGCGGGCCACCACCGCGGCCATCGCGACGCTGGACGTCGGGGTGCTGCACATCAACTCCGAGACCGCCGGCGCCGACCCGCATGTGCCCTTCGGCGGCACCAAGGCCAGCGGGTTCGGCCCCAAGGAGCAGGGGCGGGCGGCCCGGGAGTTCTTCACCCGCACCACCACCGTGTACCTGCAGGCGGTGCCGCGATGAGCGCGGGTCCGCTGTCCGGGCCGTTGTCCGGGATCGTGGTGGCCGACTTCAGCCGGGTGCTGGCCGCCCCCTACGCCACCATGCTGTTCGCCGATCTGGGCGCCGACGTGATCAAGGTCGAGCGGCCCGGCAGCGGCGACGACACCCGCGCCTGGGGGCCGCCGTTCGCCGACGGCGAGGCCACCTACTTCCTGTCGGTCAACCGCAACAAGCGCTCGCTGACCGCCGACCTGACCGACCCGGCCACCCGGGACGAGCTGATCGAACTCGTCCGGCGGGCCGACGTGCTGGTGGAGAACTTCCGGCCCGGCACCATGGACCGGTACGGCCTGGGCTGGCCGGACGTGCAGCAGATCAACCCCCGGCTGGTGTACTGCTCGGTGACCGGCTTCGGCTCCGGCGCGGGGGCCGCGTTGCCCGGTTACGACCTGCTGGTGCAGGCCGTCGGCGGGCTGATGAGCGTCACCGGGGCCCGACCGGGCGAGCCGGTGAAGGCCGGTGTCGCGTTGGTCGACGTGCTGACCGGGCTGCACGCGGCGGTCGGCGTACTGGCCGCACTGCAGGGCCGCGAGCGGACCGGCCGCGGCCAGCTGGTCGAGGTCAACCTGCTGACCAGCCTGCTGTCCAGCATGGTCAACCAGTCCGCCGGGTTCACCGCGGCCGGCTCGGTGCCGGGCATCATGGGCAACCGGCACCCGTCCATCGCTCCCTACGAGGTCTACCCGACGGCCGACCGGCCGTTGGCGGTGGCCGTCGGCAACGACCGGCAGTTCGCCGCGTTCTGCCGCGGCCTGGACCTGCCGGACCTGCCGGCCGACCCACGGTTCGTCACCAACCCGGACCGGGTCGCGCACGTCGACGACCTCGCCGCGATCCTCTCCGGCGTGCTGGGCCGGCGGTCCGCCGCGGAGTGGGTCGACGTGCTGACCCCGCTCGGCGTGCCCTGCGGGCCGGTCAACGACCTGGCCGGGGCCTTCGAGCTGGCCGACCGGCTGGGCCTGGCCGCCCGGGTGGCGGTCGGTGACCAGCCGCATGCCGTCGACCTGGTGGCCAACCCCATCGGCCTGTCCGACGACCCCCCGCAGTACCGGCGGCGCCCGCCCCGGCTGGGCGAGCACACCGACGAGATCCGTCGCTGGCTCGCCGATCCCGCTCGCTGACAACATCTATCGCAAGGAGCATGTCGATGACGCAGACCCTGGAACCCACCCGGACCGCGGCGCCGGTGCCCGACCTGGCCGCCGACTATCTGGAGCTGGACTGGCTGTTCACCCCGGAGGAGCTGGCCCTGCGGGACCGCGTCCGGGCGTTCGTGGACGAGCGGATCCGGCCGAACATCGCCGGCTGGTACGCCACCGCCACCTTCCCCCGCGAGCTGGTCAAGGAGCTGGGCGCGCTCGGCCTGCTCGGCATGCACCTGCCGGGCTACGGCTGCGCCGGCCGGTCCGCCGTCGAGTACGGGCTGGCCGCCATGGAACTGGAGGCCGGCGACTCCGGCCTGCGCACCTTCGTCAGCGTGCAGGGCTCGCTGGCGATGAGCGCCATCCACAAGTTCGGCTCGGAGGAGCAGAAGCAGCGGTGGCTGCCCGGCATGGCTGCCGGCGAGCTCATCGGCTGCTTCGGGCTGACCGAACCCGGGGCCGGCAGCGACCCCGCCGGCATGGCCACCACCGCGGTGCGCAACCTGGACGGCAGCTGGACGCTGACCGGGGCCAAGCGGTGGATCGGCCTGGCGTCCATCGCCGACGTCGCGGTGATCTGGGCTCAGACTGACTCCGGTGTGCGCGGTTTCGTGGTGCCGACCGTGACGCCCGGCTTCACCGCCACCGTGATCGAGCCGAAACTGTCCATGCGGGCATCGATCCAGTGCGACATCACCCTGGACGGCGTGCAGCTGCCGGCCGACGCGGTGCTGCCCGGGGCGCTCGGCCTGAAGGGACCCTTCTCCTGCCTGAACGAGGCCCGCTACGGGATCATGTGGGGGGCCATGGGGGCCGCCCGCGACGCCTACCAGGCGGCGCTGGCCTACGCGCAGCAGCGGCGGCAGTTCGACCGGCCGATCGCCGCGTTCCAGCTGACCCAGCAGAAACTGGTCGACATGGTGCTGGAGATCCAGAAGGGCGTGCTGGTCGCCGTGCAGACCGGCCGGCTCAAGGACGCCGGAAAGCTGCGGCCGGAGCAGATCTCATTCGGCAAGCTGAACAACGTGCGGGAGGCCATCGAGATCTGCCGGTCGGCGCGGACGATCCTGGGCGGCAACGGGATCACCCTGGACCACTCGCCGCTGCGGCACGCGGACAACCTGGAGAGCGTGCGCACCTACGAGGGCACCGACGAGGTGCACACGCTGATCATGGGCCGGGCGATCACCGGCATCCCCGCTTTCGCCTGATCCTCCCGACCACTCCTCCGAGGTGACAACGATGTCCCGTGCCCTGACGGCCGATACCCGCGACGTGACAGGCGGTTCGGCGGCCGATCACATCGAGCAGACCGAGCGGTACGCGGCGCACAACTACCATCCGCTGCCGGTGGTGCTGGCGCACGGCGAGGGCGCCTGGGTGACCGACGTCGACGGCCGGCGCTACCTGGACTGCCTGGCCGGCTA
>JBDHZW010000321.1:0-6092 GCA_039812105.1 Nakamurella sp.
GACTCGGTGCCAGCCGGCGAACCGGTCGCTTCCGGATCCACCGGAACCACCGGCACCACCGACAGCGCCCACACCGCACTGACCCCCGGCACCGCACTGACCACCGGCACCGCCGACACCGCCGACACGTCCGCGCCGGCCAAGTCCGCCGGCCCGCCGGTCTCCTGGCTGCCGGACGGTGCCGGCATGCGCGCCGTCATCTCGTTGGACGGCACCCGCGACCACCGCGTGACGATCGACACCGACGCCGCTGCGGCCGACCCCACCGTGCTGATCCGGATCGACGACGACACCCTGCGGCGTTCGGTCGCCGGGCTGCCCGGCATCACCGTCACTGGCACCGGCCGCACCGCCGACACCCTGGACCTGCGCAGCACCGCCGTCCCGGTGGTCTTCGACGCGGGCGACGGCGACGACACCGTCATCGGCCCGCCGGGCGACACCGTCTGGCACGTCACCGGTCCCGGCGCGGGCGCGGCCGGCTCCCTGAGCTTCACCGGGGTCGAGCACCTGGTCGGCGCCCGGGGCAATGAGGACGAGTTCGTCCTCGACCCGGACGGGTTCGTCGAGTCGGTCGACGGCGGCGCGGGTGGCTTCGACACCCTCCGGTTCGCCGGCGGTACCGGCGAGCTGACCTACCGGCCGGACGGCCCGCAGTCCGGCGACGTCGTGGCCGGCGCCCGGCTCGTCCACTTCGAGGGACTGGAACCGGTGTCGTCCACGATGACCGCCCCGGCCGTCACCTTGACCTACGCCGACCCGACCGACACCCTGGTGCTCACCGCGGTCAGCTCCACCCAGCTGCGGCTGACCAGCACCCGCGCCGAGTCCATCGACTTCGCCGTGCCCGGCCAGTCGCTGACCATCAACGCCGGCGGCGCCACCGTCACCCTGCGCGGCACCCTGCCGCTGAGCCTGGCCACGCTGACGATCACCGGCGCGAGCGCGCTGACCGTCGACGGCGCGCTGACCGCCGCCGCCATCACCCTGGCCGCGACCACCTCGGCCACCGTCACCAAGGGCAGCTCGATCACCGCCACCGGGGACCTGAGCATCGCCGTCGACGCCGCCGTCGCGCTCACCTGGAGCAGCGTCAACCCGTTCTTCCGGGACATCGCCGCGGGCGGCGCGCTGACCGTCGACGCCGCCGCCCTGCACGGCCGGAACGTCTCGCTGACCGTGCACGCCAGCACCACCAAGTACGCCGAGTTCGAGATCGACCAGAGCAAGACGATCTCCGGCCTGATCGTGGCGATGACGCCGGGGGCCAGGCCGACGTTCGTCGACGGCGGCACCGAGGCGAACGGCACCCCCCGCAAGGGCAGCATCACCCGGGCCGAGGGCAGCTGGGTCGCCGACGGTTTCACCGCGGGCACCACGATCCTGGTCGCGAACACCTTGTCCAACAACGGGTTCCTGCGGATCATCGCCGTCTCCGCGACCACCCTGACCATCGACCCGGCCACCCGGGTGCACGCCGAGGCCGGCAACAGCGAGGTGCAGATCCAGGCCGTCGTCCCGATGGCCGGCAACCCCGCCCTGACCTTCGCCGGCAGCACCGTCACCCGCGCGAGCGGCAGCTGGCTGGACGACGGCTTCAAGGTGGGGCAGACCGTGCGGATCACCGGCACCTCCGGCGCCGGCCCGCTGACCACCGACGGCCCCAATGACGGCGAGGGCGCCGTCACCGCGGTCACCGCGACCGTGCTCACCCTCGACTCCGGCATCCGGTTCGCCGCCCGCGCCGGGGTGACGAACGTGTCCGTCTGGGCGCAGGGATTGCCGGCCGACATTCCGCTGGTCGTCGTGGATCCTGCGGTCAGCGTCCGAGCGGCCGACGTCGGCCTGGTCTTCACCCGTGCCCAGGACGGCGCCAGCACGATCACCCGACAGGACGGAAAGGCCTGGGCCACCGACGGCTTCGCCGCGGGCCAGACGATCGTGGTGGACGGGCCGAGCCGCAACCAGGGCAACTACGTCATCGGCAAGACGGTCGGGAGCGTGCTGACCCTGGTCGACGCCGCCGACGTGGTGTCCGAGACCGTCCGCGGCGTCGAGATCCTCGGCGTGGCCGTGCTGTCCGCCGCAGCCGGGTCGGAGAACCCGCCGGTCAAGTTCCGCGCCGCCGATTCGACGATCACCCGCGCGGACGCGATCTCCTGGGCGACCCAGGGTTTCGTCGTCGGCCAGTACCTGACCGTTGCCGACACTGCCGGCAACAACGGCACCTACCGGATCACCGGGATCGGCGGCGCCATCCTGACCGTGTCTGCCGCCGACGGCACCAAGGCGGTGCTGCGCGACGAGGACACCGGCGCCAACCCCACCGACCCGGTGCTCGGCGCGGTCGTCTCGCTGCTCCGGCCGACCCTGGTGTTCACCGGGCAGACCGTGACCCGGTCTCGCGGCAGCTGGACCGCCGACGGGTTCGCCGCCGGCGACCGGATCCGCCTCGCCGGCGCTACCGTCGACACCGGCCTCTACCAGATCAAGAGCATCTCGGCCGACGGCACCACACTGACCCTCACCCTGAACAGCGGCGACACCCTCACGACTGCCGCCGGTTTCGACATCGACGTGGCCCGGCTGCTGCCGGTCTCGAGCACCGTGCGGGACGCCGGGCTGTCCCTGGCCGCACCGATCCCGACGCTCCGCTTCGCGGAGAGCCTGATCGGCTTCCTCGCCCAGATCGTCCGGCAGGACACCAGGGCGACGCTGTCGGTGGCCGCCGGCGCGACCGTCACGGCGACCGGTTCGCTGACCGTCACCGCGACCGCCGTCTCAGTGCTCTCGCTGAGCACCCAGAGCATCTGGCTCGGCGCCACCTACGGTCGCAGCAGCGCGGTCGCCACCGTCGACGTGGGTGCGGCGCAGCTGCGGGCCACCGGTGACGTGCTGATCGCCACCGCGGTGAACAACACCGCGCTGATCGCCACGACGGTGAACACCGGGGTGAACATGATGGCGATGGCGGCCGGGCGGCTGGTGGGCGGCACGCCCGGGCTGATCCCCGGCCCCACGATCAGCGTGACCATCGGTGAGGTCGTCTCCACGGCTCGGACCGCCATCGCCGACGGGGCCCTGATCGAGGGGGCCGCGGTCGGCATTCACGCCGCCGTCGCCAATGACGCGCGGGTGCTGACCACCAGCATGATCTGGGGGCTGAAGAAGGCCAACACCGGCATCGCCATCGGCGTCGTGGTGGCCGACGTCGACTCCGACGCGACGGTCACCGTCGGCGGGACCGTCCGCGCCACCAAGGATCTGACCGTCACGTCGTCGGCGGTCAACGTGAACAACGACGCGCAGGCGTTCGCCGTCATCGACTCCTCGCCGTTCCTGATCCCGGACGCCGCCGTGTCCGTCGGGTTCCAGCAGGCGATCGGGACGCTGGCCGGGGTCGATCTCGACTCGACCGTCGACACCAGCGAGTTCGCGCTCGGTGCCGCCGTCACCGTCGCGACCGGCAGCAACGATGCCCGCACGGTCGTCAACGCCGGCGCCGTGCTGAGCAGCCGGGGCTCGATCACGATCGGCAGCGAGGCGCAGGACAACGCCACCACGGTCGCGATCGGGGGTGCCGTGCTCGAGCACGCGACGGCGCCGGGCGGCTCCATCGCCAGGGTCGCCCTGGCCGGTGGGGTGGCCGTCGCCGGCTACGCCAACCGCGCCGCCACCGAGGTCTCCAAGAACGCGAGTGTCACCGCCGCGAAAGCCCTTTCGCTCACCAGCCGGGCGGTGCTGCCGAGCCAGTTGCTGAACGGCGAACTGGCCCGCCTCTTCGGCGCCGGTTCGGCACAGCCGGAGTCGTGGCCCGGCGCCGCGGCCGACGCGCAGTCCGGTGCCGCCGCCGGCGCCCGGCCCGGTGTGCTGACCGTCGTGCTCGGTCTGACCAGCCCCTTCAAGTGGTTCTCCCAGAACATCGCCACCAGCTCGGTCGACGCCGCCGCCGGCGGCCGGAAGCAGAACCCGGACGGGTCGGAGAGCGACCGCAGCACGTTCGCCATCAGCGGCGCCGTCATCGTGCTCGACATCATCAACTCCGCGACGACGGTGGTCGCGAACAACGCGATCCTCAACAACCCGAACGCGGCCACCGACCCGGTCTTCGCGGTGACCGCCGCGGCCGACCAGTCGGTGACGATCACCGCGACCACCCGCGCCACCACCTTCCACCTGGCCGGGCTCACCAAGGCGCAGGACGTTGCCGAACCCGCCCTCGGCGGCGGTACCACCGGCAAGACCGGCATCGGGGGCACCTACCAGCAGATCACCCTGCACAGCATCGCCGACGCGCACGTCGCCGACGGCGCCCGGATCACCGCCCGCGGCAACGTCGAGATCGCAGCCGCCAACGGGCTTGTCGTGGTCGCGTTCACCCAGCAGGGCGGCGACGCCACCAAGGTCGGGGTCAGCGGCGCGGTCACCCTGCTGCGGCTGGACACCACCGCGGCGGCGTACCTCGAGGACACCGCCACCGTGGTCGCCGGCGGCGACCTGTCCGTCACCGCCACCAACCAGCAGGTCGTCGTCGCGGTCAGCGCGGTGCTGGAGCGCGGCGGCCGGGTCTCGGTCGGTGCCGGCGTCGCGGTCACCATCCTGGCCACCAGCACCCGGGCCTTCGCCGGCAACCAGGACGAGAAGCCGGCCGGCCGGCCGACCGACGCGCCGACCTCGCTGGACGTCGGCGGCCGGATCACCGTGCGCGCCGACTCGCAGGTCGACGCCGTCACCATCGGCACCGCGGCGACGGCCCCGGGGTCGGTGGCTCCGGTGCCCGGCGGCAGCGCGACGACCGGTCCGCTCCCGGCCGGCGCCTCCGCCGCGACCGGCGCCGCCGGCTCATCGTTCGGCCAGAACACCGGTGCCGTCTACGGTTTCGGGCTGTCCGCGCAGATCGCGGTGAACGTCGTCGGCAACACCACCCGGGCGTTCGTTGACGTCCCCGGCGCGGTCCGGGCCGGTGGCGCGTTGACCGTGCAGGCGACCGGCCGGGTCGACGCCACCGCGGTCGCGGCCGCCGTCCTGGTCCGCCCGCAGAGCACGCCGTCGCTGACGCTGGCCGGTGCGTTCGCGTGGAACGAGTTGAGCAACCAGGTGTTCGGCGACCCGTTGACCGCCGACCGGCGCAGCACCACGCTCGCCTGGCTCTCCGCGCCCACCGTCACCGCACCGACCGTCACCGTCCTCGCCCGGTCCACCGACCGGCCCACCACCGTCGCTTTGGGCGTCGGAGCGGTCCTGCCGCCACGCACCGACGCCGGCAAGCCGGTCACGGTGAACCTGGCCGGATCGGTCTCGGTCAACCGGATCCACACCGCCACCACGGCGAGCATCGGGGCGAACACCACGATCACCACCACCGGCGACCTGACCGTCCAGGCGCTGCGGGACCTGCGCGGCTACTCGGTCACCGGCGCGGTCGCCGTCTACGGCACCGTCACCGCAGGGGCTGCCATCGACGTCACCCTGGCCGACGACGTGGTCACCGCGTCAGTTGGCAACGGTGCCCGCGTCACCGCCGGCGGCACCGTGCTGGTCGCCGCGCACGCCGACCGGTCGGTCGTGACGGTCGCCGCCGCCCTGACCACACTGTCCGACGCGCTCGCCCTGCCGATCACGATCAACCTGCAGTTGCTGACCGCGCACGTCACGGCGAGCCTCGGCACCGACGTGATCGTGTCCGCCGGTGGGCATCTCGCCATCGACGCGGCGTTGCGCGGGGCGTCGATCCTGATCGCCGGCAGCGGCGCGTTCGCCGGCGCGGGGGCGGGCATCGGCATCGGGATCGGGGTGGCGCAGCTCGACCACCACTCGTCCGCGACGATCGGCGCCCGCACCGCCGTCACCCAGGCGGGCAACCCGGCGGCCACCGTGCCGACCGTCGACGGCGCCGCCGCGACCGGCATCCGGGTCTCCGCCGTCACCCAGGACGGCGTCCAGGTGGTCGCCGCCTCCGGCGCCGGCGGCCGGAACCCGGTGAACGTCGCGCTGTCGCCGGCGGTCGCCCTGGTCACCGCGAGCGCGACGGCCGGCGCCGACGGCGCCAACCTCACCGGCACGGCGGTGACGATCACCAGCCGGGTCAGCCC
>JBDHZW010000322.1:0-6064 GCA_039812105.1 Nakamurella sp.
CACCCGGATGCCGCTGGCGTACAGCAGCTCCAGCATCGCCTGGTCGCGCAGCACGACCGCCCGGTCCTCGGGGGCGTCGGACGGGTCAGCCAGGGTCGGCGGCTCGTCGAGCAGTCGCTCGGCCTGGTCCGCGCGCAACACGGCCGGCAACGCCTTGTCCGGCCGGGGGGCGGCCAACCGGGCGCCGACGTCCTGCGGGAGCCGGCCGGTCCGGTGGGCCCAGGCGGTGAACGAGCGGGCCGCGGCGGCGCGCCGGGCCATGGACGAGCGGGCCGCCCCGGTCGAGCGCTGCCGGGCCAGCCAGCTGCGCAGCACCGGCAGCGTCAGATCGGTCAGGTCGGCCGGCCGGTCCCCCGTCATCCGGCCCAGGTGGTCCAGCAGCGACACCACGTCCGACAGGTAGGCGGTCACCGTGGCCGCCGAGCGGTTGCGCTCCGCGGCCAGGAACAGCCGGTAGGACTCGACGTCGCCGGCCAGCGGCCGGGGCAGTCCGGCCCGTAGGTCGGCGGTGGACCGGCGAACCATCGCTACGCCCCCCGATCGGGCGTCCGGTGATCGAGCGCCCCCGCTGTCGTCATCGGCGACCTGGCATCGGCCGCCCGCGACGGTGGCTGACAACGAGTGAGCGACCCCGCTGCGGTGGCCGGGCGTCGGTCACCGGTGGCCAGCGGCTGGCTCGGTGCTCGATCTTCACGTTTGCCGGTCAGTCTCGTCCGCGGGATCGAAGCCGAGCCGGAGGCGCGCCGTTCGGTGTGATCCATGTCCTTTGAGCGGAGGCTGGGCCGGCTCACCGGAGGCGCACAGCTTCGGGCGTTTGCATCGGATTCACCACACGTTCACTTGGAGGATTGCCGTGCCGCAGATTGCCATTCTCGCCGCCGACTGGGTGGCGATCGGCCTGCTCGTCTTCGCCCTGTACTTCCCGCGGCACCGTCGCCGTGACCTGGTGGTCGCCTTCCTGGTGGTCAACATCGGGGTGCTCGCCGTCTCCACCGTGCTCGCCGACACCGCGATCGCGGCCGGCGTCGGTCTCGGCCTGTTCGGTGTGCTGTCGATCATCCGGCTGCGCTCCACCGAATTGGAGCAGCACGAGGTCGCCTACTACTTCTCGGCCCTGGCCCTCGGTCTGCTGGCCGGGCTGTCCCCCACGCCGGACTGGATCACGCTGTCGCTGATGGCGATGATCGTCGCGGTCATGTTCCTGGGTGACCACCCGCGGCTGCTGCGCCGGTACCGGCATCAGGTGGTCGTGCTGGACCAGGCCTACCCGGACGAGACCGCGCTGATCGCGCACCTGGAGCAGACCCTGGGCGCCCGGGTGCACCGGGTCGTCGTGCAGAAGCTCGACCTGGTCAACGACACCACCACCGTCGATGTCCGGTACCAGGTGTCGGCCGACCGCCCGGTGGGTGTGGGGCACACCCTGGTGACCCGATGACGATCCTCGAGACCCGTCCCGTGGACATCGATTTCGACACCGTCGAGCTGCCCGAACTGCTGGCCCGGGCGGCGTTGCAGGACCGGATGGACCGCAAGTACATCCTGCCCGAATCGGCGCTGCGGCCGGTGCTGACCGCGCTGGCCCCACAGGCGCGGGTGCTGCAGATCGACGGGCGGCGCGAGTTCGACTACGAGTCGGTGTATTTCGACACACCCGAACTGACCTGCTACACGCTGGCCGCGCGGCGCCGGCGGCGCCGGTTCAAGATCCGCACCCGCACCTACGTCGATTCGGCGCAGTGCTGGCTGGAGGTGAAGACCCGGGACCGGCGCGGGCACACGGTCAAGCAGCGCCGACCGCACGAGGTCCGGCCCGACCTGCTGGACGACGCCGGCCGCGAGTTCACCGATCACGTCGTCGTCGGGGCCGAGCTGCCGGGAACCTGGCAGCTGCAATTGGATCCGGCGCTGCGCACCCTGTACCGGCGGCGCACCCTGTTCCTGCCGGAGACCGCCAGCCGGGTCACCGTGGACACCGGCCTGCGTTGGACCGACCCGGCCGGCCGGGAGATCACCCTGCCCGGCTTGGCCATCGTCGAGACCAAGACCGCGGGCCGGCCGTGCGCCGCCGACAGGGCGCTGTGGCGCAGCGGCTGCCGGCCCAGCCTGATCTCCAAGTACGGGACCGGGCTGGCCGCGCTGCGCCCGGACCTGCCCGCCCACAAATGGCATCGAGTCCTCAACCGCTATTTCCGGAGTGCATCGTGCGATATCTGAACCGAAAAACCCTGCTGCCCATCGTGTTGTCGCTGGCCCTGGTGACCGGCGCGTGTTCCGCCGGGGAAACCGCAAGCACCGCCACCACCTCGTCGTCCTCGTCGGCCGCGAGTCCGGCGGCGTCCTCGACGAGCGCCGCCGGGCAGACCGCGGCACAGACCCTGGCCGACAACGCGGCCGTGGAGGAGGTCGCCGACACCTCCGGCCAGAGCGAGGAGACGATCACCCTGTCCGGCGGCACGGCGACCAGCAGCTCGGACGCGGTCACCGTGGACGGCGGGGTCGTCACCGTCACCGCCGCCGGCACCTACCGGGTCAGCGGGACGCTTACCGACGGCCAGGTGAACGTCGACGTGTCCGGCGACGGGGTGGTCATGCTCATCCTGGACGGCGCCGACATCACCAACTCCACCGGTGCCGCGCTGGTCGTTGCCGACGCCGAATCGGTCGTGGTCGAGCTGGCCGACGGCTCGCAGAACACGCTCACCGGCTCGGGGGCCGCCACCGGCACCGATACCGAGGGCGACACCGACGAGCCGAACGCCGCGCTGTACAGCACCGCCGACCTGACGATCACCGGCACCGGCGCCCTGACCGTGCACGGCACCGCCAACGACGGGATCACCAGCAAGGACGGGCTGGTCATCGAGTCGGGGACGATCACCGTGGACGCCGTCGACGACGGCATCCGGGGCAAGGACTACCTGGTGGTCAAGGGCGGCACGATCACCGTCACCGCCGGCGGCGACGGCCTCAAGTCGGACAACGATGAGGACGCCACCAAGGGCTACGTCGCGATCGAGGGCGGCACCGTCGTGGTGACCGCCGGCGACGACGGCATCGACGCCGTCACCGACGCGGTGATCAGCAACGGTTCGGTGCAGGTCAAGGCCACCGCCAAGGGCGTCAAGGGGGCGGTCAGCGTGGTGCTGGACGGCGGCACCGTCACCGTCGAGGCCACCGACGACGCGGTGCACTCCAACGGATCGGTGACCGTCAACGGCGGCGACCTGACCCTGACCTCCGGTGACGACGGCGTGCACGCCGACGGCGACGTGGTGATCTCCGGCGGCACGCTGACCGTGGCCCAGTCCTACGAGGGCATCGAGGGCAGCACGGTGACCATCTCCGGCGGCGACATCGAGGTGACCAGCTCGGACGACGGCATCAACGTGGCGGGCGGCAGTGACGGCTCCGGCTCCGGCCAGGGCGGCGACCAGTTCGCCGCCAACGACGCGAACAAGCTGGACATCAGCGGCGGCACGATCGTGGTCAACGCCGGCGGCGACGGCCTGGACTCGAACGGGACGGCCACCATCAGCGGCGGCGCGATCGTGATCAACGGGCCGACCGAGGACATGAACGGCGCGCTGGACACCAACGGCACGTTCACCATCACCGGCGGGGTGCTGCTCGCCGCGGGCAGCTCGGGCATGGCCGAGGCGCCGGACAGCTCGTCCGCGCAGGGCTGGGTGGCGATCTCGTTCTCCGCGGCACAGCCGGCCGGCACGATCGTGCACATCGTGGCCGCGGACGGGACGGTGCTGGCCTCGTTCACCGCCAGCAAATCGTTCTCGTCGATCGTCTACTCGTCGGCGCAGGTCACCAGCGGGTCGACCTACACCGCCGACACCGGCGGATCGGTGAGCGGCGACTCGATCGGCGGGCTCTCCGCGGCCGGCAGCGTGGACGGGGCCACCTCGGTGGGCACCTTCACCGCCGGTCAGGCCCCGGCCGGCGGGATGGGCGGCGGCGGGATGGGCGGCGGCGGCATGGGCGGTGGTCAGCGGCCCGGCGGCTGACCCCGGACATGCGCGTGCGGGCCGGCGTGGTGCATCACGCGGCCCGCACTTCGCTCACCTCTCGGCTCACCACGGCGGCCGGGCATCGGCCGCCGACTCCCCGGTGGGGCTGGGAGGCGGGGTGCTCCGCCCCTGAATCGGTCGGGCATCGGCCGGAGGTAGCGGGTGGAACATCCTGTTGCTATTGAGGAGCACTCCACCCGGGGATACGTACACCGTCGGCGCACGGTTCTGGGAAATTCTCCGGCCGCGGCGGCGTCGAACGGCGCCGGCCGGGTCAGGTCCGGCGCTCGGGCCGCCGGTGCTCGACGACCGCCGGAGTATCCAGTTCCGGGTCGGCCATGGTGAGCCGCGACAGTAGGTGGGCGCGGCACCGCTGCCGGTGGCCCTGCCGTTGCGCCTTGGCGTCGATCAGCGCCGGAACCTGTCCATGCCCGGCAGCTCGGCCAGTTGATGGGCCACCCGCATCCCGAACTCCCGCTGGATGTCCAGCAGCGTCTGCAGCACCGCAAAATACCGTGCCGCGAGCGCGACGGGATCGAACAGGCTGGCCGATTCCGATTCCGATTCAGCCGCTGCCGGCGGGGCCGGCGCCGGCTCGGTCGCCGGCGTCTCGGGTGCGGTCGGCTTGCCGATCAGAGCGGTCATCGGTGGTTCCGCGGTGGCGCTGCCGTTGAACAGCCCCTCCAGGTTCGGCCGGTTCATCGCGCCCCTCCGCTCATACCGCAACTCCCAGTCGGCGCTTGCCGCCCTTGCCGGCCTTCATCGCGGCGAGCACCTCGTCGGCCAGCGCGGCGTAGTCGGCGGCCAGGCCGGCCGCCGACGAGTCGCGGCTGAGCAGGCTGTCCGCGGTGTCGGCGGGAGCGCCCTCGCGGAGCCGGGACAGCCGTTGGCGGGTATCGGCCCGGTGCATCTTGGTCAGCTCGTACGGGAGCAGGCCGCGGCTGCGCATGTCGACGGCGGCGCTCTCCAGGTAGCGAACGGGCGTCGCGAACACCGGCGCCGCGTCCCCCAGGGTCTCCTGCAGGGCCTTGCGGACCCGGGCGATCATCCGGGTGCTGCCGGCCCGAACGCCGAACAGCACCACGCCGAGCAGGGTCAGGTCGGGGTTGACCGCGCGGGCCGCGGCGAACCGCTGCGCGACGACCACCAGCCCGTCCAGGCTGGCCTCGTCGGAGCGGGTGGGAATGATCAGGTAGTCGGCGGCGGCGAACACCAGTTCCTGCAGGATCGGTTCGCCGGGTGGGGTGTCGACCAGGACCACGTCGTAGTCGGCGCCCTTCTTCTCCGGCCTGACCTTGTCCAACGCGGGCTTGAGCCCGGGCAGGGTGGCCCCCCGGGCGCCGCGAGCGGTGAAGGCCGGGGCGACGTCCCACAGCGCGGGCCCGCCGGGGATCACGTCGAGCCGGTCGCGGACCGATCGGGTGGCCTCGAGCGGCAGGCCGTGGGTGATGGCCAGCGACAGGTTGCTGCCGTCGCCGGTGGTGTACCCGAGGTCGCGGGCGAGGTTGGCCTGCGGGTCGGTGTCCACCACCAGCACCCGGGAGCCGGTCTGGGCCAGCTGACCGGCCAGTCCGGCGGTGAGCGTCGTCTTGCCGACGCCGCCCTTGCCGTTGGCGATCGCGACGACTCGTCGCATGCCGCACATCCCTTCGTCGGGAGCTTCGATCGCAGGTCAGTGCGAATCGTCCCGTCCGGACCGTGCCGGGCGGGAGTGCCACGCCGGGCCGGGTGGAAAGTGCATCGTGCTGCGGCCCGGGCCCGATGGGTGTCAGCCTATCGACCGGTGAGCCAGGGGTCGACCAGGGCGGCGAAGTCGGTCACCGGGTCCTCGGGCGGGCGACGCCGGCGGCGGTCGGGCATCGACCGCCACGGATCGGCGTGCTGCGCGAGATGCCTTGTCGCCATACCACTCCGGCCGGGCGTCGGCCGGGAATGCAGGCGGGGCGACGGGGTGCTGCTGGGTGAGTCGCTGGTGGGTACGTACCGTGACGCGATTCGGTTCTTGCCTGGATAGACGGGTTCGGGACGCCGAACTCATCGGC
>JBDHZW010000323.1:0-6047 GCA_039812105.1 Nakamurella sp.
GCCGCGCTGCTGCTCGGCGTCGGCGGCCTGGCCGACCGGATCGGCCACCGCACCTCCTATGTCGCCGGTCTGGCGATCTTCGGGCTGTCCTCGCTGGTCTGCGGAATGGCGCCGACCGCCGGCGTGCTGATCGCGGCCCGCGCCGTGCAGGGCGTCGGCGCGGCGGCCATGTTCGCCACCACGTTCGCGTTGCTGAACCGCTCCTACCAGGGCCGCGACCGGGGCACCGCCTACGGGATCTGGGGAGCGGTGAGCGCGGCCGCGGCGGCCGCCGGACCCGTGCTCGGCGGGTTGCTGACCCAGACCCTGTCCTGGAACTGGATCTTCTGGGTGAACGTGCCGATCAGCGTGGTGACGATCGCGCTGGCGCTGCGGGTGCTGCCGGCCGGCCGGCCGGAGGTCGTGCACCGCATCGACGGGCCCGGCATCCTCACCTTCACGGTGGGCGCCGGCGCGCTGACCCTCGGCCTCATCCACACCGGCACCGACGCCTGGACCGACCCGTCGGTGTGGCTGCCGCTGGTGGTGGCGGCGGTCGGATTCGGCGGATTCGTCCTCGTCGAAGCCACTCGGGCGGCGCCGATGGTCGACCTGCGGCTGCTGCGCAACCGCTCGTTCGCCGGCACCCTGCTGGCCGCGCTGGTGCTGAACTTCGCCGCGTTCGCCGCGCTGAGTTACACGTCGATCTGGATGCAGAGCGTGCTCGGGTTGTCGCCGATCCAGGCCGGTTCGGTGACGCTGGCCATGGCGATCGCCTCGTTCCTGGTGGCCGCCGGCACCGGCCGGCTGGTACACGGCCGGGCGCCCGGACCGATCGTCGGCGGCGGGCTGGTGCTGATCGGCTCGGGCGCGGTGCTCGTCGCCGTGTTGATCGGGCCGGACGCGAGCTGGCCGGCCCTGCTGCCCGGCTTCGTCGTGATCGGCCTCGGCGTCGGGCTGGCCACGCCGACGCTGTCCTCGGCGGCCATGGCCGCGGTGCCGGTCCATCGCGGCGGAATGGCCGCGGGCATGGTGAACACCATGCGGCAGTTGGGCTTCGCCATCGGCATCGCGGTGCTCGGCACGATCTTCGCGACCGTCGCCACCGATTCGCTGGGCGACGCCGGGGTGCGGGGGGCAACGGGTGCGACGGCGCAGGCGCTGGTCGGTGGCCAGGCGCAGCAGCTTCTCGCCCAGGCCGCGCCGGCCGACCGCGGCGCCCTGTTCGGTGCGCTGCGGGCGGCGTCGGCGGCCGGCCTGGACTCGATCTATCTGACCGCCGGGCTGGTCGGCGTGGTGGGCGGCGTGCTGGTGCTGGTGCTGATGCGCGCCCGGCGGGTTCCGGCCGCGACCCCGGTGGCCCACCTGGCCGGGGCGGCCTGACGGGTCGGCCGGATCCACATTCCGCGGCCGGCGGTTTCTCGGGGGCCGGCGGGGTTTCGGGGCGGGTTCAGCCGGTCGACGCACCCGCGCGGGTGGGGCCGACGCCCGACGGGGGCGATCCGCCGCGGAGCACCTTGTCCATCGGCCGTCCCTTGGCGATCTCGTCGACGAGCTTGTCCAGGTAGCGGATCCGGCGCATCAGCGGATCCTCGACGTCCTGAACCCGCACGCCGCAGACGCTTCCGGTGATCAGCGAGGAGTCGGGGTTGAGCCGGGCGGCGGCAAAAAACTCCTCGAACGTCGAGTCCGCGTCGAGGTGGTGCCGCAGCTCGGCCTCGTCGAAGCCGGTGAGCCAGCGGATCGCCTCGTCCAGCTCATCCTTGGTCCGGCCCTTTTTCTCCACCTTCGCCACGTACAGCGGGTAGACCGAGGAAACGCTCGTCGTGAAGATCCGGTGCATCACCGCAGGCTAGCGCCGCGACCGCGGGGGCCACCACCCCCCGCCGGACCCTGATGCGCCGGTCGGCGGGGTCGGTGTCGGACCGTTCTGATTCCATGGTCCTGAATGGCGAGCGAACCGACGTGTGTATTGTGATAGTCGTGTTCAACGGCTATGATTCAAACATGCGTACCACGGTGGGAGGTGACGGCAGTGGAGGATGAGGTGTGTTCGGTGCCGTCCCCGTCGTGGGCCGCTCTGGCCGCCGAACCGGCCGATGCCCCGTCCTTGACCGCTCTTGCCCGGGTGGAGGCCGGCGCCCTGAGCGGGGCGGAGCTGGTGGACGCGATCGTCTGTTCGGAGAAGGCCGCCTCGCTGATCCTGGGTGTTCAGGCGCGGCTGATGGCCGCCTTGACGGTGCCGTTCGTCGCCAGCGATCCGATGCCGCTGGCGCGCAAGCTCGCCCGCCGGTCGGGCCTGCTCGGCGGCGACGACGAGGACGGCAACGTGCAGGCCATGGTGCCCGAAGCGGCGGCTGGTTTGGCCGCGGCGGAGGTGGCCGCCGCGCTGCGCATCGCCCCCGTCACCGCCGGCGTCCGCGTCCGCGAGTCGGTGCTGCTCACCGAGGAGTTCGCGCCGGCCCGACAGGCGGCCGAGGACGGTGTCCTCGACCGCGGCAAGCTGCGAGCGATCGTCGAGCAGGCCCAGGTGCTGCCGACGGAGGTGGTCGGCCCGGTGCTCGGTCAGATCCTGGCCGAATGTGCCGACCGGTGCACCAGTGAGATCCGCGAGATCACCGCGCAGGCCGTCATCGCCGCCGATCCGCAGGGAGCGGCGGACCGGCACGAGCGTGCCGCCGGCCGCCGCGACGTGACCGTCTCCCCCGGCACCGACGCCATGGCCACCCTCAAGGCGTTCCTGCCGGCCGACGGCGCGGTCAAGATCTTCCAGGTCAGCGACCTGCTGGCCACCGGCACCACGGGCGTGGTCGGCGACGACCGTGGCATCGGCGCCCGCCGAGTGGACGCCCTGGTGGACATCGCCGATCGGCTGCTCGCCGGCGGGATCGTCGACCTCACCGGTTATCTCGGCCGCCCCCTGCCCGACCACGGTTCGCCGACGCCGCGCGCCCGTCGAGAATGTGCGTCCGACCCCACCACCGACCACCGGGCCGACGATCTCGGTCATTCCGTCGCGGCGACCGGCGACGGCGCCTCCGGCGTCGATACCGGTGGTTCGGACCCGGTCCTCCCGGTCGCGCCAGAGCCACCCGATCCCGCCGGCATCCCCGAGATTCCCAGCGACTCGACGACCACCCCGGCAGACTCGGCCGACTCGGGCCAGCAGGCCGGGTCCACGAGCAATCCGTCCCGGGTCCTGTCCCGGCAGGGTCGCCGCCCGCACCTGACCGTCACCATGAGCCTGGACACGCTGGCCGGCCTGAACGACCTGCCCGCCGTCCTGGCCGGATTCGGCTCGATCCCCGCCGACCTGGCCCGCACCATCGCCCGGAGCGCCGGCACCATCACCGCCGCCGTCACCGACCCGGCCACCGGCACGGTCGTCGACTGCGGCGAGCTGACCTACCGACCCCGACAGGCCGTGCGCGACCAGATCGCCGTCCTCACCGACACCTGCCAGTTCCCGTCGTGCCGGCAACCCGTCTGGCGCTGCGACATCGACCACCGCGAGCCGTTCAACCGTCAGGACCCTCGCCGGGGCGGACCCACCACGGTCGCCAACACCGAGGGCTTGTGCCGCCGTCACCACCTGCTCAAGACCCACGCCGGCTGGCAGTTGAGCGTCGACACCAGCCGGCTGGTCATCAACTGGACCAGCCCGACCGGGCACACCTATACCCGTCGCCGCCGGCAGACCGCCCCACCCGACGCCTGGATCCGCACCGCCGGCACCACCATCGCCGAACAGCTGGACGCGATCGCTCAGTGGCGGGAGAACCCGAGCCCGCCGATCGTCGCCCCGGACGAGCCCTCCGCGGACGAACCCACCGCCGACGACGGCACCACGCCGGACGAACCCGCCGCCGATGGCGACACCACGGACCCCGGACCCGCGCCGAGCCTGATCGAGGTGCGCCTGACCGATGCCCTGCTCCGCCACCGCCTCGCCCACCCCACCCGCATCGAGTACGACCCGAGCGTCGGGCCCCGCGGTGACGACCCACCGCCGTTCTGACCGGTCGTACGTTCTGACCCGGTCAGGCGTCGGTGATCGGCTGGCGAAGGATCGTCCGACGCCGTTCGGGGGCGACCCGGCGGAAGTCGCTGAGGTAGATCTCGTGGTGCCGCCCGGTCATCCGCAGCCCCCGGCCGGGGATGAACTCGTGGTGCATTCGGTCCAGGACGGCGGCCTCGTCGTCGAACGACCCGACGTGCAGCGTCTGCACGCACCGGCCCTCGGTCAACGTCTCCAACCGGACGTCGTCCGGCCGCGCCGGCCGCCGGGCCGCGACCCGGTCGACGGCGCTCCGAAACGCCTTGTGGTCCAGCCAGTCCGGCACCATCGTGAGCAGGGTCCAGCTCCACCGGGACTTGTCGCGGGCCGCGGTGAACGAGTCCATGTCGTCCGCCCACCACAGGCCCTCCAGCGGGGGCACCACGTAGTCGCGGCCCAGCTCCTGCTTGCTGGCGAACTTCAGCGCGTACGCGACCGGGTAGATCGCCTCGATCGCCGCGGCGAACGCCGATGTGTTCGGATCGCCCCGACCGTCGATCATCAGGTACTGCCTCGCCGGAACGTCCACGACTCGGAACTCCCCGAGGCGGGCCCGAAACGAGTCGAGGGTCCGTTTGAGGTCGACCTTGCCGTCCATCGGCCCAGTGTCACACCCGGTGCCGTCAGGAGGGGCAGCCGCACGAGCTGCGGTGCACGAAGGTGGGCTGGATCCGGATCTGCCGCGGCGGGATGGTCGGGTCGCCGATCCGGGTCAACAGCAGGTCGATGGCCTGCGCGCCGATGGCATCGATCGGTTGGGCCACCGCGGTCAGCCCGGGCTCGAACAGGTCGGCCCACGGGAAGTCGTCGAAGGCGACCAGCGCGATGTCCTGGGGAACCCGCAGGCCGGCCCGCTTCAGCCCGCGCAGGGTGGCGATCGTCGTCTGGTTGTTCATGGTGGCCACCGCGGTCGGCGGCTCGGCGAGCCCGAGCAGCCGGCCGATCGGCGCCGTCTCGTCCGGCTCGGCGGCCTCGCCGGCGGTGACCAGGTCCGGATCGTAGGGAATCTCGGCGCGGGCCAGGGCGTCCCGGTAGCCCTCGACGCGCTCGGTCGTCGTGCTGATCCCGGTCGGGCCGGTGATCAGGCCGATCCGGCGGTGGCCCAGACCGATCAGGTGATCGACCAGACCGGCGGCCGCGTTGCGGTTCTCGGTCGCCACCTGGTCCAGCGGCTGCGCGATGAACCGGTCGATCAGCACGACCGGAACCTCCCGCTGGGCGGCCAGGTCGAGGCCGGCGGAGCTGTCCGCGGACGGGGCGATGATCAGGCCGTCGACCTTGCGGCGCAGCAGGGCACGGACGGCCCGGTGCTCGGTGTCCGGATCGTCGTGGGTCTCGGCCAGCAGCACGGCGTAGTCGAGGGCGGCGGCGCGGCGGTCCAGGGCGTGCACCAGTTCGGCGAAGTACGGGTTGGTCATCGCGGACATCGCCAGGCCGAGCGTCTGGGAGGAGGTCGCCGCGCGGTCCGCGGCCGGGTCGGCCAGGTACCCGGTGGACTCCAGCGCGTCCTGCACCTTGCGGGTGGCGTCGACCCCGACCGGCCGCGTCCGGTTGACGACGTGCGAGACGGTGGTGATCGACACCCCGGCGGCCGCGGCCACATCGGCCATGGTCACGGTCTGCCGTCGTCGTCGAGCGGTCATGGCGTCGAGCCTAGCAAAATTTGCGCAACTTGCGCGGGTGCTGAGCCGGCACGTCCGCGACCGGCCGAACGGCATCGGCCGGTGACCAGCCCACACTGCCCCACTGACTCAGCGCATGCGCAAACGCATTGCGCAAAGTTATTGTTCTGCCTACGATGGTGGTACGCCGATGTCCGTCATCAACGGCCCCACCGTCATCAACAGCCCAAGGAGCCCACTTCCGGTGTCCAGATCCGAGACCCTCGACCTGACCGCCCCCCACGTCCCGGACGACTGGTCCGATCTGGACAGGCGGGCGGTGGATACTGCCCGGGTGTTGGCCGCGGACGCGGTGCAGAAGGTCGGCAATGGGCATCCGGGTACTGCGA
>JBDHZW010000324.1:0-6047 GCA_039812105.1 Nakamurella sp.
GGGCGGCCCGGTGGGCGGACGCCGGCGCGGCGCCGCGGTCGGTGTTGCCGTCGGCACCGTCGTCGGTGCGGCCGTCCGGGCGCCGGTCCGGGCCGGTCGGGCGAGGGTCGTCATCGGGACTCCACGGTCCGGCGCCCGGCCGGACGGGCCAAGGTCCGGGCGGGCAACCCTTCGGGCAGCTTGGGGTGCCCTACCGGGCAACCCGGATCAGGTCCCGGCCGGCCCGGTCAGATCCAGCACCGACGGCGGCGGGTAGGCGCGCAGTGCGTCCTCGTGCGGGTAGCGCCGCACGGCCGGCTCCGTGTCGAACACCATCGTCCGCAGGTCCTCACCGGTGAACGGCGCCCACCCCGGGTCGCCGGTGCGCGCGAAGTCCGCCCAGGCCCGCCGCATCCGCCGGCCCAGCCGCTCGGTCTCCGCGGCGACCGGCCGGACGTAGTAGCGGTCGGCGATCCCGCCGGCGAAGTTCCCGAAAACCAGCGGATGGTCGGCGCTGTGCGGGGCGCCGAGGAGGCCGCCCGCCCGCGGCACCGTGTAGGCCAGCTCGAACAGGTGGACCGGTGCCCCGGTGGCCGCCTGCACGCTCGCCAGGTGCGCGGACGGCATCCGGAACAGCCAGTCGGAGTTCACCGTCTCGTAGGTGGTGACCGGATCGGCGCCCCGGGTTCGGGCCGCCGAACCCGGCGGCCCGAACCGGTCGACCGCCTCGTCGGCCTGCGCCCCGGTGATCGTCGGGAGGCGGCCGTCGCCGCGGGTGAACGCGCGGAACTCGTCCCGGGTGTGCCCGACGATCAGCGGGACCTGGGCGGCGGCGCCGGTACGCAGGGCCGTCCACGGGTCGGCGGGCAGCACGGTCCCGTCGACCACCGGTGAGAACGGGGTGGCGGTGTGCGCGACGACCCCCCAGGTGGCGGCGTGGCGGGTCATCCGGCCGGCGACCCGGTCGGCCGCCTCGGCCAGCTCGACCGGGTCGACGACGGCCAGACCGGCCACGGTCGGGGCCCGACCGAGGTCGGCGGCGACCCGGGCGGTGATGGCCGCCGACAGGGCCGGGGTGAGCATGGTGCCCGGCACGCTCTGCGCGATGGCCCGGTGGAACAGGCCCCGGGCGGCCGGCATCGCCAGCAGGCAGGCCACCGCGCCCGCGCCGGCGGACTGGCCGAACACGGTGACGGCGTTGGGGTCGCCGCCGAAACCGTCGATGTTCTCGGCCACCCAGCGCAGGGCGGCGACCACGTCGAGCAGCCCGCGATTGGCCGGCGCGCCCTCGATCTGCGCGAAACCCTCCATGCCGACCCGGTGATTGACCGTCACGACGACGACGTCGCCGTCCAGCGCCAGCCGGCTGCCCTCGAACGAGGGGGTCGCTGTGCCGCCGCCGCGGTAGGCGCCGCCGTGGATCCACACCATCACCGGCCGGCGCGCCGTCAGGTCGGGCGTCCAGATGTTCAGGGTGAGGAAGTCCTCGGACGCCGACCCGCCGGGGGCGACGGTTTCGGCCGGCACGGCCGAGGCCCGGCGGGCGGCGGCACTCTGCGGCACCGCCGGCCCGAACCGCACGGCGTCCCGGGTCCCGGCCCACGCCGGCACCGGCCGCGGGGCGGCGAACCGGAGCGCGCCGACCGGGGGCTGGGCGTAGGGGATGCCGCGGAAGACGGTGATGCCCCTGCGGTGCTCCCCACGGACCGTGCCGCGGGTGGTGGTCACCTCCGGCGCCGTCAGCGTCGAGACCGTCATCGGGACGCCTCGGCGGTCACCGCGGTCGGCGCCTCGGTCGTGACGACGTGCCGGCCGCGCAGGCCGCCGAGCTCATCGGTGCGCACGGCGCGGGTCTCCCGGGCGGTCAGCACGACCAGGATGCTGAACGCGCAGCAGGCGGCCACGAACAGCGAGATCTGGGTGCCGCCGCCGCCCGCGGCGATGATCGCGGCGGCGATGGCCGGGGCGAAGCCGGGGAAGATTTGGCCGAGCTGGCCGGACACCGCGACACCGGTGTAGCGGACCCGGGTGTCGAACATCTCGGCGAACAGCGCCGGCGTCACCGCGTTGCACATCGCGTAGCCGACGGACATCATCAGCACCGATCCCAGGGTGGTGGCCGGGACCGAGGCGCCGGTCAGGCCGGCGAACATCAGGAAGGTGGCCGCGCCGGCGATCAGGCCGCCGGTGACGAACAACGGCTTGCGACCGATCCGGTCGGCCAGCAGCGCGAACAGCGGTTGGGTGCCGATGGCCAGGACGGAGCCGGCCAGCCCGATGATGATCATCGTCGGCCGGGCGATGCCGGCGGACACGCCGAAGGACAGCGCGAACACCTGGTTGATCGGCACCACCACGGACAGCACGGCCAGGCCGATGACCCGCAGCACCGACGAGGTCTGCTTGGTCAGCACCGTCCACAGCGGGGTCCTGGCCACGGCGTGGTGGTCCTCCACCTTCTCGAACTCGGGCGACTCCGGCAGCCGGGAGCGGATGATCACGCCGGCCAGCACGACGACCGCGCTGAGCAGGAACGGCAGGCGCCAGCCCCAGCTCAGGAACGCGTCGGTGGGCATGGCCGAGAAGCCGAGGAAGGCCAGCGACGCCAGGGTCGACCCGGCGGCGGCGCCCTGGTTGACCCAGCTGGCGTAGAAGGCCCGCCGGTGCTCGGGGGCGTGCTCCAGGGACAGGGTGGTCGCGCCGCCCGACTCCCCCGACACCGCCAGGCCCTGGGCCAGCCGCAGCACCAGCAGCAGGATCGGAGCGGCCGCCCCGATGGTGCCGTAGGTGGGCAGGCAGCCGATCAGGAAGGTGCAGATGCCCATGCCGATCAGGGTCAGGATCAGCATCTGCTTGCGGCCGACCCTGTCGCCGAAGTGGCCGATGACGGCCGCGCCGATCGGCCGGCCGAGGTAGCCGATCGCGAAGGTCAGCAGCGACGCCAGGGTGCCCAGCGCCGGGCTCAGGTCCGAGAAGAACAGCTTGCCGAACACCAGCGCGGAGGCGGCGCCGTAGATGAAGAAGTCGTAGTACTCCAGGGTGCTGCCGACGAAGCTGGCCGCGGCGGCGAGCTTCGGTTTCTTGCCGTGGATCGGGGTGGCGGAACTGTCGGGCACGGTCGGGCTCCTCGTCGAGTCGTGGACTGGTGCGGTCGTCTTCCGTTGGGAAGCAAAGCTTTTCGACCTTGGTCGCGGGGGGAATGGCGGTGAAATCCGGTGCCGAAACGGTAGCGAGCCGGTTCCGCCGGCGTCCAATAGCAGTCTTCGATCCCGACGATCGCGAACGCTGATCGCCGGCGCGCGGCGTCCGCCGGGGTCAGCGATCGGGGAAGACGGCCTCGGCCAGTTCGATGACGTTGCGCAGCGACCGGGTCTCCCGGCCGGCCTTCCAGATCAGGAACGTCTCGATCGGCGGCGGTTCGACGATCGGGATCATCACCACGCCCTGCGGGTTCAACACCCGGGTGGTGGACAGGGCGAAGCCGATGCCGACGCCGGCGGCGACCAGCGCCAGCACCCCGGAGATGTCCGGGACGCTGGTGGCCCGGTCGGGCACGAAGCCGCCGCGCTCGCAGGCCTGCTCGACCAGGCTGCGCAGGGTGCCGGGACCGCTGCGGGCCAGCACGAACGGCTCGTCCCGCAGGGTCGTCATCGACACCTCGGACAACCCGGCCAGCCGATGGTCGCGGGGCACCAGCACGCACAGCCGGCCGAGCGCCACCCGGCGGCGGGCCAGCCCGTCGCCGGTCACCGGGCCGCCGACCAGGCCGAGCTGCAACTCCTCGGTCTGCACCAGCCGGACGATTTCGGTGTTCAGCCGGGGGATGTCGATCTCCCAGTCCAGCAGCGGGTAGCGGCTGCGGACCGCGCGGGTGAGCGGGACCAACGGGTCGATGCTGAAGCCGACGTTGAACCCGATCCGGAGCCGGCCGTGCTCACCGGTGCCGCTGTTGCGAGCCTGCAGCGCGGCCGCGTCGATCGCGCGCAGCGCGGCGCGGCAGGGCTCCAGGAAGGCCTCGCCGGCCTCGGTCAACCGCACCCCGCGGCTGTTCCGATCGAACAGCTTGACGCCGAGATCCTTTTCCAGGCTGAGGATCTGCGCGGTGACCGCGGGCTGGGCCAGGTGCAGCCGCAGGGCCGCCCGGCCGAAGTTCAGCTCCTGCGAGACCGCCATGAACGCCTTCATCCACCGGATGTCCACGGGCAGTCCGTCGACCCGGCTCAGGCCGATCCGGTGCCGGCCGGCTGCGGGGGGTCCGCCGCGGGATCGGTCGGGCCCCGGTCCGGAGACGGCGGCGGCTGCTCCTCGGCCCGGTAGTCGTCCTGCTCCTGCTGGCGTTCCTCGATTCGCTTCTTCACCCGGCCCAGTCCGGGCACCGCGCCGATCAGCTCGTTCAACTCCTTCGAGACGTCCAGCAGGTCGCGCAGATCCGGCGCCACGGTGGCCAGAGTGTCCAGCACCGGCAGGATGTCGCTGTCCAGCTTGCCGACGATCGACGGCAGCAGATCGATCAACGCGATCACCGCGTCGATCTCCTGCTCGCTGGTGGTGATGGCGAGCCGGGCCAGCGACGGCTCCAGCTTCTGCAGGATCGGCTCGTAGGTGAGCAGGATCGGCTGCACCCGGGCGGTCAGTTCGGCGGCCCCGTCGATGACGGTCCCGGTCCGGTCGACCAGCGCGGTGGCGCTGCGCCGCACGTCGTCGACCCCGGCCTGGATGACGGTGACCCGGTCGAGGGTGGCCGACACCCGGAGCTGGATCGCCTCGATCTGGGTCACCACCAGGTTTACCCGGCGGATCAGCGACTCCACGTCGGCGACGATCGTCACCAGCCGCGGCACCAGGCCGATCGCGACCTGGGCGGCGTCGACCGCCTGACCGGTCAATCGGATGAGGTCACCGGGCCCGGGGATGCGCATGTCGCCTCCGATCGGCTGGCGTCGCCGCGGCGGTGCGGTAACGGCCTCCCGACTGTACGTGCGCAACCGCGGGCCGGCCGTGTCACGCGGACGGACCAGGACGAGACTGACCCGTCATGACGTCCGAACCGCAGGCCCACCCGTACCCGCCGGCCGCCGCCCACGCGGACGACGTCGCCCCGGTCCCCCGCCGCATCCGCGGGGTGCTCGGCGGCCGGACCGTTGTCGATACCACCCGCGCCACGTACGTCTGGGAGTGGTCGCACTACCCGCAGTACTACATCCCGCTCGACGACGTCGAGCCCGACGTGCTGGTGGACGAATCGACCGAGCACCGCGGTCGCCGGGGCCGGATCCGGGTGCACGGTCTGCGCGTCGGCGACCAGCACCGAGCCGGCGCCGCGCAGGTCGTCGTCGAATCCCCGCTGGACGGGGTGGCCGGCACGGTCCGGTTCGACTGGGCCGCGCTCGACCACTGGTACGAGGAGGACGAGGAGGTGTTCGTGCATCCGCGCAATCCGTACGTGCGGGTGGACGCCCTCCGATCCACCCGGCACGTCCAGGTCCGGCTCGGCGACACCGTGCTGGCCGACTCGTCCTCGCCGGTGCTGCTGTTCGAGACCGGCCTGCCCACCCGCTACTACCTGCCCGGGCCGGACCTGCGGCACGAGTACCTGAGCCGCACCACGGACACCGAAACCGCCTGCCCCTACAAGGGAACCACGTCGTACTACCTGTCGGCGACGGTCGACGGCGTGCAGCACCCGGACATCGCCTGGTGCTACTCGTTCCCCACCGCGGCGGTGGCGCCGATCGCCGGCCTGGTCGCGTTCTACCCGGACAAGGTCGAGATCCTGGTGGACGGTCAGAGGGTGTAGCTGCGGGCCACCACGGCCATCTCGGAGGTGTGCGAGCCGGCGATGCCGACCCCGGCCGGCCGCGGGGTGAAGCCGGGCAGGCCGTCCAGCCCGTCCGAGCCGTCCAGCACGGTCAGCCGGGCCTCGCCGGTCGAGCCGAGCACCAGCGTCACGTCGACGCCGCCGGCCGGCGGGGCGTGGAACACCACGGACAGCCCGTCGGTCAGCTCGCCCGCCGGCACCTCGCGACCCGCGAACGTCGCGCCGACCACGGGCACGTCGGTGAGGGCCA
>JBDHZW010000325.1:0-6039 GCA_039812105.1 Nakamurella sp.
GAAGATCATCATCAGCAGCATCGGACAGATGTTGCGTACCGCGGTGGTGATCTCGGCCGCGTGCCTGGTGGCCACATCCTTCACCCGCACGCCCGTCACCAGCAGATATCCACAGCCGAGGCCGATGAACGGTCCGGCCAGGGCGGCGAGGTAACTGCCGGTACCCCACGTCTGCACGAACAGATCCCAGTAGACGAACAGGGTGAAATTCAGATTCAGCAGTAGGAACAGGATCTCCATCCGAATGATCCAGCGATCGAGCGGCGGCGCCAGGTCGGGCCACCAGAGCCGGAAGCAACAGCCCAGCGCCAGGGGCAGCAGCAGGAACAGCAGCAGGGGCCAGGCAATCCCCCACACCGGGGTTTCGAGCTGGACGTCGACGGCCTTGATGGCCAGCGGCAGCCCGATCGGGAGGGCGATCGAGGTGGCGACCGTCAGCACGACCAGCATCGTGGTGGCGATGTTCGCGTTCGCCCGGCCGAGCTTCGCCAGCAGTGGGGCGAACGGCATGCCCGCGCTCAGGGCGGCGATGCAGAACCCGACCTTGACTTCGGCCGGAATTGACGCCGCAACGGTCAGCAGGTACCCGACGAAGATCAGCGGGATGACGACGAAATTGATCGCCAACAGCAGCCCGCAATTTTCCAGTGCGCGGCGGTCTGGGCCAGCAACCTGCCGATAGGAAGTTTGAGGCCCAATCCGAACATGTTGAAGACCACGAAGAGCACGCCGAACCCGTTGATCAGGACGACCTGAGCGGGCTGATTTGTCATTGCGCTCCGTTCTCGAGCAGCCTGAGGTCCGCCTCGTCGCGTGCGCCCCGGTTGTCCGCGGACCTCCCCGGGCGTGGTGCGACGACGATTCTCGACCGTCGAGGGTCCGGCCGCATCACCCCAATCGGGGCAAACCGATCAACGTCAACCTCGGCTGCGGCCACCGGCGACGCCGACCACGATCATGACGAGGAGTCCGATGCCGTTGATGCCGCCGTAGGTGTCGGCCACCACGACGGGTCCGAACAGAACTCCCAGCAGCACGAGCGTCGCGACCGCGACGATCAAGGCGGCCCCGACGACGCCGCGGCTTCGCCGCACCGCCGAGAGCACACCGGTTCCGGACGGTGCGGTCCGCTCGAGGGTTCGTCGTCGAGCATCGTCCGTGGACCTCACCGATCGTCCGGATCCGCCAGCGCCGCCTCGACGTCGTAGTCGAGCGCGAGCGCGAGCAAGGGAGCCGCCGAGACGATCCGGTCGACTCCGGCCACCACACCGATCGCCAGGAGCACGTCCACGATCTCGTCCTTCGTCGCGCCGGCCGCCAGTGCCCGCGCGGTGCTCCACTCCAGGCAGACCGCCGACGAGCCCATCGCCGTCGACGCCGCCACCTGCAGCAGCGCCGCGGTCTTCAGATCCAGTGACGGGGTGCCGCCGGCGTCCAGTCCGAACCCGCCGAGCCCGCATCCGGCGGCGGCGACCCGCTCGTCGAAGATCGACAGCCGCCGCAGCGTCTCCTGGTACCTGGGCACCTGCTCCATGTCCCTCCCGCCGTCCGACGCCATTCCATGGCCCGGTCGGGTGGGTTCCATCCCCCGGACAGGGGGAAGTTCGCTCGTCAGCCCTCCAGCAGGCCCAGCGCCCGGGCTTCGCCGACCGCCTGACTCCTGGACGTGGCGCCGAGCTTTCGGTAGATCGACCGAATGTGCGACTTGACCGTGGCCGGGGACAGGAACAATTCCCCGGCCATCTGCGGTACCGGCAGATGGGTGGCCAGCAACGGCAGCACCCGAAGTTCGGCCGGAGTCAGCGTGGATGCGCCCGGGATAATTCGACCGCGCGCGCTGCCCAACTGGGTCCGCAGTGCCGCGACATCGTCGACCAGAGTGCCGAGATCGGGCCGGCGCAAGAAGATCTCGTCGATCTCCAGCATCAGCGTTCGAGCGCCGGCCAGGTCACCGAGCGCCAGCGTGACCCGGACGAGCGTGGACCGGAGCTGAACGGCCCAGTGCGGCTGCACGTACGTCATCAGGGGACGCAGGCGCAACGCATCCATCAGCCGGCGCCGGGTCACCGAGATCTCGCCGCGGTGCATGGCGATCCTGGCCCGCACCGCACTGGTCAACGCCGCAGCGTAGGAGTCCACGGTGCCGACCTCGTCGAGGCAGGCCTCGGCTCGTCGGGCGAATCCGTCGGCCTCGTCCCAGTGATTGCGGGCGATCGCCAGCAGCGAGCGCTGGCACAGCGTGGCCATGATGTCCGGCGAGAAGCTCGCCTCGTCCAGGGTCAGGGCGTCGGCGAAGTACCCGTCGGCCGCGGCGACGTCCCCACGCAGCACCCGGGCGACCCCCTGCAGCAGCGGCGTCACCGGCACCAGGACATTGGCCATCGCGAACCGGTGCGCGGCCTCGTCGGCGTCGGCGCGCATCTGCTCGACACCGTCGCGGCACAGGATGGCTCGAAGGGTCGCGGCGAGCGCCTGCGTGTAGGCGTCGAAACCAGGTCCGTCGGCGTCGTACTGCCACCGGTCGACCGCAGCCGCCCACCTCTCGGCCTGGACCGGGTGGCCCGTCGTCTCGGCCAGGAAGGCCGCGTTCAGGGCGACCAGCGGGTGCCCCTGGATGCCGTCTCGATCGTGCAGCCAGGAGAACCAGCGCTGCAGGGTCGCCGTCCGGCCCTGCCGGTAGATCGGTCCCCACAGCTTCGGCAGCAGGGTGGCGACGGTGTCGACGTCATCCGCCAGGATCGAGTACTGCATCGCCTCCTCCGGCGAGCCGTTCTGCAGGCACCACGCGGATGCGCGACGCCGCAGCTCCGCCAGCAGGTGCGGCTCGGTCCGCTGCAGTTCCGCCAACAACACCTCGCGGAACAGGCGGTGGTACCGGAACCACTCGCCCCGCCGATCAAGCGGGACCAGGAGCAGATTGGACCGGGCCAGCGCGGTCAGCAGGGCGGCGGAACCGGGCACGCCCAGCACCGCGTCGCACAGCGGGCCGGACAGTCGCTCCAGTGCCGCCGTCCGGGTCAGGAAGACGCGCTCGACGCCGGAGATCCGGGCCAGGAATTCGGACTCGACATAGTCGCCGACGAGCCGGTCGTCCCCACGGAACCGGGCCGCCGCCCGATGCCCCGACCCGCCCTCGCGCAGGGAGAGCGCCGCCAGGTACACCGCGACCGGCCATCCCTCGGTCCGGCGGTGAACCTCGCCGGCCCGGCCCTCGCCCAGATCGACCCGGGCGGCGCGCAGCAGCGAGGCCGTCTCCTCCGCGGACAGCGACAGGTCTCGCGCGTCGATCTCCGCGACCCGCCCCTCGGCCCGCAGTCTGGCCACCCGGAGCGGCGGCTCGTCCCGCCCGGCGAACACGATCCGGCAACCCGCGGGCACGTGATCGGCCAGCACCGACAACGCCGCCCGGCACTCGACGTTGCGCACCAGGTGCACATCGTCCAGGACCAACGCGACCGGCTCGCTCATCGACCAGAACGCCCCGGCCAGGCGTGGCACCACCGACCCGGGCACCGAGCTCACCGGGGATGCCAACGCGTCGAAGACGCGCTCACCGATCGGATGGACCCGGTCCAGCGCCACCGCCACATAGCTCAGCAGCACCTTGGGATCGTTGTCGGCCTCGTCGACGGACACCCAGGCGACGGCCGGGCCGCTGCATTCCACCCACTGCGCCAGCAATGTGGTCTTGCCGTAGCCGGCCGGCGCCACCACCGATACGATGGGGCACTCACCATGCCGCTTCAGAACGTCGATCAACCCGGTGCGCACGACCGTCCCGGATCGGGTGGGCGGACACCGAAGCTTGGACTCGACGAGATCGAACGCGGGGCGGCCCGTCCTCCGGCCCGGGGCGGCTCGCTGCGGCGTTCTGACGTTCACGGCCCTGAACCGTCCTCGAGATCGGCGGGTCTGCCGGAAGGGCTCGCACCTTCCGATGCACTCCCCTATCACACCATGCGGGGATAAACCGGTCAAAGGAGCCCGCTTTGACGACGGCCGGGTGCGGCGCGGCGACCCTGCCGGTCGGCGGCGCGGCGGCCCTCGTCCGGACGCCCGAGAACTCTGCCCGGCATATCGGGTATACCGTTCAAATAGCACGCAACCGCCCGTCGCCGGCCCGGGCGCGGGCGAGGGGGCGGATCCGGGGCCACCGGGATCGGGAGGGGGCGACATGTCCCTGACCGACTCGGACGAGCGGTACCTGACCGTGCGCCACCTCCGGGTGACCTTCCGGTCGGGCCCGGGTGCCGTCCGCGCCGTCGATGACGTCACCTTCTCGGTGGGCCGCGGCCGGACGCTGGGCATCGTCGGGGAGTCCGGCGCCGGCAAGAGCGCGCTCGCGCTGGCCATCCTGGGCCTGCACGATCCGTCCCGCACCGAGGTGACCGGCGAGATCCGGGTGGGTGGCACGGACATCGTCGGGCGGCCCGAACGGGAGATCCGCCCGCTGCGCGGCCGGCGGATGGGGTTGATCGTGCAGAATCCGCTGTCGGCGCTGCACCCGTCCTACACGGCGGGGCGGCAGATCGGGGAGGCGTTCCGCGCGCACCATCCCGGTTGCACCCGCCGGGAGGCACGGCGGCAGGCCATCGACATGCTGGACCGGGTCGGCATCCCCGACCCCGACCGCCGGGTCGACGACTTCCCGCACCGGTTCTCCGGCGGCATGCGGCAACGGATCATGATCGCGATCGCCCTGGTCAACCGGCCCCCGCTGCTGGTGGCCGACGAACCGACCACCGCGCTGGACGTCACCGTGCAGGCCCAGGTGCTCGACCTGCTGTGCGAACTGCAGCAGGCGACCGAGATGGCACTGGTGCTGGTCAGCCACGACTTCGGGGTCATCGCCCGGCTCGCCGACGAGGTCATGGTGATGTGTGCCGGCCGGGTCGCCGAGACCGGCCCGGCCGCGGCCGTCCTGCACGACGCGCGCCACCCGTACACCCAAGGCCTGCTGGCCGCGGTGCCGGCACTGGACGGACCGATCGACGCCGATCTGCCGGCCATCCCGGGCACCCCACCGGACCCGGCCGAGCCGATCGACGGGTGCGCGTTCCGGCCGCGGTGCCCGGTCACCGGGCGGGTCGGCGAGCGCTGCCGCACCGAGAACCCGGCGCTGTGGCCGGCCGGTGGGCGTGAGCCCGGCCGGCACCGGGTGGCCTGCCACCTGGCCGAGCCGGCCCCATGACCACGGGGACGCCGGACGACCCTCCGCTGCTGTCCGTCGAGGGCCTGACGAAGGAGTTCCCGACCCGCCACGGATCGATCCGCGCGGTCGACGGCGTCAGCTTCGAGGTGCCGGCCGGCCGGTCGTTCGGCATCGTCGGCGAATCCGGCTCCGGCAAGACGACGATCGCCCGGATGCTGGTACGGCTCACCGATCCCACCGCGGGCCGGATCCGCTTCGAGGGCCGTGACGTCACCCATCTCGGCCGGCGGGCCGGGCGGGCGGACCGGCCGCCCGTCCAGATCGTCTTCCAGGATCCGGCGGGCAGCCTGAACCCGCGGCACACGGTCAGCCGAATCGTCGGAATGCCGATGCGGGTCAACGGGATTCGGCCGGCCGGCGGGGTCGGGGCGCGGGTCCGGGACCTGCTGGTCATGGTCGGCCTGAACCCCGACCACGACCAGCGCTACCCGCACGAGTTCTCCGGCGGCCAGCGGCAGCGGATCGGCATCGCCCGGGCACTGGCCGGCGATCCACGGCTGATCGTCGCCGACGAGCCGGTCTCCTCGCTGGACGTGTCCGTCCAGGCGCAGATCATCAACCTGCTCCGGTCGCTGCAACGCGACCTGGGGATGTCCTTCGTGCTGATCAGTCACGACCTCGCGGTGGTGCGCCGGCTGTGCCACCGGGTCGCCGTCATGCACCGCGGCGTTTTCGTCGAAACCGGTGACCGGGCCCGGATCTTCGACGCACCGCAGCATCCCTACACGGTGCGGCTGCTCGCCGCGGCGGCCCGGCCGACGACCACGAACCCGGGGCCGTGAGCGGCGCGCCGACCCGCGGCCGGCGGGCGTCGCGCGCACCGGGCC
>JBDHZW010000326.1:0-6014 GCA_039812105.1 Nakamurella sp.
ACGCCGCCGCCCCCGTCCGTCGGGCCGCCGGCGCCGGGCGGCTCGTCGTCGCCGGCGCTGCGGGCGATGCGCGGCCGCGATCCCGAACCGGCGCCGCTGACCAGCCACGGTCCGGCCACCGTGCTGGCGATGTGCAACCAGAAGGGCGGGGTCGGCAAGACCACGTCGACGATCAACCTGGGCGCGGCGCTGGCCGGGTACGGGCGGCGGGTGCTGCTGGTCGACCTGGACCCGCAGGGGGCGTTGTCCGCCGGGCTGGGCATCGCCTCCCACGAGCTGGACCACACCATCTACAACCTGATGCTCGAGCCGTCCACCCAGCTGACCGACGTGCTGGTGCCGACCGGCATCGAGGGCGTCGACCTGATCCCGGCGAACATCGACCTGTCCGCCGGCGAGGTGCAGCTGATCAACGAGGTCGGCCGGGAGCACACCCTGTCGCGGGCGCTGCGGCCGCTGCTGCACGCCTACGACTACGTGCTGATCGACTGCCAGCCGTCGCTGGGTCTGCTCACCATCAACGCGCTGACCTGCGCCCAGGGCGTGATCATCCCGCTGGCCGCCGAGTGGTTCTCGCTGCGCGGGGTGCACCTGCTGGTCGACACGATCGAGAAGGTGCAGGCCCGGATCAACCCCGACCTGTCGGTGGCCGGCGTGCTGGTCACCATGTACGACGGGCGGACGGTGCACTCCCGCGAGGTGGTCGGGATGCTCGACCAGCGGTTCGGCGACACCGTCTACGACACGATCGTCACCCGCACCGTGAAGTTCCCGGAGACCACCGTCGCCGGCGAGCCGATCACCTCCTACGCCCCCTCGCACCCGGCCGCGCAGGCCTATCGGGCACTGGCCCGTGAAGTGATCGCGCGATGACCATCGCCCCGCCCCCGGAGTCGTCGGTGGGCGAGGACGAGAGCGCGGAATCGGGGCGGAAGACCTTCCGCGTCCGGCTGGACAACTTCGACGGCCCGTTCGACCTGTTGCTGCAGCTGATCAGCCAGCACCGGATGGACGTCACTGAGGTGGCGCTGCACCGCGTCACCGACGACTTCCTCGCGCACGTGCGGGGCATGGGCGACGACTGGGACCTGGACCAGGTCACCGAGTTCCTGGTGATCGCGGCGACCCTGCTGGACATGAAGGCGGCCCGGTTGCTGCCGCAGCCGGCCGACGAGTCGCTCAATCCGGACGAACCGCTGCAGGCCAAGGACCTGCTGTTCGCGCGGCTGCTCGCCTACCGCGCGTACCAGCAGGTGGCGGCGCTGTTCGCGGAACTGGAGGCGGGGGCGCTGCGTCGCTACCCGCGGGCGGTGTCGCTGGAGGAGCGCTACCTGGGCCTGCTGCCCGAGGTGACGATCGGGCTGACCCCGGCGGCGTTCGCCGACCTGGCCGCGAACGTGTTCGCGCCGCGGCCGGAGCCGACGGTCAATGTCGATCACATTCACGCCCCGCGGGTGTCGGTGGCCGAGCACACCGGGATGTTGCGGGAGATGCTGGCCGCCCGCGGCCACGCCACGTTCGGCGAGTTGGTCGCCGACTGCACCGCCACCCTGCAGGTGGTGGCCCGGTTCCTCGGCCTGCTGCAGCTGTACCGGGAGTCGGCGGTGGCGTTCGACCAACCCCAGGCGCTGGGCGAGCTGACCGTACGGTGGATGGCACCGGAGGGCGGCGTCGCCGGCCCGACCGGTTCCGATGTGGAGGAGTACGAATGAGCGAGGCAACCGAGGCGCCGGCCCAGCCGGCCCCGGTGGACGCCCCGGACGCCCCGATGATCGACGCGCCGCTCGAGACCCCGGTCGACTCACCGGTCGATACGGTGCCCGAGCACGACCTGACCGGTGCCCTGGAGGCGGTGCTGCTGGTCGCCGACACCCCGATCCCGGAGGCGCAGCTGGCGGCGGCGGTCGGGCACACCGCCGGTCATGTCCGGGCCCTGCTGGCCGAGATGGCGGACAACTACACGGCGGCCAACTCCGGTTTCGAGCTGCGCGAGTTCGGCGGCGGCTGGCGGTTCTACACCCGGGACCGGTTCGCGCCGGTGGTGGAGCGGTTCGTGCTGGACGGGGCGCAGAGCCGGCTGTCCAAGGCCGCGCTGGAGACCCTGGCCGTGGTCGCCTACCGGCAGCCGGTCACCCGGGCCCGGATCGCCGCGGTGCGCGGGGTGAACGTCGACGGCGTCATCCGCACGCTGATGTCCCGCGGGCTCATCCAGGACTGCGGCATCGACGCGGACACCGGTGGCACCCTGTACCGCACCACCGAGGTGTTCCTGGAGCGGATGGGCCTGGGCGACCTGTCCGACCTGCCGTCGCTGGGTCCGCTGCTGCCCGACATCGGGGACCTGGACGATGTCTGAACCCGGTTCCGCCGGTGCCGAGGAGGGCGTCCGGCTGCAGAAGGTCCTGGCCTCGGCCGGGGTCGCCTCCCGGCGCAAGGCCGAGGAGCTGATCCGGGACGGGCGGGTCAAGGTCGACGGCATCGTCGTGCGTGAGATGGGCACCCGGATCGACCCGGACAAGGCCGTCGTGCACGTCGACGGCGCCCGCATCACCACCCGCTCCGACCTGGTGTACCTGGCGTTGAACAAGGAACGCGGCGTGCTGTCCACCATGTCCGACGACCAGGGCCGCCCGCACATCGGGCAGATGCTCGAGGACCGGTCGGAGCGGCTGTTCCACGTCGGGCGGCTGGACATGGAGTCCGAGGGGCTGCTGCTGCTGACCAACGACGGCGACCTGGCGCACCGGCTGACCCACCCGTCGTACGGGGTGGCCAAGACCTACGTGGCCGAGGTGCCCGGGCCGATCCCCAAGGATCTCGGGCGTCGGTTGCGGGCCGGGATCGACCTGGAGGACGGCCCGGTCAAGGTCGACTCGTTCGACGTGCTGGACCTTCATGCCAACCGCGCCGTCGTCGAGGTGGTCATCCACGAGGGCCGCAAGCACATCGTGCGGCGGCTGCTGGAGGCGGTGGACCGGCCGGTGTCCCGGTTGGTGCGCACCCGGATCGGGCCGATCCAGCTGGGCCACCAGCGGCCCGGCACCCTGCGCAAGCTGAACCCGGTCGAGATCGGTCAGCTGTACAAGGCGGTCGGCCTGTGAACTTCGTCATCGCCGTCGACGGGCCGGCCGGCACCGGCAAGTCGACGGTGAGCCGGCGGGTCGCCCAGGCGCTGGACGCGGGCTACCTGGACACCGGCGCGATGTACCGCATCGTCACGCTCGCGGTGCTGCGCGCGTCGGTGGATCCGGCCGACGACCCGGCGGTGGCCGCGTTGCTGCCTGACCTGTCCTTCGACTCGCCGATCAATGCGGGGCCGCAACGTCATTCGCTGGCCGGATCGGACGTGACCACCGAGATCCGGGGGACCGCGGTCACCGTCGCGGTCACCCCGGTGTCGGCGAACCCGGCCGTCCGGGCGTTCCTGTTGGACCGGCAGCGGCTGCTGGCCCGGTCCGGTCGGATGGTGGTGGAGGGCCGGGACATCGGCACCGTGGTGGTGCCGGACGCCGACCTGAAGATCTACCTGACTGCCGACGCGGCCGAGCGGGCCCGCCGCCGGCACCGGCAGAACGCCGCCCTGGTCGGCGGGCGGTCCGACGATCCCGCGGCCGACCTCGCCGCGGTGGCCGGCGACCTGCACCGGCGGGACAGCAGGGATAGCAGCCGGACCCACGCCCCGCTGCAGGCCGCGGCCGACGCGGTGGTGGTCGACTCGTCCGAGCTGGCCGTCGAGGAGACGGTGGCCCGGGTGCTGGCGCTGGCCGCCGAGCGGGGCATCTCCCCGTGACCCGCGCGGATCAACTGCGCCGGCGCGGATCAACTGACCGGCTTTGTGACCGGTGTGACGCATGACGGCTTGTTCATCCGCGCGGGCGGACCGCGGCGGTCCCGGCCGAGGGGGGCGGCGGTGAGCTGGCGGCACCTGGGCGGGTCGACCGATCCGGCTGCGCCGCATTCGTCACCGAAGGCGATGGACCGGGGCCGGCGGACCGGCATCGTCGTCAACACCGTGCTGTACCGGCTGCGGCTGCGGCACGCCGATCGGATCCCGCCCACCGGGCCGGTCGTGGTGGTGGCCAACCATCAGCACCTGCTGGACGGGGCGGTGCTGTTCGGCTGCCTGCCCCGGCGGGTCTCCTTCCTGGTGAAGGCGGAGGCGGTGAAGGGTGCGTTGGGGTGGCTGCTGACGGCGGTCGGCCAGTACTCGATCGTGCGCGGCACGCCGGACCGGGAACCGTTGCTGCAGGCCTTGAATCAGCTCAAGGCCGGCGGGGTGATCGGCATCTTCCCGGAGGGCACCCGGGGCGCCGGCAACGTGGACACGGTGTTCGCCGGGGCCGGCTGGCTGGCCGCCCGGGCCGGGGCGCCGGTGGTGCCCGTCGCGATCCGCGGCACTGTGCGGCCGGTAGGGTCGCGTCGCCGGTTCCGGCCGGTGGTGAACGTGTTGGTGGGTGATCCGTTCGCGGTTCCGGTCGGCGGCGGGCGGACCCCGGTGGCCCAGGCGACGGAGACGATCCGGGTGAATCTGGCGGCGTTGGTGCGTGAGTTGGACGGGGAGCTGGCCGATGACCGAGTGGGATGAGTCGCCCGGCGACGCCGACGGCACCTGGAGCGACGAGAGCGAGTTCACCGGCTGGGAGGACGGCGCCGACTCCGCCGCGGACGCGGTCGAGGAGGGCCCGGCGCCGACGCTGGCGGTGGTCGGCCGGCCCAACGTGGGCAAGTCCACCCTGGTCAACCGGCTGATCGGGCGGCGGGAGGCGGTCGTCCAGGACGTGCCCGGGGTGACCCGGGACCGGGTGACGCACGACGCGCTGTGGCGGGGCCGACGGTTCACTGTGGTGGACACCGGCGGCTGGGACCCGTCGGCCAGCGGGTTGCAGGCGGCGGTGACGGCGCAGGCCGAGCGGGCCATGCAGACCGCCGACGCGGTGCTGGTGGTGGTGGACGGGTCGGTCGGCGCGACCGAGACCGAGGACGCGATCGCCCGGGTGCTGCGCCGGTCGAAGCGGCCGGTGATCCTGGCCGTCAACAAGGTCGACGACGAGCGGGCCGAGGCGGACGCCGCGGCCATGTGGTCGCTGGGCCTGGGCGAGCCGATCGTGGTGTCCGCGCTGCACGGGCGCGGGTCCGGGGATCTGCTGGACGCGGTGCTGGACGCGCTGCCGACGGCGCCGGGGGAGATCATCGGCGCGGTCGGCGGCCCGCGGCGGGTGGCGCTGATCGGCAAGCCGAATGTGGGCAAGTCGTCGCTGCTGAACAAGCTGACCGGGGAGTCCCGGTCGGTGGTGCACGAGGTGGCGGGCACCACCGTCGACCCGGTCGACTCGCTGGTCGAACTGGACGGCCGGCTCTGGCGCTTCGTGGACACCGCCGGGTTGCGGCGGCGGGTGAACCAGGCCAAGGGCATGGAGTACTACGCCTCGCTGCGCACCCAGACCGCACTCGAATCGGCCGAGGTGGCGATCGCGCTGATCGACTCGTCGACGCCGATCACCGAACAGGACCAGCGGGTGATCAGCATGGTGATCGACTCCGGCCGGGCGCTGGTGATCGCCATGAACAAGGCCGACCTGGTGGACGCCGACCGGCGCGCCGAGGTGGAGGACGAGGTGTTGCGCGACCTGTCCCGGGTGGCCTGGGCGCAGCGGATCAACATCTCCGCGCAAACCGGCCGCGGCGTGCACCGGATCGCGCCGGCGATGGTCCGCGCGCTGGAGTCGTGGGACCGGCGGATCCCCACCGGGCGGCTCAACTCGTGGCTGGGCGAGCTGATCGCGGCCACCCCGCCGCCGGTGCGCGGCGGCAAGCAGCCGCGGGTGCTGTTCGCGACCCAGGCGGCCAACCGCCCGCCGACGTTCGTGCTGTTCACCACCGGGTTCCTGGAGGCCGGCTACCGCCGGTTCATCGAGCGGCGGCTGCGGGAGGACTTCGACTTCACCGGCTCCCCGGTCCGGGTCAACGTGCGGGTCCGGGAGAAGCGGGCGGCGCGCAAGAAGTAGGCGCGGCTC
>JBDHZW010000327.1:0-6014 GCA_039812105.1 Nakamurella sp.
CTACCGGACGATCGGCAGCGGCAGGTCGTCGGCCAGCACCCGGAACGAGGCGTTGATCGTTCCGTCCCGGCCGACGTCGAACAGGTTCCGTTGAACCCGCTGGCCGACCATCAGGGTCAACTCGACATGGAAGCCCTCGCCGGTGGTCTCGGCGACCGGGCCGTCAATGGGGCCGCTCGCGAGGAACTCGGCGCGACGCCGTTCCTCGTCCGGCGAGCCGGGACGCCACGGGAGACTCTGCGGATCGCTCAACTCCCGGACGGTCACCGCCGGTCCCCGGGTGATCTCCAGGAACTGCCGGACGTAGCCCAACGCGGATTCGGCGCCGTCGAGCTGCGCGCCGGCGGCCCGCATCAGCTCCGCCCAGGCGTCCTGGTCGTCGGACAGCACCCGCACCTCACCACTGGGCCAGCGTCCGACGTAGGCCTGCAGCGGGTGGGCGAGCTGCTCGTCGCGGACCAGCCAGACCACCGGCCCGTCGACTCCGGGCACGTCGACGGGTCGCAGCTCGGCGGCTCCGCTGCGCACCCCGTCGCCCAGGCCCGGGCCGACCGCCGCGGCGATCGCGTCCGGGTCGATCCCGCCGCTCATCAGGCGCCGCCGGCGGGGGCGGGGGACGGCGGCTTGTTGATCCGGTCCCACTCGTTGCCGTAGTGTTGGGAGTAGGTGACGTTGGCCGCGCCGCCGGTCGAGGTGACGAACGTGCCGTCGTGGAACCAGTTCGTCACCTCGGTGTCGCGGGCGTGCACGCGGCACCGGTTGTTGATCTCGGCCCGGGTCATCGTCGGGTTCGCCGCTTCCAACTCGTCCCGCTTGGCGTAGAACGCCGCCCGGTACTTGTCGATCAGCCCCTGGTTGATGCCCGACCCGGCCAGGCTGGTCCCCTTGGCGACCATCGGCACCGACCCCTCGATCTGCCGGACCACCGCCTCGGCCTCGTCGGCGATCATCTTGGTGATGTAGTCGGCCCGGGGGAGCTTGCTCGCGTCGGCCTGGGTGCCGGACTTGTAGGTGTTGGCGTGCTGCGCCTCGTGGAAGGTGACCAGGGTCGCCGCGTCGACGGACAGGTTCTTGTTGATGAAGATCTTGCCGCCCTGGTGGAACGAGCCGACCCCGGCGAAGTTGTAGTCGACCGGGATCTTCCACTTGTCGATGACGCCCAGCGCCCACCGCCCGGTGTCGGTGGTGTTCAGCATGGCGTAGACCTGGGCCTGCCGGCTGGGGGTCGCCGGGGCGGTGGTCGTCCCGGTGCCGGTGCCCGTTCCGGTCCCGGGTTCGACCGCGGTCTCCGGGGCGGGTCCGGCCAGGCTCGGGTTCGCCACCTCCGGCTCGCCGACCTCGGCCGGCATCGTCGGCTCCAGGTGGCGCTGCACCGCGAGCCGGTCGAGATTGGCGGCCACGGCGCGGTTTCCGGCCGTTCGCTGCAGTCGGGCCAGGTCGGCGGCGAGGCTGCCGGACGGGTCGGGGCGCGGGCCGACCGGCCGCCGGGAGTCCCCGACGGCGGTCCTGCCGTCCTCCCGCACGACCCGCATCCTGGGAGGGTGCCACCGCTGGGCACGGCCGGGCAACGGTCGCCGACCGATCGTGCCTCGTCGGCGGGCGGGTCTGCCCGGAAGGGCAACTCGAGGCTGGGCTGGACACCGGCCGGGAGCGAGCGACGGCGACCGGGTGGCCGAAAGTGCCCGCTCAGCGGGCACTTCCGGCCGTTCGATGCGGACGAGGACGGTCGTACCGGCGGCTGCGCCCGCTCGCGCGGCGGAGAGTCTATTGTCGGGCGCGATCCTGCCGGAATACCTCGGGAAAGTTGAGCGTTCAACAAACCGTGAAGAAGATTGGATTCCTGTCCTTCGGACACTGGTCGAACTCGCCGCACTCGCAGGCGCGGTCGGCCTCCGACGTATTGCACCAGTCGATCGACCTGGCCGTGGCGGCCGAGGAGATCGGCGTCGACGGTGCCTATTTCCGGGTGCACCATTTCGCCCGGCAGCTCGGGTCCCCGTTCCCGCTGCTGGCCGCGATCGGCGCGCGCACCAGCCGGATCGAGATCGGCACCGGCGTCATCGACATGCGTTACGAGAACCCGCTGTACATGGCCGAGGACTCCGGCGCGGCCGACCTGATCGCCGGCGGCCGGCTGCAGCTGGGCATCAGCCGTGGATCACCGGAGCAGGTGATCGACGGCTTCCGCTACTTCGGTTACGCGCCGCCGGAGGGCCAGACGATGGCCGACGTGGCCCGCACCAACACCGAGGTGTATCTGCAGGTCATCGACGGTGCCCGGTTCGCCGAGCCGAACCCGCGGCCGATGTTCGCCAACCCGCATCCGGGTCCGTTGCCGCTGGAGCCGCAGTCGCCGGGCCTGCGGGAGCGCATCTGGTGGGGCTCCGGGTCGAACGCCACGGGGGAGTGGGCGGCCAAGCTCGGCATGAACCTGATGAGCTCCACGCTCAAGGAGGACGAGAGCGGCAAGCCGTTCCACGTGCAGCAGGCCGAGCAGATCGAGGCCTTCCGGGCGGCCTGGGCCGAGGCCGGTCACGATCGTGAGCCGCGGGTGTCGGTCAGCCGGTCGATCTTCCCGCTGGTCACCGCCCAGGACCGGGCCTACTTCGGCGCCGACCGGGACAGCGGCGACTCGATCGGCAACATCGACGGCTACCGGGCGGTGTTCGGCCGGTCCTACGCCGCCGAGCCGGACGCGCTGATCGAGGAGCTGGCGCAGGACGAGGCCATCGCCGCGGCCGACACGGTGCTGCTGACCATCCCGAACCAGCTGGGCGTGGCCTACAACGCGCACGTGCTGGAGTCGATCCTCAAGCACGTCGCGCCGGGTCTGGGCTGGCGCTGAGCGTCGTCCGCGCCCGTCGCGTCCTATCGTGACGGGCGTGGATCGAGACACGCTGACCGCGTTGCAGGCGCCGTTGAAGCAGCAGTACCGGCAGGACGCCGGCAGCGCGGTGATCACGCTGCGCGCCGACGGCCGGCTCGGTGACGGGGTGTCCTGCTCGGTGACCACCGGGCGCGCGCTGGCCGAGGCTGGGCTGCACCCGGCGACCGGCGGCGACGGCACCCTGCTGTGCTCGGGCGACATGCTCCTGGAGGCGCTGGTCGCCTGTGCCGGGGTCACGCTCAAGGCGGTCTCGATCTCGCTGGGCATCGACGTGCGGGGCGGCGCCGTCCGGGCCGAGGGCGATCTCGACTTCCGCGGCACCCTGGCCGTGGACCGGGATGCGCCGGTCGGGTTCCGGTCGATCCGGCTGGCGTTCGAGGTGGACAGCACCGCGGACGACGACCAGCTGGCCACCCTGCTGAAGCTGACCGAGCGGTACTGCGTGGTGTGGCAGACGCTGCACCACCCGGCGGAGGGCTCGGCCACCATCGTCGCCGCCTCCGCGTGAAGGAAACGGCGCCCTGTCCCTGCGGACTGGCCGCCGCGTACGGCGACTGCTGCGGGCGCTTCCACCGGGGCGCCTCGTGGCCAGGCACGGCCGAGCAGCTGATGCGGTCGCGGTACAGCGCCTTCGTCGTGCGGGACGCCGGATACCTGCTGCGCAGCTGGTCGTCGGCGCAGCGGCCACGAGAGATTGCCTTCGACAGGGGTCTTCAGTGGACCGGGCTGGAGATCCTGGGCCGCACCGGCGGCAGCGCGTTCCACACCGAGGGCACCGTCGAGTTCAGAGCGCGATTCGTGCGGGGCGGGGAGCCGGGGGAGCAGCGCGAGAACAGCCGGTTCATCCGGGAGGACGGGCACTGGGTCTACGACCGGGCCGTCCCGCCCGGCTGATCCCCGGCCGGATCGCGCAGTTGGGCGTGCAGCCGGGCGGCCTGGCGGGTGAGGTGGTCGCGTTCGGGAACGCTGGTCGCCGCCCGCGCCGCCTGCGCGTAGAGGTCGGCCGCCCGCCCGGGGTCGCCGTCCCGCTCGTGCAGGTACGCCGCGGCGGCGGTGAACCGGGGCAGGGCGGGGTCGAGGTCGGCCAGCGCGGCCAGGCCGGCCCGCGGACCGTCGGCCTCGCCGACCGCGACGGCCCGGTTGAGTCGGGCGACCGGGCTGCCGGTGAGGCGGACCAGTTCGTCGTACCACTCGACGATCTGCACCCAGTCGGTCTCCGCCGCCGCCTGCGCGTCGGCGTGCAGGGCGGCGATCGCGGCCTGGGCCTGGAACTCGCCGAGGTTGTCCCGGGCCAGGGCCGTCTGCAGGATGTCGACGCCCTCGGCGATCAGCCCGGTGTCCCACCGGTGGCGGTCCTGCTCCGCCAGCGGCACCAGGCGACCGTCTGGATCGGTCCGGGCCGGCCGTCGGGCGTGGTGCAGCAGCATGAGCGCGAGCAGGCCGGCCACCTCCTCGTGGTCGATCCGGGCGGCCAGTTGACGGGTCAGCCGGATCGCCTCGGCGGCCAGGTCGACGTCGCCGGAATAGCCCTCGTTGAACACCAGGTAGAGCACCCGCAGCACGGTGCCGACGTCACCCGGCCGGTCCAGCCGGACGCCGGCCACGGTCCGCTTGGCCCGGCTGATCCGTTGCGCCATGGTCGATTCGGGCACCAGGTAGGCCTGCGCGATCTGCCGGGTGGTCAGGCCGCCGACCGCGCGCAGGGTGAGCGCGACCGACGACGCCGGCGTCAACGACGGGTGGGCGCACAGGAAGTACAGCGCGAGCGTGTCGTCCACCGCCCCGACCGGCCCCGGTGGGGGTTCGTCCTCGATGCGTTCCTCCCGCCGCCGCCGCGACGCGTCGGCGCGGGCCGCGTCCAGGAACTTGCGCCAGGCCACGGTGACCAGCCAGCCCTTGGGATCGCGGGGCGGATCGTCCGGCCAGGCCCGGACGGCCTCGACCAGGGCGTCCTGCACGGCGTCCTCGGCCGACGCGAAGTCCGCGCCGCGCCGGACGAGGACACCGATCACCGCGGGCACCAGGTCCCGCAGCAGCGACTCGTTCACTCGGTGACGGTGAGTGGTTCACCCAGGAACGGCCGGACCTCCAGCCATTCGTAGATCGGCTTGCCCTCGGGACCGGGCGCCGCCGACAGTTCACCGGCCAGTTCGACGGCCCGGTCCCACGACTCGACGTCGATGACGTACCACCCGGCGATCAGGTCCTTGGTCTCGGCGAACGGCCCGTCGGTCACCGGCGGCCGGCCCTCGCCGTCGAACCGCACGAACGCGCCTTCCGGCGCCAGCCCCTGGGCGTCGACGAACTCGCCGTTCTCCTGCAGCCGGGTGCCGAAGTCGCGCATGAACTGGATGTGCGCGTCGACCTCGGCGGGGGTCCACTGGTCCATCGATCCGCAGTCCACGGTGGGCGCCGGGCCGCCCCGGTAGTGCTTGAGCAGCAGATACTTGGCCATCCTGATCTCCTTACGTCGGCCGCCCCATTGTGGTGCGGTTCAACGCGGGGACGGAGCCGGGGCCGCGTTCTCGACATCGGGCCGCGACATTTCCTGCCGGCGTTCCTCCCGCCGCCGCACCAGCTCCTCGACCGCGGTGGGCAGCGTCGTCTCGAAGTCGATGAGCTTGGCCCAGGTCGGGGTCACCACGATCCGCACCATGCCGTCGCGGTACAGCGAGCGGACCTCGGCCTCCCACTCGACCCGCTGCTCGGGCGTCATCCGGTAGCTGGTGGTCATGTGCAGGTATTCCTCCGGGATGCCGTCGACGTGGTCCAGGTCGGCCCGGCCGCGAATGAGCAGGATCTTCGGCGGGTGCACCTCGGTGTCGATGGTCAGCGCGACCATCGGGTTGCGGCGCAGGGAGCGCAGCTTCGGCGCGTTCGGCGTCGTGCACATGACGATCTGCGCCCCGTTCCAGACGAAGCCGATCGGGACGGTGCGCGGGGTGCCGTCGGCGGCCACGTAGGCCAGTCGGGCAATGTCCCGCGCCAGCAGGTTCTTGCTGGTCGGTCGCGTCAGGATCTCGGTGACCTGGTCGGGCTGCATGCTCGTCCCCTTTGCTCGTTCGCGGCTGTCCCCCGAGGACGGAGCGGCCGCCGCATTCTCGACATCGGGGTTTGCGCATCCCGA
>JBDHZW010000328.1:0-5950 GCA_039812105.1 Nakamurella sp.
GCCGCGGCGATCGCCGCGCAGATCCCCGAGAGCACCGAGGTCAGCTGGCCGCGCCGGTCGTCGTGGATGAATTCGGTGTAACTGGACACGATCCCCGCGTCCGCCATGCACTCCTGCCACTGGGCCCGCACGGTCTCCGCCGCGACGGTGCCGACCTCGACTGCGCCGGTCGAACAGACGGGTGGCATCACCACGTTCCCCGCGGCGTCCAGATACCCGTAGCCGCCGACCAGCGGCAGGCCGGGGACCTCCACGAAGTCCTCGGACCTCAACGGCGTGACGATCCGGTCGGGTGGGACGAGGTCGGTGTAGAGGCCGTAGCCCAGGGTCACGGTGACGACGGTCGCCGCGACGAACGCCAAGCTCATCGCCGCCGCCAGCGACCGGAAGAACACCCCGGCCGGAACCCCGAACCCGAACGAGAGCAGGGTGAAGGCAGCGGGCACGGCGCCGAGCAACTGGAAGTCCGGAATCTGCATCGGGATTCGCGTCTCCAGACCCGGCGCGGTGATGACCCACTGGGCGATCAGTCCCAGCGCCAGCACGGCCAGCGTCAACGGTGCCGCCACCACGACGCACTTGGTCCAGTACCAGCGGGAACGGCCCACCGACTGGCTCAGCGCGAAGACCTGGGTGCCACGCTCCCGGTCCTGGCCGAAGACCACCGCGCCGGCCAGCGCGCCGACGCCGACCGGCAGGGCGATCAGCGACAGCCGCAGGATCAGCCAGAACCGGTTGAAGCCGCCGAAGCGGGGCCCCGGATAAGGATCGACGGCACCGTAGACCAACCGGAACACGACCATGGTCAGGCCCAGCGCGGCCACCAGGCCGAGGGCGACCACCAGCGTGAACCGGTGCTGCCGCCACGCCACCCACCACATCCCCGCCGGTGCCCGGCCGGACCGTTGACGGACCGGTGCGATCGAATCGGCGATCATGCCGCCTCCCCGACCTCGGTGGCGGCCCGCAGCCGGGCGACCACCACTTCTTCCAGCGTCGGCACCGCGGTGGTCCACCCCTCGGGCACCACCGGCGGCCGGCCGTCCAGCAGTACGGTGATCTGCCGCGGGCTCCGGCGCACCTCGACCGCCTCGCCCCGCAATGCGGCCAGCCCGGAATCGTCGTCACCGGGGCCGGTCATCAGCACATGCCGGCCCACCAGTTGCTCGATCGGCGCATGCAGGGTGATCCGGCCGCCCGCCAGCAGGGCGAGATCCTCACAGGCGTCCTCGATCTCGCCCAGGATGTGGGACGACAGCAGGACGCACATGCCGGTATCGACGGCCTGCGCGAGCAGCGTCTGCTGCACCTCGAGCCGGGCCAACGGGTCCAGGTCGGCCAGCGGTTCGTCGAGCAGCAGCAGCGACGGCCGGCGGGCCAGGCCGATCGCCAGCGCCAGCCGGGTGCGCTGCCCGCTGGACAGGGTGCCGATCCGGGCATCGTCGGCCAGCCGCGCCTCCGCGCACAGCCGCGCGGCCAGGTCACCGTCCCACCGGGCGTTGAGGTGGCGCCCCAGCTCCAGCATGGTGGCCACGCTGAACTGCCGGTAGAGCGGCTTGTCCTGGGCGAGAAAGCCCAGCTCCGGGTGCGGAACCGCGGTGCCGGTCGTGGTCCCGAATACCGAGATGCGCCCCTCGGTCAGGCCCACCAGCCCGGCGGTGGCCAGCATGAGCGTGCTCTTGCCCGCCCCGTTGGGACCGACCAGCGCGGTGATCGTGCCCGGCCGCAGCTCCAGCGAGCAGTGCCGCAACGCCCAGCCCCGGCGGTACCGTACGCCCGCGTCAACGACCTGCATGACCGGATCAATCGTCATCCCTGCCTCCCCGTCATCGAAATGTCTTGTCCAGCAACGCCTTCATCAACGCCTCGACCTCGTGCCGGGCCAGTCCGGCCCGGTGCGCCCGATCGATCCAGCCGGCCAGCTCCACGCCGAGCGGCGAGTCGACGCCGATCTCGTCCCGGGCCAGCCCGCGGAGCACGAATGTGCCGGCGCCGACCCGGCCCTCGACCAGACCCTCCCGCTCCAGTTCCCGGTAGGCCTTGAGGACGGTGTTCGGGTTCACCGCCGTGCTGGCCACGACCTCCCGGGCCGTCGGGAGCTTGTCCCCGGCGTGCAGCCGACCCAGCATCAGGGCTTGCCGCACCTGCTCCACGATCTGCAGGTAGGTCGGCAGTCCCGAACGCCGGTCGATCCGGAACTCGATCACTGCGATTACACTACTCCCCTAGTGCAATGAGTCAATGCGTCCGGCCCTGAGCGGATCGCCGACCTTCACCCCGACCCGGGATGCGCGGGTCCGGCCCCGGCGATCACGCCCGCAGGCCACGCGACCGTCACAGCCGTGACGTACGGTGGCGCTCATGTCGATGTCCGGAGCCGTTCGCGCGGCGACCACGCTCGCCCTGTGGGCGGCGGCGTGGCAGGGCGGCGCCAGCCCGGACGACGTGCTCACCGCCATCGACGGTGCCGACCACCGGGCCGGGGTCCGCGCGGCCACCGACGAGGTCGCGATCATGACGGGCCTGCCCGGCCCGGGCAGCCCTACCGCCGGCTCGGCCGCGCTGCTCCCGCTGCTCCGTGGGGCCGGCGAGCCCCAGCTGCTGCTGCCCTATCCGGGCGACCTGCGCGGCCTGCCCACCTCCGGGGATCTGACGATCACCGCGTTGGACGCCGGTGCGGCGGTCACGCTGACCGACGCCGCGCTGACCGTCGTGCCGGTGAACGGCCACTGGCGAGTGTTCGCCAACACCACGCGGCATCCGGCGGACGGCCTGGCCGAGGCCCATGATCGGCTCGACCAGGAGGTGGCCCGGGCGACCCGGGACCTGGCCGCCCTCGACGTCGCCCGGCAGTCCGACGGCGCCCGGGAACGGGTCCGGCTGCTGATGCTGGCCGAGGCGGTGGCCACCCCGCCGGCGATGCCGCGGCCGGCGTCGTCGCTGCTGGCCACCTCGATCTCGTTGCAGGCGCTGCTCACCGTGGCCGGCAGCCACGACACCAATGCGGTGAACCTCTACCAGATGGCCGCCGTCGACGACGCCCTGCGGCCGCTGGCGATCGCGATCCGGGAGGCCCGGCGGGCGGCGGTGTCGGCCGGTGTCCGCGACCTGGTGCGGTCGGATCCGGGCGCGCGGCGCCGGCTGGGCGGGTCGAGGCGCCAGTAAGGCCCAGGGTCGGGGCCGGGCGACGGCCCCGAGGTCGACGCGCGGCTCACTCGACCGGCTGGCCGACCTCCCGCTTGCCGAAGCCCAGGGCGTGGAAGCCGCCGTCGACCATCACCATGGATCCGCTGGTCGCCGGGAACAGGTCGGACAGCAGGGCGACCGCGGCGCGGGCCACCGGCGTCGGATCCGAGGTGTCCCAGCCCAGCGGCGCGCGGGTGGTCCAGCCGTCCTCCAGGTCGGAGAAGCCGGGGATCGACTTGGCCGCCATGGTCTTGATCGGCCCGGCCGACACCAGGTTCACCCGGATCCCCCGCGGTCCCAGGTCTCGCGCCAGGTAACGGGTCACCGACTCCAGGGCGGCCTTGGCCACCCCCATCCAGTCGTACGCCGGCCAGGCCTGCCGGGCGTCGAAGTCCAGGCCGACGATGCTGCCGCCGTCCGTCATCAGCGGCATGGTGGCCACCGCCAGGGACTTGAGCGAGTACGCGGAGGTGTGCACGGTGGTGGCCACGTCCTCCCAGGGGCACTCCAGGAAGTCCCCGCCGAGCGCGGTGGCCGGGGCGAACCCGATGGAGTGCAGCACCCCGTCCAGCCGGTCGAGGTGCTCGCCGACCCGGTCGGCCAGCGAGTCGAGCTGGGACCGGTCGGTGACGTCCAGTTCCACCACCGGGGCGGGTTCCGGCAGCCGCTTGGCGATCCGCTCCACCAGCGACAGGCGCCCGTAGCCGGTGACCACGACGTTCGCGCCCTGCTGCTGGGCCAGCCGGGCGGTGTGGAACGCCATCGAGGCCTCGGTGATGATGCCGGTGATCAGCAGGTTCTTGCCGGCGAGCAGGCCGCTGCCGAGGTGGTCGGGCATGAAGTCTTCTTCCTTCGGTCGTGGGTGATGGGTCAGTGGCCCATGCCGAGGCCGCCGTCCACCGGCAGCACCGCACCGGTGATGTAGGCGGCCCGGTCGGAGGCCAGGAACGCGGTCGCCCAGGCGATCTCGTCCGGCGAGGCGTACCGCTTCAGCGGCACCTGGGCGACGATCTCGGCCCGCCTGGCCTCCGGCAGCGCCTGGGTCATGTCGGTGTCCACGAAGCCGGGGGCGATGACGTTGGCGGTGATGTTCCGCGAACCCAGCTCCCGGGCGATCGACCGGGCCAGCCCGACCAGGCCGGCCTTGGACGAGGAGTAGTTGGCCTGGCCGGCCCCGCCGGACAGGCCGACGACCGAGGAGATGAAGATCATCCGGCCCCACCGCTTGCGCAGCATCCCGGACGAGGCCCGCTTGGCCACCCGGTAGGCGCCGGTGAGGTTGGCGTCGACCACCTTGTTGAAGCTGTCCTCGCTCATCCGCAGCAGCAGGGTGTCGTCGGTGATGCCGGCATTCGACACCAGGATCTCCACCGGCCCCTGCTCCGCCTCCACCTGGGTGAACGCGGCGTCGATGCCGGCCGGGTCGGTCACGTCGCAGCGCACGCCGGACAATCCCTCCGGTGGCTCGCCGGTGCGATGGGTGACCGTGACCCGGTGACCGTCCGCGGCCAGGGCCCGGGCGATGGCCAGCCCGATCCCCCGGTTGCCGCCGGTCACCAGGGCCGATCGGCCGGTTGGTGGTGCTGGGGGTGTTGCCGCCACGTCGTTCCGTCCCGTCCTCGACGCCTGCCTGGGTCGGCCGCGCGGACGGAAACGTCGGGGCACCGCCGTCCCGCTGCCGGGTCAGACCCTATCCGGCCGGGCCGGGAACAGCCCGCGGGACGAGCCGGTCGTCAGGGAATCCGGGCGGTGAGCACCAGCGCGGCGGCCGACCCGAGAACGACCAGCATCGTGCCGGCGATCAGCCACGGCTTCGACACGTCCTGCTGCTTGGTCTCGTAGCCGATCTGCTCGCCCAGCTGCGCGTAGATCGACTTCAGCTCGTCGGCGGTGGCCGCCTGATGGAAGTCGCCGCCGGAGATCTGCGCGATCTGCTGCATGGCCTCGGTGTCCAGCGGGACCGGGATCACCTCGTCGTTCACCTGGATCGACCCGTTGTCGGTGCCGAACGCGATCACCGACACCGGCACGTGGGCGTCGGCGGCCCGCTGGGCGGCGTCCTGCTCGGTGCGCCCGACGGTGCGCTTGCCGTCGGTCATCAGGACGATCCGGGCCGGCGGCGGGCCGGTGTCGGTGCCGTCGGTCGGCAGCGTCTTGGAGAACAGGTCGATGGTCTGCAGGCTGGAGATGATCGCCTCGCCGGTGGCGGTGCGCTCGTCCAGCTTCAGCCCGTCGATGGCCTGGTGGGCCAGCGAACGGTCGGTGGTCGGGCTGACCAGCACGGTGGCGATGCCGGCGAACGAGACGATGCCCAGGTTGACGCCCGGGGTCAGCTCGTCGACGAACGAGTGGGCCGCCTCCTTGGCCGCGTCCAGCCGGTTGGGGGCGACGTCGGTGGCCTCCATGGACAGCGACACGTCGATGTCGAGCATGACGACGGCCCGGTTGCGCGGCTCCTTGGCCTCGGCGGTCGGCCCGGCCAGCGCGACGGTGAGCAGCATCAGCCCGACCAGGATCAGCGCGGTCGGGATGTGCCGCCACCAGCCGGGCCGCTTGGGCGCGACCTTCTCGAGCAGTTCCAGGTTGGCGAATTTGACCGTGTTGCGGCGGCGGCGGCGCTGGGCGATCAGGTAGCCGATGCCCAGGGCGAGCACCAGCAGGCCCGCGGCGAGCCAGAACGGCGAGGCAAAGCTCATTACTGCCACGCCTCCCCACCGCGCGGGGTGCGGTTCGGGGTGCCCGGGGCGGCGGCTCCGGTCCAGCC
>JBDHZW010000329.1:0-5946 GCA_039812105.1 Nakamurella sp.
CGTCGTCGCCGTCCCGGTCACGCCGGTCGGCGCCGTCCTGACCGCCGGCGGGGGGCAGCTGCTCGGCGATGCGCGCCAGCTCGGCCTCGCCACCGCGATCCTGGCGAGGGGTCCGCTCGGCGGGTGCCTCCGCAGCCGCTACCGGCGCCGGCGGAGCCGTCTCGGCCGGCGCGGTCGCGGTCTCGATCCGGGGCGCCCCGGCCGCACGGGTGCTTCGCCGCCGGCCGCGCTCCCCTTCCGGGAGGTCCAGCGGAAGTTGCTGGTCGGCGGCCTCGGTTCGAGATCGCCCGTTCACCGCTGCCGGCGCCTTGGCGGCCGGCTGCGAGGGGCCTTTGGCGCCGTTGGTGTGCTGATGGGATGCGATGGCGGCGACCAGGTCGCCCTTGCGCATCGCGGAGGTCCCCTTGAGACCGAGTCGGGCGGCGAGCGCCTTCAACTCGGGGAGCGTCTGTGCCGACAGTCCCTCGCCCTTGCGTGCCCGGGTCGAGGTGGTGGGCTGCTCCGTGGTTTCCGTCACGAAGATCCTTCTTCCTGTCCGGCCTGACGAGGCCGGTTCCACATTCGGCGTCGGATGTGACGCCGTGTCCCACGCCCGGCGGGCGTGGCCCGATCGACCGGCCGGTGGCTGTCAGCAGCGGAGGACTGCCGCAATGGAGCCCGGTTCCGGGGAACCGGTGACACGCGACCGGGCTGTTGCTGGGTGCGCCGAGAGTGGATTCGTCGGGTAGGTCACGGATGTGCCGGTGCGGCATGGAGTCCCGCCGGCAACCGTGAGTTGATCGGGACTTGTGACATGCCGTCCCACCCGAGATTCCGGCGGCAGAGTTCACGACCGGTGATCTCACTCGATGGTACCGGTACTCGCCGGTAGCGAGCAACAACACGCAGAGATGTCGTGTCGGTCACCGACGGATCGTGACGGTGGCCCCGGTCTGCTCGATGGGTAGGGCGTCCGCAATGAAGCCCGTTCGGTCGAATCCGGACAGGTCTCGATCCTGCTGGCCGGGCTCCAGCAGGGCCAGCACCGACGGGCCGGCGCCGGAGATGACGGCGGCGATGCCGGCTTCCCGCAGGTCGGCGACCAGCTGCGCGGACGGGGCCATGGCCGCTGCCCGGTATCGCTGGTGCAGCCAGTCGCGGGTGGCCTCCATCAGGTAGGACGGTTCGTCGGTCAACGCGTGCACCAGCAGGGCCGCGGCCGCCGAGTTGGCCGCGGCGTCGGCGTGCGGGATCGTCGACGGCAGGATGCTGCGGGTGTGTTCGGTAGAGGACGCCGCGGCGGCCGTGAACACCAGGGCGCTCACTCCGGCGTGCACCTGCCGGCGCACCGCCCTGGCCGTCCCGTCCGCCGCCATCCAGGCCAGGGTGAACCCACCGAACAGCGCCGGGGCCACATTGTCCGGGTGCCCCTCGACAGCGGTCGCCAGCTGCAGGATGTCGTCGTCGGTCAGTGCCGCAGGGTCCGGCAGCAGGGCGCGACCGGCCAGCAACCCGGACACGATCGCCGACGCCGACGAGCCCTGCCCGCCGCCGTGCGGAATCCTGTTGCGACACTGCAGGTCCACCCCGACCGGCGGCTGTCCGGCAGCCTCGAAGGCCCGGCGGATCGACCGCAGCACGAGGTGCCGGTCGTCGGTCGGCACCCGGCCGGCGCCGACGCCGACCACGGTGATCCGGTCGGTCTCCGCAGGCCGGACGGTGATCTCGTCGAACCGGCCCAGCGCCAGTCCGAAGCAGTCGTAACCGGGACCGAGGTTGGCCGAGGTGGCCGGCACTCGGACGGTGATCTCGGTGACCTTGTCGACGACGGCGCCCATGGTCGACGCGCCCGTCATGCCAGGCCCAGCGCGGTCGCGACGGCTTCCGCGGCCACCGGGACCACCACCGGGTCGGCCATCGCGGACAGCGCCGTGTTCGGGTCCTTGAGTCCGTGACCGGTGACGGTGCAGACGACCACGGCGCCCTTGGCCAGCCGGCCGTCGGCGGCGGTCGCCAGCAGTCCGGCGACGGAGGCGGCCGAGGCCGGCTCCACGAAGACCCCTTCGGTGCCGGCCAGCTGTCGGTACGCGGCCAGGATCTGCTCGTCGGTCACCGCGTCGATCAGCCCGCCCGACTCGTCGCGGGCGGCGATGGCGCCGTGCCAGGAGGCAGGGTCGCCGATCCGGATGGCGGTCGCGATGGTCTCCGGGTTGCGGACCGGCTCGCCCAGCACCAGCGGGGCCGCCCCGGCGGCCTGGAAGCCGAACATCCGGGGGGTGGCCTGGATCAGCCCGTCCGCCGCGTACTCGCGGTAGCCCTTCCAGTACGCGGTGATGTTGCCCGCGTTGCCGACCGGCAGCAGATGCACGTCGGGCGCCCGGCCGAGCGCGTCGCACACCTCGAAGGCCGCTGTCTTCTGGCCCTCGATCCGCACCGGGTTCACGGAGTTCACCAGGGCGATCTCCTCGTTGGCGGCCGCCGTCTTGCGGGCCAGCTCCAGACAGTCGTCGAAGTTGCCCTCGACCTGCAGGATCGTCGCACCGTAGGCGACCGCCTGGGCGAGCTTGCCGGCCGCGATCTTGCCCTGCGGCACCAGCACCGCGCTGCGCAGCCCGGCCCGCGCCGCATAAGCGGCCGCGGAGGCCGAGGTGTTGCCGGTGGACGCGCAGATCACGGCCTTGGCTCCGGCGGCCAGCGCGTGAGTGACGGCGACCGTCATGCCGCGGTCCTTGAACGAGCCGGTCGGGTTGGCGCCCTCGATCTTGAGGTACACCTGGCAGCCGGTGCTCGCCGACAGCGCCGGCGCCGGCAGTAGCGGCGTGCCGCCTTCCAACAGGGTGATCGCCCTGGCCCCGGCGGGAATCGCGACCCGGTCCGGGTAGGCGGCGATCAGCCCGGGCCAGGGCTGTCCGAGCGGGCTCACGCGCTCCTCCTGCAGGTCGGCTCGGTGGGCTCCGCTCACTGTTCGTCCCCCATCACGCGCATCACCGAGGTCACCTGGTGCACGGCCTCCAGTTGCGACAGCTTGGCGACGGTCGCGGCCAGGTCGGCGTCCGGCGCCGAGTGCGTCACCACCACCAGGGTGGCCTCGGTGCCGTGCCCACGCTGGCGGACGGTGGCGATGGAGATCCCGGCGTCGGCGAAGGCCCCGGCCACGGCGGACAGCACCCCTGCCCGGTCCCCGACGTCCATGCTGATGTGGTAGCGGGCCGGCACCTGCCCCATCGGCTGCACCGGCAGCGCGGCGTAGGCCGACTCGCGGGGCCCACGGCCCCCGGCGACCAGGTTGCGGGCCACCGCCACCAGGTCGCCGAGCACCGCCGAGGCGGTCGGCGCGCCGCCGGCTCCGGGACCGTAGAACATCAATCGTCCGGCGGACTCGGACTCGACGTAGACGGCGTTGTAGGCACCGTCCACTCCCGCCAGCGGGTGACCGGCCGGCAGCATGACAGGGTGCACCCGGGCCGAGACCCGTTCGCCCGCCGGGCTGTCGACCCGTTCACAGATCGCCAGAAGCTTGATCACACAACCGATCTCGGCTGCGGCCGAGATGTCCGCGGCGGTCACCTGGGCGATGCCCTCGCGGTGCACGTCGGCCGCGCCGACCCGGGTGTGGAAGCCGATGGAGGCCAGGATGGCCGCCTTCGCGGCGGCGTCGAACCCGTCGACGTCGGCGGTCGGGTCTGCCTCCGCGTAACCGAGCCGGGTGGCCTCCTTGAGGGCGTACTCGTAGCTGTCGCCCGTCGCCGTCATCGCCGAGAGGATATAGTTGGTGGTGCCGTTGACGATGCCCATGATCCGCTGGATCCGGTCCCCCGCAAGGGATTCGCGCAGCGGGCGGATCAACGGGATGGCGCCGGCGACGGCGGCCTCGAAGTACAGGTCGGCGCCGCCCGCGGCCGCCGCCTCGTACAGGGCCGGGCCGTCCTCGGCGAGCAGCGCCTTGTTGGCGGTGACCACCCCGGCGCCCCGGCGCAGGGCGGTGAGCAGCAGTTCGCGGGTGGGTTCGATGCCGCCGATCACCTCGACGATCACGTCGATGTCGTCCCGGCCGACGACCGCGGCGGCGTCGGTGATCAGCAGGTCGGCCGAGATGTCGGCGTGCCGGCGCGGCCGGCGGACCGCGACCGCGGCCAGCTCCAGCGGCGCCCCGATGCGGGCCGCGAGATCTTCGGCCTGCTCCCCCAACAGCCGGACCACCTGGCTGCCGACCACGCCGGCGCCGAGTACCCCCACTCGGACCGGCCGGCCCGGCGCCCACGGTTCGCGTGCTGCGGTCATCGACGTCCTGCCTTCCCACTCGCCGCCCGGAACAACCGCACGGACCACGCCAGCAGCACCACGACCAGCAGGATCGCGACGATCACCAGGGTGATCCGGGCCCAGCCCGGCATGTCCGGCGCCACCAGCAGCACCACGATCAGCACCGCACCCAGGGTGAGCAAGACCACCCCGGGAACGATCGAGGGCGCCTTGTTCGGGGCCGGCCCGTTCGCGGGGTCCGACGCTTGCGTATTCAACTCACATCTCCAAGCGCATGAGGTCGTCATCTGTCTCGCGGCGCAGCAGCACCCGGGAGTTTCCGCTGGTCACCGCCACCACCGGGGGGCGCGGTATCCGGTTGTAGCTGGATGCCATCGCGTAGCAGTAGGCGCCGGTGGCCGCCACCGCCAGCAGGTCCCCGGCGGCCAGGTCCGCCGGAAGATAGCAGTCGCGCACCACGATGTCACCGGACTCGCAGTGCTTGCCCACCACGCGAGACCGGACGCCGGGGGCGGCCGAGGACCGGGAGGCCAGGGTGATGGTGTAGTCGGCGTCGTACAGGGCGGTCCGGATGTTGTCACTCATCCCGCCATCGATCGACACGTACCGACGGACCGCGCCGCCATCCAGGGCGACGTCCTTGATGGTGCCGACCTCGTACACGGTGACCGCACCCGGCCCGACGATCGCCCGCCCCGGTTCCACGGCGATGGCGGGAACGGTCAACCCGGCCAGTTGGCACTCGCGGGTCACGATCTCGGTCAGCGACTTGGCCATCGCGTCCACCGGGGGCGGGTCGTCGCTGCTGACATAGGCGATACCCAGGCCGCCGCCGAGATCCAGGGTGGTCAGCGAGTCGGCCAGTTGCGGCCATTCCCGCAGGCACTCGCCCAGCAGGCCCACCAGTCGATGCGCGGACACCTCGAAGCCGGCGGCGTCGAAGATCTGCGAGCCGATGTGCGAATGCAGACCGACCAGTCGCAGTCCGGGCGCGGCGACCACCCGGCGAACGGCCTCCAGCGCCTGCCCGGCGGACAGCGAGAAGCCGAACTTCTGATCCTCGTGCGCGGTGGCGATGAACTCGTGGGTGTGCGCCTCCACCCCCACCGTCACCCGCACCATCACCGGGATCGGATCGTCGCTGCCACGTTCCTGTTCCTCGGCCTGTTCGGCGAGCCGGGCGATCTCGTAGTGCGAGTCGATGACGACGGCCCCGATGCGGGCCCGGACGGCCGCCTCCAGTTCGGCGACGCTCTTGTTGGAGCCGTGCAGGGTGATCCGCTCGGCCGGGAACCCGGCGCGCAGGGCCAGCCGTAGCTCGCCGCCGGAGCACACGTCCAGCGACATGCCTTCCTGCTGCAGCCATTGCAGGATGTGCGAGCACAGGAACGCCTTGGCCGCATAGTGCACCTGACCGGCGTGGCCGAACGCATCGGCGAAATCATGGCAACGGGACCGGAAGTCGGCCTCGTCCAGCACCATCATCGGGGTGCCGTGGCGGTCGGCGAGATCGCGGACGTCGCAACCGGCCAGGGTCAGTACCCCGGCGGCGCTGCGGGCGGCGCCCCGCGGCCAGACCTTCTGGTCGAGGTCGTTCAGGTTGGCCGGCGGACCGGAACCCTCATGTGCAGCGGGGATCTCGCCGTGCCGGGGACCGGCCGGATGTGCTCGCATCGTGGTGGGTACCTATATCCGTTCCAGGGC
>JBDHZW010000330.1:0-5942 GCA_039812105.1 Nakamurella sp.
GTCGGGTCGAACGGCACCGCCCGGTCGCTCAGCCGGCGGAACTCCCGCCGGGCGAAATCGTAGTCCCCGCGGAGCTCTCGCAGGTAGGCCCACTCGATATCGAATGACGACCGATGGCGTCCCAGGACGTGCCGCCGGGGCCGCAGCGGGCCGAGGAGTTCCAGCCCGCGAACCGGGCCGTCGACGCGACGGGTCGACAGCGCCGCGAAATAGCCGGCGACCACGTTGGCGGGTTGCTCGGACGCATCCGATTGCCCGGGCAATTGCCGGAGCCCATGCCAATGGCCCGAGTCGTACAGCTGATAGCCGATGTCGATCAGCTGCTCGGTGTCGGCCGGCGGCACGTTGTCCATGGCCTGCCAGCCCTCGACCAGGGCGTGGAACAGTCGCGGTGCCAGTTCGGCGTCCACCCGGGACATTTCGCGGGTGCGGACGGTCAGGTGCCGGGCCGCCCGGCGCAAGGTTTCGAACGTGCGGCGGTCGATTCGGCCCGACCGTCGAACCGCCGTCGTCAGGAGATCGTGGGTCTTGAAGACACCGCCCCCGACCTCGGCCACGAAGAACCAGTCGACGAAATCCGTCATCGTCACGGTGTCGCTCGTCGGCCCGACATCGCGGGCGATGTCATCGAACAACGACTCGTCGAAGTACTGGACGGCGGCCAGCATCTGGGCGAGCGTGCGGTTCGGCCCCGGCAAATGGTCCAGGAAGTGGTCGACGACAGCCGGCGGGCCGGCGGGCAGCCGGTCCATTCGGACGTGACCGCGCCGGTGCATTTCTTCCCGACAGACATGGATCAGCGCGCGGACGTTGAACGCAACTTTTCCGGAAGCCCGGATGAGGTGGTCTTCGACATCACGGTCCAGGTCACCGAGATCACGGCGGATCATTCTGCGGCATTCCGCTTCCGGGAGCCCGCCGAGCATGATGGATCGAAGCCGGTCCCGAAGCGGGCTGTCGACCCATCCCAGTCGCTCCCGGCTGGCGATCAGGTGCACGCCGGCGTCGACGGTCAGCAGGAGACTTTGCAACCACGGCGCATGCTCGGCGATCGTTGTCGCCGACTGGCGGTCGTATCCGTCATAGCAGACGACCACCCGACGGGCGGCGGGATTGCGCAGTCGCCGGGCGATGTCGGTGCCGAGCAGCTCGGGCAGGCGCTGGTAGAGCCGGTCCGGCTCCGCTCGTTGGTCATCGATCAGCCCGAACTCGCCCGGACGGTAACCGAGCAGCTTCGCGGTCCTCGGCTTCAGGGAGCCGAACACCTGCCGACCGAAGTCGGCCGGGAGCGGGACCGGATCGGCATCGGTCAGCATCGGGTGCGCAAGGGCCAGGGCGCTACTCGAACCGGCGGGCAGGTCGGGCGAGCCGCCCCGTTCCATCCCGGCCCAGTATCTCAGCATCCCGGTATCGAAAAGTGGGCAGTCGAAGGAAAGTTGCCCGCGAATCGTGGTGAGCGGCCCGACCGATGTCGTCGAGGCCTCGTCGTCCAGGGTGACCCAGACCATGGTGGGACGGCGCGAGCGCGTGGCCAGCCGATCCATCGTCTGCCGCAGGAAGCGAGTCTTGCCGATACCACCGATCCCGAACACCTCGAACACGACCAACCGGGACGCTGCGTCGTCCAAGAGGTCAACGGCCTCGTCGATGATGGCCGACTCCGCGGCTCGGTCGAAGAACGGATCGGTCTCGGGAACCGAGGTTGTCGGCTCAGGAACGGTCCGCCTCGGCACGGATCGTCGGATGGGGCCAGTGCTCATCGCGTCGGTTCGGTCATGTCCGATCAGGTCCAGGACGTAGACGCCGTGGGAGCCCCCGACGGCCACCCTGGGTTCGTCGGGGTGCGCCGTCACCTCGAAGAGCGACCCGTCGACGGCGATCGCGCACTCCGGATCGGCTCGAGCGACATCGCCTGTGGCCGCCCACACCTGCAGCACGCCATCGATGCCGATGCCCACCAGTCGGGATCCGTCCGCAGTCCAGGCCAGGTCCTGGACGCCGTCCATCTGCCCGCCCACGTCCGGCGGCTGCGACCCGGGATCGGCGGACCACCATCGAATCGCGCCGTCGGTGTGACCGGTCACGAGCCGGCCGCCCCGCGGATCCCAACGCACCGCGAGCACACCCGCGGGATGCCGGCCCAGTCGACGCGGTCGGGCGTCGACACCGACCTCCCAGAGCGTCAGCCGGCCACCGTCGTCGCCGATCGCCAGCGACCGACCGTCCGGCGACCAGGCGATCGCCCGGCTTGACTCACCCCCTCGACCCACGGGGATTGCGGGACCGCCGTCCAGACGCCAGATCTGGATCGTCCCGTCCCCGCCGACGCAGGCCAGCGACGAAGTTGACCCCGGCGACCAGGAGAGGGCGCGAGTGCTTCCACCCGGGGCCGACAACGTCGTGGTCGGGCCGCCGACCGTCGAGTGGACGCGGATCAGCTCGCCGTCGTCGCCGATGGCCAGCAACTGCCCGTTGGCCGACCAGGCCAGCGCATGGACCTCATCAGGACCGGTGCCGATGATCTGCGCCGGACCACCCCCGGCCGGCCGGAGCGAGACCTCGCCGAGCCGGGTTCCACCCGCCAGCAGCCGCCCGTCGGGGGACCATGCCACGGACAGAACAGGATCCCAGCCGCTTCCCGTTGAGGACTTGTCGACCGTCGAGTCCACCCGCCACAGCCGAACATCGCCGTCGTAACCACCGCTGGCCAGCAGTTCCCCGTGCGGCTGCCACGCCACGGACGACACACCGCCCCGATGTCGCCCGAGACCGGTGAACGTGGCCCGACCCTCGCCCGCCCAGAGACGAAGAATGCCGTCGTCGGCACCGCAGGCCAGCCGCCGATCGTCGGCGGACCAGGCCACCGCACGGATCGAGCTGCCGATCTCTGCCCGGCGGATCGCATCGCTGTGCCGGTCCACCAACCACATTCGGACGACCCCGTCGCGGCCACCGGTGGTCAGGCGCATGCCGTCGTCCGACCAGCACAGCGCGAAGGCGCCGCCCGGATGCCGGCCCAGTACACGCGGTGACCGGGCCGGTTGTCCAGGCGTCCACACGACGACGGCTCCGTCGTCGAAGCCACAGGCCAGTTGCTCCCCGGTCGGGGGCGACCAGGCCAGCGCGCGCACCCAACCGGGTTGGCTCGTCATCGCGGCGACTTCGTCGCTGGGGCTGCGGTTCCACACCCGCACCCCATCGTCGCCGCCGCTGGCCAGCTGGCAACCGTCCGGTGACCAGGCGAGGACCCGCACGCCCCGGGTGTGCCGGCCGAGCCTGATGGGCTGGTCCCCGCCGGCCGGCGCCCAGCTGGACACGGTGCCGTCATCATCGCCGAAGGCGACCTGGGATCCGGTCGGCGCCCACGCCGCGGTCACGATCCAGGTGCGACCATCCGGCACGGTGGGGACGGAGCGGCCGTCGATCTCCCACACCCGCAACACGCCATCGCCGCCGGTGGTGGCCAGCCGTTGCCCATCGGCCGACCAGGTGCACGTCTGGACGCGATGTCGATGCGTACCGAGAACCCTTTCCAGGGATCGATCCCCCGACTCCGGGCAACCCCATCCGGGAGAGTACCGAATCGACGGCCGAGTCGGACCCGATGACCGTTGGCGCAGAAACCTGGCCGCGTCCGGGCGGGCGAGCAAGGTCGATGCGAGATCGGCGGGAGTGGCCAGGCGTCGCAAGAGATGGCTCCAGCGCTGGAACCAGGCGCGCCGGTCGGTGGCCAGCGGGTCGTCGAGCAGGGCCAGCTGGTCCTGGACGGCCGGCAGTCCCACGATGTGCGTGACCCGAGCGAGAAACTCTGGGTCGCCGACGGTTCTGGCCAGTTCGAGGCGGTCGCCGGCCATCAGCAGGTGCCGCGGCACCCACCGCCACAGGTAGGTCGCTTCATCGGACAGCTGGATCCAGCCGCCGTCCGGCCGTTGAATGGCCAGGAACGCGGCATGGGTTGCGGACCAGTCGTCGGTCGCCCGCAGGCAGCCTTGCGAGTACTCGCGCAACACGTCATGAACGCGGATTGTTGCGGCTCCGGCGTGGTAGCTCTCGATCAAGGACATGCCCAGCAGGGTGCGGACCATCGCTCGCACGTCGGTCAGGGGTTGCCTCCACCACGCGGCGAGCAGCTCCAGGGGGATGTCGACACCCTCCGGGAAGATGGCGAGCTGGATGAACCGAGTGGTTGCGGTGTCGCCATGGGCTTGCTGCAGCAGGCTCAGGCTGAGTTCGATGGTCGCGGTGATCGCGCGGTGTCGCTGACCCGCGTTGCCCGCGTCCAGCGCCGCCGGACCGCCGGATGCCAGGGTGCTCGCCAGTTCGCGGGCCGCCGATACAAGGTCTGCTCCGGCTCGTGTCTCGGTGTGCAGCACGCCGTTGACCAGCCCGGCCAGCAGGGGCCAACCTCCCGTTTGCGCAACGAGTTCCGACCAGTCCAGCCCAGGCACGTCGAATCCGTGACTCAGGACTCGTCGGGTGTTTCCGGCCTCGAACGCTTTGACGACGACCGGTTCGACCCCTTCCGGCAGCACGTGTGGATTCCGGGTGGTGATCAACAGCACCGTCGAGGGTCCGATCTGCAGGAACGGCGTGAGATCGGCGCGTCGCCAAAGGTCGTCGACGACCAACAGGACCCGGTGCTCGGACAGCACGTCCGCCAGGTGCCGACCCGCGAACGCCGACGTCGCAAAGTTCGGACAATCGGTTTCGAACGCAAGGGCGAGATCGCGCAGCCACCCGACCAGTTCCTGCTCGGTCGGCTCGGCACCCAATTCGATTCGAAGAACGCCATCGGGAAAGAGAGAACGGAGCCGTTGAGCGGCCGAATCGGCCAGAACGGTCTTCCCGAAGCCGGGTGGACCCGCCAGTGCCGCGATCCCGGGACCGGAATCCGTGGTCCGATCGTCGAGCGTGGTGACAAGTGCCTGCACCCGCGAGCAGATCTCCCCCAGCGCCGGGCGCTCCACAGTGTGCGCCGGGGTCCGGCGGGCCATGAACGGCGTGCCACTCGTCCGGACCACGGGACGGGAAATCGTCGGTGTTGGCAGTTCCCGCAGCGCCCGGTCGATGAGGTTTTCCAACCCGTCGGGATTGCGGAATTCGGTGATCGTCACGCCGTCGTCCCACAGCCGCTGCCGGAACGCCTCCTGACGATCGGTGTGCTTCGGGTTGCCGCGGGCCAGCCCCGGCGGCATGTCGCCGTCATCGGCGAGCATGAAGACAAGCGGCGGAATCCCGCGGGCTCGGGCCTCCTCGTACTCGAGTTCGGTGTAGGAGTGCCCCGGCTCGTCGCGAACGGGACTTCCGTAACTGAAGCCGACGATGCCCACGTAGAGGTCGACATCCACCAAGCGGGCTCGACAGACCTCCGCCGGGGCCTCGGCGGAAGCGGCCCACAGCGCCATGTCGACGGGGATGAAGTCGCCGCGGATGCATGCGTCCTTCGCTGCGTCAACGTATGACCGCCGGTCAGGGTACTTGGCGAACTCCGATGTGTGGCTCAGGAAGACGCGACGGCTCCTCGACACGGCTCGACCGTATCGGATCGGGCGTAGCGGGACCGGATCAGGATGCGCGGGGACGAATTCGGACCGGCACGATCCGGTCGGACCGGAACGCCAGGACCCCGTTTTCACCAACGAATCAGCCGGGATTGCCCTGGTCTGCTGCGAGTCAACCCTGGCGGACGGAATTCTCTACCAGGTCGAGCACGTTCTCCAACCGGTCGGCCGGCAACCCGGTGGCCAGGTGGGCCGTCAGGCCCTCCAACACCAACTCGAGATAGCCGGCCACCTGGTCGATCTCGGCGTCCTGACGCAGCGCGCCGAGCGCCCGCTGGTGCCGCAGCCGCTCCCGGACGGCCGCGGCCAGCTCGTCGAGCTGGGGCTGCCAGGAGACCCGGAAGGCCGGGTCGGTGCGCAGCCGGCGGGCGACCTCCAGTT
>JBDHZW010000331.1:0-5892 GCA_039812105.1 Nakamurella sp.
TCACGGCCGACACCCTGCGCACCGCAACGGTCACCGTCGACGGCGCATCCCAGCAGGTCACCGGGGTCGCCGGCACCGTCGGCGAGCTGCTCGCCGGGGCCGGGATCACGGTCGGGCCGAACCAGCGGGTGTCGCCGTCGGCCACCGATCCGGTGCCGGACGGCGGCACCATCACCGTGACCACGTTGCCCTCCGTCACCCTCACCGTCGGGGCCGACCCCGCCAGCACGACGGCCACCGACCGGGCCACCGTGGGCGACGTCCTCGCCGCCGCGGGAGTCACCCTCGGCGCCGACGACACGGTCAGCCCGGCCACCGACACCCCGGTGAGCGACGGGCTGCAGGTCACCGTGACCCGGATCGCCTACCGCACCGAGACGGTCACCGAGAGCATCGCCCAGCCGGCCGACCAGCGCGTCGAGGACGACACCCTGGCCGAGGGCGTCACCACGGTCACTCAGCTCGGCCGGGCCGGGGTGGCCGACGTCACCTACCGCACGACGGTGACCAACGGCGTGGACGGGCTTCGCGAGGAGACGGCGCGCACCGTCGTCACCGAACCGCGGGCAAAGATCATCACGGTCGGCACCAAGGCGGCGGCGCCCGACCCGGCACCGGCCGCAGCGGCCGCGTCCGCGACCTCGAGCGGGGCGTCGAGCGGGGCCTCGAACGGGTCGTCGAGTTCGTCGACCGATGCGCCGGCCTCGACTCAGGCGGCGGCCGCCCCCGCGCCGTCCGGCGGGTGGAGCGTCAACTGGGACGCCATCGCCGCGTGCGAGTCGGGCAACAACTGGTCCATCAACACCGGCAACGGCTACTACGGCGGGCTGCAGTTCGACATCGGCACCTGGTTGAGCAACGGCGGCGGGGAGTACGCGCCGCGGGCCGACCTGGCCAGTAAGGACCAGCAGATCGCGATCGCGGAGCGCGTCTACGCCGCCCGGGGACTCTCGCCGTGGGTGTGCGGCTATGCTGCCGGTTGATCGCCGGGAAACCGAGACCGATTCCATCAAGTGGAAAATCGCTGGTCAGCGGCCAGGTAAATTCACGCATTCGCGCCGGCGGGCCGAACAATTGTTCTAATGACAGCATCTGGACTGCTCTGACGCTATCCGGCGAACCCGTCGCCTTGATCGATTCACTTTCATCGTTCGACGGACAAGTAAAACGCTGGCAAAATTTGACGGATTCGTGTGACCGGGGTCACGTTTGTATTCGAAGATGACTGTCAGCTACGCCACAGTTCGGCCACAGGGGTATCGCTATCGTTGTCGTTCGTTTATCGTTTCGTGATAGCAGCTGGGATGGGAACTACCCAGCCGGGATCGTCAACGGACGAATGTCGGACCGTCAGCGGGCCTGGATCGCGAGATCGTGATCCGCCCGGGGCCGAATGTCCGGGAATGCTATCACGCGAGTGTTTTCGTGATCATTCGGCCCCGGCTCGGCCCTGCCCGGAAACCACGAACAAACGGACTGATCACTTGACTGCCACCGACAACTCGACCGACATCATCGAGCCGATTGCCGACGGTTCCGAGACCGATACCACCGCCACCAAGACCGGCCGCAGCCTGCGCAAGCCGGTGCTGGTCGGCGCCGCCGCACTCGTCGTCGCCCTCGTGGCCGGCGGCGGCGTCGCGCTGGCCGCCCACAAGGACGTCACGGTCACCGTCGACGGCGCGGCCCAGGAGGTCGGCACCTTCTCCGGCTCGGTCGAGGGCGCCCTGGACGCCGCCGGCGTGACCGTGGGCGAGCACGACACCGTCGCCCCCGCGCTGGACACCGCCATCTCCGACGGTTCGCAGATCGTCGTCGCGCACGGCCGCCTGCTCACCCTGACCATCGACGGCCAGACCCGCGAGGTGTGGACCACCGCCACCACCGTCGAGGAGGCGCTGGCCCAGCTCGGCCAGGATCCTTCGGCGTACAAGCTGTCCGCCGACCGGTCCCGCGAGATCCCGCTGGACGGCCTCGCGGTCACCGCCGACACCCTCTACAGCGCCACCATTTCCGACGGCGGCGCGGCGGCGACCCCGTTCTCCTCGGCCGCCAAGACCGTGGGCGACCTGCTCACCGAGCAGGGCATCACGCTCGGCCCGCTGGACACCGTCAGCCCCGACGCGACCACCCCGCTGAGCAGCGGTCTGGTCATCGCGGTGACCCGGGTGGCCAAGACCACCGTCACCCAGGACGAGGACGTCGCCCAGCCCGCCGACCAGGAGGTCGACGACAGCTCGCTGGCCGCCGGCACCACCTCGGTCACCCAGCAGGGTTCGGCCGGCAAGGACTCGGTGACCTACGAGGTGACCACCACCAACGGCGCCGAGAGCGGCCGCACCGAGGTGTCCCGGACCACCGTGACCCCGGCCCAGGCGACCATCATCTCGGTCGGCACCAAGCAGACGTACACCTCGTCGTCCTCGTCGTCGGGTGGTAGCTCGTCGTCGTCCGGTTCCAGCAGCTCGGGCTCGAGCAGCTCGGGCTCGTCCAGCTCGTCCAGCAGCTCCAGCGCCCCCGCCTCCTCGGGCTCGAGCGGCATCAACTGGGACGGCATCGCGCAGTGCGAGTCGACCGGCAACTGGTCGATCAACACCGGCAACGGCTACTACGGCGGCCTGCAGTTCGACAACTCGACCTGGGCCAGCGGCGGCGGCACCGCCTACGCGCCGCGGGCGGACCTGGCCACCAAGGAGCAGCAGATCGCGGTCGCCGAGAACGTCGCGGCCAGCCGCGGCACCTCGCCCTGGGCCTGCGGTTACGCCGGCTGACCGACGCCGCGAAGGCGAAATGTAAAGAATAAGGAAAATGCCCCCGCCGACCGGCGGGGGCATTTTTCGTGCAATTCGAGATAATGTGAGATATGCCATGCTTGGTAGACCACGCATGGCTCTTGCGTACCACGGAGCGCGCCGTTACAGTTTCGTGATAGAAGCCGGGATGGGAACGTCGAACCCCCCGGGGTCGTCGCAGGACCAGGCGGCACCGCGCAGCTCACCAGCAACACAGGTGGCCGCCGGGTGCCATCGAGAGTTCGCCTTTGTCGATGTGTTGAGGGTTTGGGGACCACATCGCTGCGGTTGCCCCATGCCCTGCCCGGGACGCTGGATACACACATCGGAAGACACGTGACGATAGATACCGACAACGTTGACGCCCCGGGCGTCGACGACAAGAACAAGGCCGCCGGACGCGCCGGACGACGGCGAAAGCTGCTGCTGGTGGGCGTGGCCGCCGCCCTGGGCATCGTGGCCGTCGGCGGTGCCACCGCCGCCGCCATGTCCAAGCACGTGATCATCACCGTGGACGGGCAGGACCGCCAGGTCACCACCCTGGCCGGTTCGGTCGGCGGGGCGCTGTCCTCGGCCGGCCTGACCGCCGGCGCGCACGACGTGCTCGCCCCGGCCGCGGACACCGCCATCTCCGACGGATCCCGGATCGCCCTGGAGCGCGGCCGCCAGCTGACGCTCACCGTCAACGGCGTGACCCAGCAGCTGTGGACCACCGCGGACACCGTGGAGGAGGCGCTGTTGCAGATCGGCCAGGATCCGTCGGCCTACCAGCTGTCCGCCGACCGGTCCCGGGAGATCCCGCTGGACGGCATGGACCTCACGGCCGACACCCTGCACACCGTCACGCTGGCGGTCGGCGGTGCTCCCGCGACCACCGTGCAGTCCGGCGGCACGACCGTCGCGGACGTGCTCGCCGCGCAGGGCATCACCCTGGCCGCCACCGACACCGTCGATCCGGCCGGCACCACCCCGGTCGCCGACGGCACCGCCATCACCGTCACCCGGGTCGCCGTCACCACCACCACCGACACCGTCGACGTCGCGCCGACCGACCAGACCACCGACGACCCGAACCTGGACAAGGGCACCACCCAGGTCGTCGCCGCCGGCACCCCCGGCAAGCAGGAGGTCGTCACCCAGGTGACCACCACCAACGGCACCGAGACCGGTCGCCAGGAGATCTCCCGCACCACGCTGCTGGAGGCGGTGCCGAACCAGGTGCACGTCGGCACCAAGTCCACGCTGGACGTGCAGGGCAGCCGGGTGTTCTTCCACGACACCGAGTTCGGCGTGAACTGGGACGGCCTGGCCTACTGCGAGTCCACCAACAACCCGAAGGCCGTCAACAACCCGGCCGGCTACCTGTCGACCTACGGGCTGTTCCAGTTCGACCTGCCCACCTGGGCCTCCGTGGGCGGCAGCGGCAATCCGCTGGACGCCTCGCCGGAGGAGCAGTTGATGCGGGCCAAGCTGCTGTACCAGTCCCGCGGCCTGGAGCCGTGGCTGTGCGCCTACGCGGCCAGCGGCCCGCCCGCCGGCTGATCCACCGCACCGACCGAAGGGCCCGACCGTGTGACGGTCGGGCCCTTCGTGTTGCCCGATGATGTCGGGCCCGTGTCCGACCCGTGCCTGGCCCCGGGCGGGTCCTCCGACGTGTGAGGATGGGCGTCGTGAGTGATCAGCCGGTGACCCTGCTCGGCCCGGTGGAGGTCCGGCGGCTCGCCGAGGTGCTGGACCTGCATCCGACCAAGTCCCTCGGGCAGAACTTCGTGCACGACGGCAACACGGTCCGCCGGATCGTGGCCGCGGCCGACCTGCGGTCCACCGATCACGTGCTGGAGGTCGGCCCGGGTCTGGGTTCGCTGACCCTGGGGCTGCTGGACGCCGTCGCCGCCGTCACCGCGGTGGAGATCGACCCCCGGCTGGCCGCCCTGCTGCCCACCACCGTCCGGGCCCACGCCCCCGGCCGCTATCAGGCACTGAATGTGATCACCGCCGACGCGATGACGATCACCGCGGATCGGCTCGCCCTCACCGACCCCGACCGGGTCGCCCCGGCCAACCCGACCGCCCTGGTGGCCAACCTCCCCTACAACGTCGCGGTTCCGGTGATCCTGCACCTGCTGGCCGAGGTGCCGACGCTGCGCCGGGCGCTGGTGATGGTGCAGGCCGAGGTGGCCGACCGGCTGGCGGCAGGCCCCGGGTCCAAGACGTACGGGGCGCCGAGCGCCAAGCTCGCCTGGTTCGGCCGGGCGAGCCGGGCCGGATCGATCAGCCGGACGGTGTTCTGGCCGGTCCCGGGGGTGGATTCGGCGCTGGTCAGGTTCGACCGGTCCCGGCTGCCGCGGTCCGGCGACCGGTCCGCGGTGTTCGCGGTGGTCGACGCGGCGTTCGCGCAGCGCCGCAAGACGCTGCGCGCGGCCCTGGCCGACTGGGCCGGCAGCGCCGCGTTCGCCGAACAGATCCTGACCCGGGCCGGTGTCGACCCGTCCGACCGGGGCGAGGTGCTCGACGTCGAGCAGTTCGCCCGGATCGCCGCGGCCCGCGAGTTGATCGACGCGGCCGCCCACGAATGACCGTGTCGATCACGGATTCGCCCGGGCCGTCCGTACGGGTGCGGGCCCCGGCCAAGATCAACCTGTACCTGGCCGTCGGCGACCTGCGTGAGGACGGCTACCACGATCTCGTCACGGTCTTCCATGCGGTCGACCTGGCCGACGAGGTGACCGTCCGCCCGGCCCGCCGGACGGCGGTCCGCACCACGCCGCCCGACGGGGTGCCGAGCGGTGTCAAGAACCTGGCCGGGGCCGCCGCCCGGCTGCTGGCCGCCCGGGCCAAGGCGGGCGGTCCGGTGGCCATCGACATCGCCAAGCAGATCCCGGTCGCCGGCGGGATGGCCGGCGGCAGCGCCGACGCGGCCGCCGCTCTTGTCGGCTGCGCCGCGCTCTGGGAGACCGACCTGGACCGGCGGGCCCTGGCCGAACTGGCCCGGGAACTGGGCGCCGACGTGCCGTTCGCGCTGGCCGGCGGGACCGCGCTGGGCACCGGCCGGGGCGACCTGCTGTCCCCGGTGATGACCCGGGCCCGGCTGCACTGGGTG
>JBDHZW010000332.1:0-5870 GCA_039812105.1 Nakamurella sp.
GAGCACGCTCGCCCGAGGGGCGGCCCGGGCCGGGCGCAACGTGGGCCGGGTCGGCGCCACGGGGGGCGCCGGTGGTGGGGCGGAACTGGCGGCGCCGGTGACGATCTCGACGCCCAGGTCGCGCGCCCGTTCCCGGGCCAACGGGGTGACCAGGTCTTTCGGCGTCACCCGCAGCGGTCGACCGGCTCTCGCCGCGCGTTCGACGGCGTCGGCGCCGATGACCGTCATCAGACGGCCCCTGCAATTCGGAACATCTCAGCGCGGAAGAAAAGTGCAGCAGGCCGCACTTTTCTTCCGGGCCGGCACAGTGCCGCCGTCATCGGGCGTGCTCCTGTCCGGCGACGGCCTCAAGTGCGCCGACGGCTGCGTCGCGGGCGGTCTGAACCTCACTTTCGGTGCCGGACAGGAACATCCGGCCGAACCGGCCGACCGCGCGCAGCTCGATGACGGTGATGTTGGCGGCCTTCTCCGCCTCGTTCGCGGCGATCGCAATGTACGCGGCGGGGGCGACCTCCATCACGAACAGGCTCTGCCCGGGCATCATCATCGAGCCCTTTCGCCACTTGTTCAGCAGCTGCGCCTGGTACGGGTGCACGTTGGTGATGAACTGGGTGGACGCGATGACCGGCTTGAGCCGGTCGGTCTCGGTCAGGCCGAGTTCGTCCAGCACCGCCTGCCCGGAGGCGAGCACCTCGGCCTGCTGCTCGGAGTGGATCTCCAGCAGCCCGAACTCCCGCTCGATGATCTGCAACGCCGGGCGGACACCGGCCGCCTTCAGCGCGACGTCGGCGGCCCGGAAAACCTCGTTGCCGGGCGCCATCTCGATGTACAGCTCGGACATCCCGGCCAGCGGCACGTCACCCGGGCTGGTGGCCGCGATGTGGGCCGCGCACTGCGGCTGCATCCGGTCGATGAACGCGTAGGTCCGCAACGTCGTCATGCCGACCTCGCGATTCCGACGGGGGTGATGAGCAGGGCGTGCGGGTAGGTGACCACGGGACGCTCCAGGTAGTGGGCCAGCACGTCGCCGGCGCCGGGGATCATCAGCGCGCCTCCGGCCAGGTGCAGCGGCAGGTCGGCGGCGTCGCGGGTGAGCGCCCGGACGTTCTCCGCGATCCGGTGCAGGCCGGGGACGAGGATCGGGAGGGACTCGTCGGGATGGGTGCGCTTGTAGGGCTCGGCGTCCTCCAGGGGGATGCCCAGCGCGCCGGCCAGGATCAGGTCGAGGTGGTGACCGCCGCCCGGCCGGTCGTCCAGGGCGACCAGCGCACCGTTCCGGAAGACCCCGACCCCGGTGGAACCGCCGCCGACGTCGACCACCACACCGTCCCGGACGCCGAGTGTCCGCTGCGCCGCGGTGACCTCGTCGACCAGCGTCACCCGGTCGAAACCCGCCGCCTCGCAGACGAACCGGCAGGCCCGGGCGTCCCCGACCGGGATGCACGGCGGGTAGGCGGTGGCGGCGTCGGCCAGCTCGACACCGAGCGCGGCCTCGGCGGCCTGCCGGAGCCGACCCACGGTCGTGGCGGCCCGAGCGAAGTCGACCACCACCCCGTCCTTGAGCGCGCCGGACGGCTCGGCCCCGACCCACACCGGGGCCCCGCCGGACAGCACCACCAGCACGCAGCTGGCCGTGCCCAGGTCGACGCCGACCCGCAGCGGTCCGTCGACGCCGTCCGGCGCGCCGCCGGACAGCAGCGACGCCGCCGAACCCAGCAGCTCGTCGACGGAGGTCATGGCCGCGACCGGCATCTCACAGCTCCACCGGGTCGTACACGGAGCGCCACGGCCGGACCTCGTGGGCGACCCGCTTGATGTTGATCAGGTGCAGGGGAGTGACGTTGTCCGAGCAGATCGATCCGCTCCAGGTGCCGGTGCCCAGCTGGAACGACGGGTCCACCTCGGCCGAGAAGCCCATGCCGCCGAACAGCGCGGGGGTGTTGACCAGGATCCGACCGGCCGGCAGCGTCGCGAACGGGGCGATCTCGTCCGGATCCGCGGCGTGCACCACGGCGGTATGGCCCTCCCCGCCCAGGGCCAGAACCTGCCGGCACCGGGCCAGGCCGGCCCCCGCGTCGGCGACCCGGTACACCGACAAAACCGGCCCGAGAATCTCCCTGGACAGCGGGACGTCGGCGCCGACCCCGGTCAGTGCGGCGGCTAGCACGCGGGTCCCGGACGGCACCGGGAAGCCTGACAGTTCGGCCAGTTTCGTCGCCGACTGGCCCACCGACGCCGGCCGCATCGCGCCGCGCTCGTCGAACAGGGTGCGGGCCAGCGCCTCCTGCTGGGCCGGGTCCAGCCACTGCGCGCCGCGGGCGGCGAACGCGGTCAGGAACGGGTCCGCCACCGCGTCGTGCACCACCACCGATTGCTCGGCCACGCAGGCGGTCCCGTTGTCGAACGACTTCGAGGTGATGATCATCTCCGCGGCCTCGGCCGGGTCGGCGACGCTGGCCCCGACATAGGCCGGCACGTTGCCGGCGCCCACGGCGATCGTCGGCTTGCCGCTGGAGTAGGCGGCGCGCACCATGCCCGGGCCGCCGGTGGCCAGCACCAGCGCGATCTCCCGGCTGCGCATCAGCTCCGCGGTGGCCGGCAGCGTCGGGTTCTCCAGGCACCCGATCAGGCCCTCCGGCGCACCGGCCGAGACGGCGGCCTCGGCCATGATCTGCGCGGCCCGCAGCGTGCACCGGGCGGCCCGCGGGTGCGGGGCGTGCACGATCGCGTTGCCGGACTTCACCGCGGCCAGGCTCTTGAACAGGGCCGTCGACGTCGGATTGGTGACCGGGATGATGCCGGCGATGACGCCCATCGGTGCGCCGACCGCCGTCACCCGGGCCGTGTCGTCCACCCAGAGCACCCCGACCGCCCGGCGTTGCAGCATCCAGCGGGCGACAAAGCCGGTGTTGTAACGGTTCTTGTAGATCTTGTGCTCGTAGACTCCGTAACCGGTCTCGTCGACGGCCAACCGGGCCAACTCCTCGGCGGCCTTGGTGCCGGCCTTGGCCATCGCGCGCACGTAGGTGTCCAGCGTGGCCTGGTCGGCCCCCTCCAGCGCCTCGAAGGCGCGCCGGGCGGCGCGGGCCTTGGCCCGGACGTCGGCCAGACCGGCAAGGTCGGCGTCCAGGCCGTCCAGCAGGGCAGTCATCGACGCACCTCACGGTCGGTTCCGTCACGGTTGTCAGCCGCCCGCCCGGTACCTCTGATCGAACGGGCGCCGGGCGGGCGGACGGCAGGGGTGGGTGGGTGCTGAGAAAACTTCCTCAGCCCTTCGGCCGGGTGAGGATCGCCAGGATGCCCTCGGTCTCCTCGTGCGGCCGCGGGATGACGTGCACCGAGACGACCTCGCCGGCCTTGCCGGCGGCCACCGCGCCGGCGTCGGTCGCGGCCTTCACCGCGCCGACGTCACCGCGGACCATCACGGTGACCAGGCCGCCGCCGATCTCCCGGTGCCCGACGATCTGCACGTTCGCCGCCTTGACCATGGCATCGGCCGCCTCGATCGCGCCGACCAGCCCCTTGGTCTCGATCAGGCCCAGCGCGCCGCGCGGGCCGGACGTGGCTGTCGTCATGTGGTCCTCCAATGGGTGTGCGGTGCTCACGACTTGCGGTAGGTGACGGTGCCGCGCTGGATCACCGTGTCGGCGATGCCCACCACGGCCCGATCGGTGGGCACGTCCACGCCCGCGGCGGTGCGAGCGGCGCTGCCCCCGACGACCAGCACCAGCTCACCCACGCCCGCGCCGACCAGGTCCACCGCGACGTACGGCGCCGGCTCGGTCGACGGCTCCTCCGGCCCGTCCTGGACCACCAGCAGGGTGAAGCGGTCCAGTCCGGGGTCCTTGACGGTGGCGACGACCTGGCCGAGGACCGTGGCCAACCGCATGTTCGGCCACCTCCGCTGGTCGTCGTCGGCCGGCCCCGAACCGCCGACCCGACCGACCGTAGGGTTGGTGCCTGCGGCCCGGCGTTATCCCGAACGGACAACGTCCCGGGGTGTGGTTGTCCTTTCCGGGCATGGCCGGGTGATCGGGTGGGGGAGAGTGTGGGCCATCCCGTCCCGGCGCCCTCGGCGCAGCCGGTCCGGCCCGTTTCCGCAGGAGGTTCATCGGTGATCCGCCCCGAGGACGCCCAGTTCCACCGTCCGACCAGCGACGATCCGCTGTGGTCGGAGACGAACTACTTCGGCCTCTACGCCGGGCAGGACACCGGGGCGCCGATGAACATCGGCGTGTACGGGCTGTTCCGGGAGCCGCTGGGGGTGCTGGGTTCGACGGTGTCGGTGAACAGCCGCCGGGTGACGATGCCCTGGGCGGCGGACTATTGGGACGCCTGGCAGCACCTGGTGGTGCCGCAGCCGTCGAACCTGCTGGACTACTCGCTGGCCAACGGGCTGCGGGTGCGCTGCACCGAGCCGAACAAGGTGTGGGACGTCGACTTCTCCGACTCCGCCGCCGGTCTGGAGCTGCACTTCCGGTACACCGCGCTGATGGAGCCGTACGACATCAACGACCCCGCGCAGGATCCGATGGCCGCCGGCCGGGACATGTCGCTGACCTGGGGTCACGCCTACGCCGGGCACTTCGACCAGACCGGCCACTACGAGGGTGAGATCGAGCTGCGCGGGGTGCGCACGCCGATCGACTGCGTGTCCACCATGGACCACAGCTGGGGGGTGCGGGCCGAGCGGCAGACGTCTCGGCTGAGCTGGATGCACGCGCATTTCTCCCGGGACCTGGTGGTGCACGGGTTGTTCGACTTCTCCACGGACCGCGGGCCGGATGCGCCGAGCGAGTTGCGGATGACCCACGGGTACGTGCTGGACAGCGGAAAGGTGTACGGGCTCAAGGCCGGAGGCGGCAGGGCCGACCGGACCGGGTTCTACCCCGAGCGGATCTCGTTGTCCGTCACCGACTCCGCGGACCGGACCTGGGAGGTCACCGGGACCGCGCTGACCACCTTCCCGTGGCAGTCGCAGCCGGGCGTCGTCGGGCACAACTGCCTGCTGCGCTGGGAGCTGGACGGGATGGTCGGGTACGGGGAGGCGATGGACTTCGTCGGCCTCGGCGAATTGGGCGATGCCTACCACCGGCAGCACGACAGCGGTGTCGCCGCCCGTGGCTAGTCCCGACCCGCCGGTGCGGGCGGTGATCTTCGACCTGGACGGCACCCTGGTGCAGACCCGGGTGGCGTCGTGGGAGATCTTCAAACGCATCGACGCCCGGTTCTCGCTCGGCGTGGACCGGCCGGAGAAGTACTTCGAGCTGTTCAACGGCAACGTCTTCCGCTCGATCCGCAGGCTGTGCCGGGACGACGCGCAGGCCCGCGAGGTGAACGCGGCGTTCCTGGACCTGCTGCGGACCGAGTACACCCCGCCACTGGTGCCGGGGATGGCCGAGGTGGTGCGGCGGTTGGCCACCGACTGCACCCTGGCGGTGATGTCGTCCAACGCGATGGCGGTGCTGCGCCGGGTGCTGGTCGACAGCGACCTGGCGTTCTGCTTCGCGCACGTCTTCGGCGGTGACGTCACGCCGGACAAGAAGACGGCGATGCGCAGCTTCCTGGCGGACGCCGGCAACGGCTACGGCCGCCGCTGCGCCGCCGACTACGACGAGGCCGCCAGCCGCCGGGACGCCGACCCCTCGAGCACCGTCCTGGTCACCGACACCGCCGGCGACATCCGGGACGCCCGAGCCGTCGGCATCCGGGCGGTCGGGGTGGCCTGGGGCATGCACGCGGTCGGCGAGCTGGCCGGGGCCGGCGCCGAGTTCGTGGCGCTCTGGCCGCAGGAGCTCACCGCGCACCTGCTCGGCGACGACGCCGCCCGGCCGCCCCGGGGCGCCTGCGCCGTGCCGGCGGTCCATCGA
>JBDHZW010000333.1:0-5849 GCA_039812105.1 Nakamurella sp.
CTGACCGTCCTCGGCGGGCGGCGCGGAACGGACCTGCGGCCCACGGAGCACCGCGGGCCGGCGTCGGGCTGAGAGCGACTACTCCGGCGCGACGATCCGGGTGACGACCCACCGGTGCGGCGAGATGGGGCGGGTTCTGGTGAAGCCGTGGCGCTCGAACGCCGCCATCGGGCCGGTGTGCAGGAAGGAGCCGGAGACGGTCCGGTCGTCGGTCTCCTCGGGGTAGCCCTCGACGACTCCGCCGCCCCGACGCGCGATCTCGGCCAGCGCGCCGCCCAGCGCGGCATCGGCGACGCCCCGCTTGCGCAGCCCCTTGCCGGTGAAGAAGCAGGTGACGCGCCAGTCGGGCGGCGCGGTCAGCCCGGCCTCGTACCGGCGACGGCTCTTGACCTCGGGCAGTTCATCCGGCGTTCCGAACTGGCACCAGCCCACGCATTCCTCGTCACGGAAGACCAGGGCGGCGTGGGTGCGATCCGTGCGGACCCGCTGCTGCTTCTCGTCGCGGTTCTGCCGGGCGGTGCGGCCCTGGCCGAGCTTGACGTGAAATCCCATGCACCAGCAGCCGCCCCAGACGCCGTTGTTCTGCTCGACCAACCGGGCGAACGCCGGCCAGGTCTGCTCGTCGAGCGGGCGCACGACGAGTGGGTCGGATTCCGATCGGGCCATGCCGCCTCCCGTCCCGTCGAGCCGGACGTCGCCTCACGATAGCGTCGGGCCCGTCATCCACCTACCGCTCGACGAGGTCGGCGGTGTCGTCCACCAGCAGGTCGGCCCGCCGGGGCATGGATTCCCAGTCACCCGGCCCCAGGCAGGCGTGGGCACCGACCTGGGTGGCGGTGCGCAGCCGGGCCGGGATGGGCGCGCCCGCCAACACCTCGCTGAGATACCCGCCGACGAAACCGTCACCGGCGCCGACGGTGTCGACCGGGGTGATCGGCATCGCCGGCTGCCGGTGGGTCTCGCCCGCGGACCTGGCCAGCGCGCCGTCGGCGCCCAGCTTGATGACGGCCTCGGCCGGCCCGAGACCCAGCAGGGCGGCGGCGAGGTCGGCGGGATCGTCGATCTCGGGGAACAGGATGCGGGCCTCGTCGTCGCCGGCGAACACGATGTCGGTCAGCGGCAGGATCCGCCGGTACGTCTCGGCGGCCCGCGTCCGGTCCCACAGCCGGCCCCGGTAGTTCAGGTCGAAGGACACCAGCGCGCCGGCCCGGCGGGCCCGGCCGGCGACGTCGACGACGGCCCCCCGCGCACTATCCGAGATGGCCGCGGTGATCCCCGTCAGGTGCACGACGGCGGCCTCGGCGAGCTGCGGGTCGGTGACGTCGGCGGCGGTGAGCGCGGTGGCGGCGCTGGTCGAGCGGTAGTAGCGGACCCGGGTGCGGCCGAGCGGGCGGCGTTCCTTGACCATCAGGCCGGTCGGGTCGGCGCCGCTGCGATCGGCGACGACGGTGACGCCCTCGGCGCGCAGTTCCCGTTCGATCAGGTCGCCGAAGGTGTCGTCGCCGAGCCGGCTGACCCAGGTGACCGGCACGCCGAGCCGGCGCAGGGCGATCGCCACGTTGGATTCGGCCCCGCCGAACCCGACCCGGGTGCGGTGCTCGTGCAGCGGTCCGTCGGTGACGACCAGGCCGAGGCTCTCGCCGACGGTCACCACGCCGGCGCGGGAAGACGAGCTCATGACCGGGCCTTCCGGACGGCGTCGACCGCGGCCCGGCACCGCTGGGCGAGGTCGGTCAGGCTGCCGCCGCTCAGCGCGTCGCCGATCAGCGACGAGCCCATGCTGACCGCGACCGCGCCGGCCCGCACCCAGCCGGGAATGTCGGGGATGCCGAAGCCGCCCGAGGGCAGGATCGGGATCTGCGGGAACGGCCCGTGCAGGTGGCCGATGTACGACGGCCCGACGGTGGACGCCGGGAACAGCTTGACCGCGGTGGCGCCGGCCTTCCAGGCGGCCAGCACCTCGGTGGGGGACAGGGCGCCCGGGTAGACCGGGACGCCGCGGTCGACCGCCACCCGGACGACGTCCGTCTCGGTGGTGGGGGTGACGATGAACTCGGCGCCGAGATCGATGACGGTGGCGGCAGTCTCGACGTCGGTGACGGTGCCCACGCCCAGCGCGGCGCCGCTGCCCGCGATCCGGGCCCGCAGGTCGGCGACGGCGTCCGGGGTGCCGGGCGTGCTCATGGTGAGTTCGATGGCGTGCACGCCGTTCTCGGCGAGCACGTCGACGACCGGGGCGTACCGGTCGGCATGCGCGGCCCGGAGCACGGCGACGACGCCGTGCTCGAGCACCGAAGGCGGGAGATCGAGGCGGGTGGGCATTGGGGGTTCCTCGCGGGTCGGAAATGGTGGTGCGCTGATCCAAGTCCCACTGAAACCGGCATTTCGGGCTCGATTTCGGGACTTGGATCAGCGCACCAAGGGTGCGGGTGAGTCCGGCCGGGGGTGGGCCGGGTCCGGGGTCAGATGATGGCGAACAGCGTTCCGGCCACCGCGAAACTGACGACCGACAGGACGGTCTCCAGCACGGTCCAGGTCTGCAGGGTCTGCTTCACCGTCATGTTGAAGAACTTGGAGATGATCCAGAACCCGCCGTCGTTGACGTGGCTGCAGATGATCGAGCCGGCGGCGATGGCCATCGCGATCAGGGCCAGCTGGATCTGCGAGTAGCCCATGGTGGCGACCAGCGGGCCGACGATGCCGCCGGTGGTGACGATGGCGACGGTGGCCGAGCCCTGGGCGATGCGCAGCCCGCAGCTGATCACGTAGGCCAGCACGATCACCGGAAGGCCCCAGGCGGAAAGGGTCTCGGCCAGTGCGGCGCCGATGCCGGTGGCGGAGATGACCTTGCCGAAGAACGCGCCGGCGCCGACCACCAGAAGGATCATGCCGATCGGCTTGAGCGACTCGCCGGTCAGCTTGCCCAAGGACGCCACCGACATGCCGCGCCGCACGCCCAGGAAGTAGAACGCCAGCAGGACGGCGATCAGCAGGGCCACCGCGGGGTTGCCGAAGAAGGTCAGCCAGGGCAGCAGGCCGCTCTCGGCCGGCAGCAGCATGGTGCCGAACGTGGCGCCCAGGATCAGCACCATCGGGGCGGCGATGACGAACGCCACCAGCGGCATCTTCGGCGCGTCGACGCCCAGTTCGACCTTCGGGCCGGCCGCGGTCTTCGCCACCGCCGCGCCACCGGACGGGGTCGAACCGGAACCGCCGGCGGGAGTCGAGCCGCCGGTCGAGCCGGTCGAGCCGGTCGAATCTTCGTCGGCCAGCTCGTGTTCCATCTCGCCGACGACGAAGTCGTCGGGCACCGAGACCATCACGCGCTTGCCGATCCAGGTGCCCCAGACCAGGCCGGCGGCCACGAATCCGGGCAGGCCGCAGACCAGGCCCATCATGATCAGATAGCCCAGGTCGACACCGAGCAGGCCGGCGAGGGCGACCGGGCCGGGATGCGGCGGCAGGAAGGCGTGGGTCATGGACAGGCCGGCCAGCATCGGCAGCGCGTACAGCACCAGCGAGCGGCGGCCGCGCAGCGCGGTGACGTAGACCAGCGGGGCGAGCACGAAGATGCCGATGTCGAAGAAGACCGGGATGCCGACGATCAGGCCGAGCAGGCCCATCGCGATCGGCGCCCGCTTCTCGCCGAACAGCCGCATCAGCACGTTGGTCAGCGTGTCGGCGCCGCCGGAGCGTTCCAGGATGGCGCCGAGCACGGTGCCCAGGCCGATGATCACCGCGATGTGCCCGAGGATCCCGCCGAACCCGGTCTCCAGCAGGGAGTCCCCGGATTTCAGGGCGGTGCCGACGAGTTCGGTGACGGACAGGCCGGCGGCCAGGCCCAGCGCGAGGCCGACCAGGACGAGGGCGATGAACGGTTCCAGTTTGACCTTGATGATCAGGAACAGCAGGATGGCCACCGAAATCCCACACAGGGTCAGCAGACCCCCGGTGGTTTCTTGGAGCCAGGAGACGACGGTCATTGTCGGTCCAATCGGGAGGGGAGGGGGAGACCGGGACAGGGAAGGTCAGGAAGATGCGCGGTGCGGGTCAGCGGACGGCTCCTCCGTCCTGGCGGCGCAGCGCGTGTCCGCTGCGGCTGCCGGTCGGCGTTCCACCGTCGATCGCGAACGCGCCGTTGATCAGCACGTAGGGGATGCCGGCCGCCCGCTGCCGGGGCTCGGTGAAGGTCGCGGTGTCGGCGACGGTGTCGGGGTCGAACAGCACCAGGTCGGCGGCGTAGCCCTCGCGGACCAGCCCGCGGTCGGCCAGCTGCAGCCGGGCGGCGGGCCGGCCGGTGAGGTGCGCGACGCAGTCCTCCAGGCCGAGCAGGCCCAGCTCGCGGGTGTACCGGGCCAGGTACCGCGGGAAGGTGCCCCAGGCCCGGGGGTGCGGCCGGTCGCCGACGAGAATGCCGTCGCTGCCGCCCATGTGGGTGCGGTGCTGCATGATCGCCTGCACGTTCTCCTCGTGCCCGACGTGCTGCAGGATGGTGGTGGCCAGCTGGTCCCGCCGCAGCAGGTCGAAGAAGACCCCGGTGCCGGATCGGCCCTGCCGGGCGGCCACCTCGGCCACCGTGGATCCGACCAGCTCGGACAGTTCCGGGTTGCCGACGCCGCTGATCTGGATGGTCTCCCACTCCACGGTGACGCCGTGGCAGCCGTCGGAGCCCTTCTCCTCGACGTCGACCCGGATCCGCTCCCGGGTGTCCGGGTCGGCCAACCGCTCCAGCAGCACGTCCGGCCCGCCGGCCGAGGACCAGCTCGGCAGCAGCGCGGACAGCGTGGTGCAGCCCGGCAGGTACGGGTAGGTGTCCAGACTGATGTCGCAGCCGTCGGCCAGCGCGGCGTCCACCAGGGCCAGGAACTCACCGGCGCGGCCGGCGTTCTCGGCGAAGTTCATGGTGGCGTGGGTCAGGTGCACCGCGCAGCCGGTGGACCGGGCCAGGTCCAGCATCTCGGCGTAGGCGGCCAGCGCGCCGGCCCCGTAGGAACGGGTGTGCGGGCAGTAGTAGCCGCCGTACTCGGCGACCACCTCGCACAGCGCGGCCAGCTCGCCGGTGTCGGCGTACATGCCGGGCGTGTAGGTCAGCCCGCTGGACATGCCCACCGCGCCCGCCCGCAGGCTCTCGGCGAGGATTGCGCGCATCCGGGCGATCTCGTCGGCGGTGGCGGGTCGATCGTCCGGACCGACGACCAGCAGCCGCAGCGTGCCCTGCGGCACCAGGTAGGCGGCGTTGGTGGCGATGCCCCGGTCCAGCCGGTCCAGGAACTCGCCGACGGTGCGCCAGGAGAAGTCGAAGTCGGCGGGATTGCCGTTCCAGCCGGCGATCTGCCGACGGACCTGGGCCAGCGCGGCGTCGTCGACCGGCGCGTAGGACAGGCCGTCCTGGCCCAGCACCTCCGTCGTCACGCCCTGGCTGACCTTGGCGACGTGGTCGGGGTTCAGCAGGATCTGCAGGTCGGAGTGGGCGTGCATGTCGATGAAGCCGGGGGCGACGACCAGGCCGGTGGCGTCGATCGTGCGGCCGGCGACCAGATCGGTGCAGTCGCCGATCCGCGCGATGGTGGCGCCGCTGATCGCGACGTCGGCGGTGTACCGGGGCGCTCCGGTGCCGTCGATGACGGTGCCGCCGGCCAGGATGACGTCGACCGGTGCGGTGGGGGTGGTCATGGGGTCCTTTCGTCTCGACGATGAGCCGGGGATCGGGGTCAGAAGTAGGTCGGGACCAGGTCGACGACCGCTGGGTCGGCGGCGTCGTGGTCATCGATGAGCGGCATCAGCCGCCACTTGTCGAACGCGGTGCACGGGTGGGACAGGCCCAGCCGCAGCACCGTGCCGACCGGCAG
>JBDHZW010000334.1:0-5805 GCA_039812105.1 Nakamurella sp.
CCGTGGTCTCGCACTGCGGGGCGGGCACCATGTTCGGCGCGCTCGCCTGCGGACTGCCGCAGCTGTGCCTGCCGCACGGCACCGACCAGCCGTTCAACGCCGCGGCCGTGGTCCGGGCCGGTGCCGGCCTGTCGCTGGACCCGGACGAGGTCGCCGCCGACCGCGTGGCCAACGCCCTGGCGCAGGTGTTGGACGGGTCCGCCTTGCGGGCGGCGGCCCGGCGGCTGCAGCAGGAGATCGACGCCATGCCCGGACCGGGTGAGGCGTTGCGGGAATTGGTCGGTCGCCTCTAGCGCCCTCCGCCCGCGCGCCCTCCGCCCGAGCGCTGGTCGATCCGAGCCAGGAAGTCGAGCGCCCGCTCGAAGGCGAGGTCGGCGGCCGCCTCGTCGAACTCGCCGGGCAACGACCGGTCGGTGAACAGGTGCCCGCCGGAATAGTCCAGGAATGTCTCGCACCGACTGCCCGACGCCTCGACGCTCTCGACGAACGGCCTGATCCAGTCGTCCGACCGCATCGGATCGCCGGTGGCATAGTGCAGTTGCGCCGGGGTGTCGGCGGGCCACGCCGACAGTCCCATCATCGTCAGGGGGAGAGCGCCGGCGAACTGCACGGATCCGACGACGCCGCCGGCGCGTCCACCGCGGGCGGCGGTCACATACTCGGCCATGCCCGCGCCGTTGGAGAAGCCGGCCGCGACCAGCGGACCGGGCTCGTCCGCGATCGCCGCCAGGGCCGAGGCCATCAGGGCCTGGGGGAACCCGAGGTCGGCCGCGAACCGGTTGGCCTCGTCGTAGTCGTCGAAGCACCGGCTCCCGGAACCGGTCGAGTACTGATCGACGACCAACACGTCGTGGCCGGCCGACCGGAGGATGTCGGCGGCGTCGGTGACGCCCCGGCGCACGCCGAGGACGGAGTGGAAGAGCGCAATTCTGGTCATGCCGCCGAGTGTGCCGCCCGGGTCCGACAGCGCCGTCCGGGCGCGGTGCCCGGTGTCGACGGCGCCCAACCGCCGATTCGGCGCGGGTGCCTGTCCGCGGCATGTGAGGATGATGGGCATGAGCGAGGCTTGCCGAGCGAATCATCAGCGTCATGCGGGCAAACCGCGAGGAACGAGCGGAGGGGCAGCATGACTCGTCCCAACCCCCGGCAGCAGCAGGCCGCGGCGATGAGCGCCGCGTTCGCCGGTGCGGTCGATCTGTCCGCGCTGAAGAACCGGCCCGCGCCCGCCGCCGGGGCCCCGGCCGCCGACGGCGGGGGAGCGGGCGGTGCCGGGGACGGGCAGGAGCCGTCGCCGTTCGTGGTGGACGTCGACGAGGCGACGTTCGGCAGCCTGGTCCAGGCGTCCACCCAAATTCCGGTCATCCTCAACTTCGAGGCATCCTGGGCCGAACCGAGCCTGGCCCTGTCGGCCAGCCTCGGCAAGCTGGCCGCGGCCGGCGGTGGCGCCTGGATCCTCGGCCGGGTCGACGTCGACGCCAACCCTCGGATCGCCCAGGCGCTGCAGGTGCAGTCGCTGCCGCTGGCCGTCGTCCTGGTCCAGGGCCAGCCGGCCGCCGAGGTTCCCGCGGCGGCCGAACCGCAGCTACGGCAATGGATCTCGTCGCTGCTGGACCAGTTGCGGCAGGTTCTGCCGGGGATCGCGCAGGCCGAGGCGCGGCTGGCCGCCGAGGGTGGCGGGGAGGCCGAGCCCGAGGTCGAGGATCCGCGGTTCGTCGCCGCCGAGGAGGCGCTGGCCGGCGGCGACTACGCCGCCGCCGAACTGGCCTACCAGCAGATCCTGGCCGCGGAACCGGGGAACGTGGAGGCCAAGGCGGCGCTCGCGCAGACCGGCCTGCTCGCCCGGGTCGACACGCTGCCGTCGGACGCCATCGCCCGGGCCGACGCGAATCCCGACGATGTCGAGCTGGCCAAGAGCGCCGCCGACGCCCAGCTCGCCGCCGGCGACGCCGAGGCCGCCTTCAACCGCCTGATCGCCACCGTCCGGCGCACCGCCGGCGACGATCGCACGGCCGCGAGAGAGCACCTGGTCGAGCTGTTCTCGCTGTTCGCGTCGGACGACCCGCAGGTGATCAAGGCGCGCCGGGCGCTGGCGGCGGCACTGTACTGACCCTCACCCGCAGGCCGCCCGGCCGCCGTGGAATCCGTCGGCGTAGGCGACCAGCTCGTCGAACCCGGCCCCCGGGCGGGTGCGGATCAGGTCCAGCGCCTCGTCCGCGTCACCCGGCCACGAGCCCAACTCGCCGGCCGGGACCGACCCGAACACCGAGCCGACCCACGCGCCGGTGAAGCACGCCGCCCCCGCGGCCGTGCCGTACAGCGATCGGCCCGTCGCCGAGGCCACCGCGGCGCCCTCGGCGAACTGCCCGATCGGCCCGGCCCGGTCCAGGTCGGCCTGGTCGGGATCCGCCGAGGCGGCGTCGGCGAAGGAGCTCACCGACGCCGCCGCCGCAGCCACCGCGTCGGCGGTCGAGGCGAAGCGGGGCACGGTGGGCGCGCCGGACACCGTGCCCGGCCGGCCGAGCGTCAACGACAGGTCGTCGGTCGTCATCGACCAGCAGGACATGCCGCCGTCCCGGAAGCCGCGGATCACCGAGTCGAGCCGGTCCAGGGCCAGCCCGTGCGCGGTGGCGTCGGCCGGTGACACGGTCGGCTGGTCCCGGAAGTCCAGCAGCGGGGCCACCGCCCGGACCAGCGACGACGGGGGAATGTGCACCCGGCCGCCGCCGCCCGACGAGGTGGCCGAGAGGAACGCGCCGGCCGCGCAGTCGGCCTGCGCCTCGATCAGGATCGCCGGGTAGCGGTCCGGGTCGGCCCGCCGGTCGGCCGGCGTCGGCCCCACCCGCGCCTGCACCGCGTGCCCGAATTCGTGCGCGAACGAGGTCGCCAGCCCGGCGCTGCCGTACGACCCCAACAGCACGGGAACCAGAGCCGCCGAGTCGAACACGATCCCGTCCTGGCCCGGACAGTAGAAGGCGTTGCCGGCGATCTGGGACGGCTGGCCGATGCACAGCGCTCCACCCGAGTTCGACTCGCCGGACGAGTCGACGTCCGACGACCCCAGGCTGTCCAGCGACCAGAAGCCGCCGGCCAGCGGGGTCAGGCCGGCTCCGCCGGCCGCCGGCAGCTGGGCGGACCAGTAGTCCTCCAGGTCGGCCAGCACCGCCGAGACCACCCGGTCCCCGTCCGCGGAACTCTGGAACGGGTTCAGGGACTCGTCGTCCGGGGCGGGCGAGCCGAAGGAGCCCACCGGGTGGATCGGCACGCCGCCGGCGGCGACGTCGATCCGTTCCGCGGCCTGCGCCGTGCCGGCCACTCCGGCCACCCCGGGGACGCCGGCGACGACGCAGACCGCGGCCACCGCCAGCACCATGACCAGGCCGGACGCGGCCAGTGCGACCCACCGGGCCGCGCCGGCGCCCGGGCGGGACCGGCCTACCCCTCGGATTCGGGCACCAGCCACAGCGCGCCGAGCGGTGGGATGGTGATGGTCGCCGACGCCGGCTGGCCGTGCGAGGCGTGCTCGGTGGCCATCACCGCACCCATGTTGCCGGCACCCGACCCGCCGTACAGCTCGGAGTCGGTGTTCACCGTCTCCTTCCACACCCCGGCGTGTGGCAGCCCGATCCGGTAGCCGCTGTGCGGCATCGGGGAGAAGTTCAGGATGCAGGCCAGCACCGACCCGTCGCTGCCCCACCGCAGGTAGGCCAGCACGTTGCCCTCCCGGTCGTTGGCGTCCAGCCAGGTGAACCCGGACGGGGTGAAGTCCTGGGTGTACAGCGCCGGATGCGACTTGTAGACCCGGTTCAGGTCACCCACCAGCGTCCGCACGCCGGCGTGCAGCGGGTACTCCTTGAGTTGCCACGGCAGCTGGATGGCCTCGTTCCACTCCCACGGGTTGCCCAGCTCCTGACCCATGAACAGCAGCTGCTTGCCCGGGTGCGCCCACATGTGGGCCAGGAAGGTGCGCAGCGTCGCCGCCTTCTGCCACTCGTCACCGGGGATCTTCGACCACAGCGAACCCTTGCCGTGCACCACCTCGTCGTGCGAGATCGGCAGCACGAACTGCTCGGAGAACGCGTACATCAGCGAGAAGGTCATCTCGTTGTGGTGCCACGACCGGTAGATCGGGTCCCGGGAGATGTAGCCCAGGCTGTCGTGCATCCAGCCCATGTTCCATTTGAGGTGGAAGCCCAGGCCGCCCAGATGGGTGGGCCGGGTGACGCCCGGCCACGCGGTGGACTCCTCGGCGATCATCAGCGCGCCCGGCACCCGCTTGCCGACGGTGGCGTTCGTCTCCTGCAGGAACGACACCGCGTCCAGGTTCTCGTTGCCGCCGTAGATGTTCGGCAGCCACTGCCCGTCCTCGCGGGAGTAGTCCAGGTACAGCATGGAGGCGACCGCGTCCACCCGCAGACCGTCCACGTGGAACCGTTCGAACCAGTACAACGCGTTGGCGACCAGGAAGTTGCGGACCTCCCGGCGGCCGAAATCGAACACGAACGTGCCCCAGTCCGGCTGCTCGCCGCGCCGCGGATCGGCGTGCTCGTACAACGAGGTGCCGTCGAACCGGCCCAGCGCCCACTCGTCCTTCGGGAAGTGCGCGGGCACCCAGTCCATGATCACGCCGATGCCGGCCTGGTGCAGCCGGTCGATCAGGTAGCGCAGGTCGTCGGGGGGGCCGAACCGCGAGTCGGGCGCGTAGTACGAGGTCACCTGGTAGCCCCAGGAGGGGGCGAACGGGTGGCCGGCCAGCGGCAGGAACTCCACATGGGTGAAGCCGGTGTCGGCCAGCTCCGCGATCAGCGCGTCGGCCATCTCCCGGTAGGTCAGCCCCTCCCGCCAGGAACCGGCGTGGATCTCGTAGATGGAGATCGGGCCGGCCAGCTGGTCGGTCTCCGCGCGGCGGGCGATCCACTCGTCGTCGGCCCATTCGTGCCGGTCGACGGTCACCATCGATGCGGTGGCCGGGGGCACCTCGATGGCAAACGCGAACGGGTCGGCCTTCTCCCGCCAGACGCCGTCCTGCCCGAGGATCTGGTACTTGTACCGGGTGCCCTCGCCGACCCCGGGTATGAACAGCTCCCACACGCCGGACGAGCCGAGTGAGCGCATCGGCGTGCCGGCGCCCGACCAGTAGTCGAAGTCGCCGGTGACGCGTACCCCGCGGGCGTTGGGCGCCCACACGGCGAACGACGTCCCGGAGACGGTCCCGCCGGGGGTGTCGTAGCTGCGGACGTGCGCGCCGAGCACCTCCCACAGGTTCTCGTGGCGGCCCTCGCCGATCAGGTGCAGGTCGATCTCGCCGAGGGTCGGCAGCCACCGGTACGGGTCGTCGACCTCGTAGACGGCGCCGTTGCCGTAGTCGACCCGGATCCGGTAGTCGGTGACCGGCCCGTCGATCACCGCGGCGAACACGCCGCCGTGCACGTGCTCGAACGGCGTCTCCGTGCCCTGGTGCAGCAGGGTGACGGACGAGGCGTTGTGCCGCAGGGTGCGGACCACGGTGTGCCCGTCGCCGCGCGGGTGGGCGCCGAGAATGCCGTGCGGGTCGTGGGTGTCGCCGCCGATCAGCTTCTCGTACTGGTCGGTCGTCGGTTCCGGGGCGAGCGCCGGCGAGGGGTCGGGAGCCGCCGTCACCGGGGCACTCGGCACCGGCTCGTCCGGGGCCAACGGCGTGTCGATGGCGCCGCCGGCGACCGGGGAATCCGCGGGGGCGGCCTTCTTGCGGGGCGCGCGCTTGGCCGGCGCCTTCGCGGGTGCCTTGCCGGCCGGTGCGTCGTCGGTCGCCGCGGCTGCGGTCTTGCG
>JBDHZW010000335.1:0-5804 GCA_039812105.1 Nakamurella sp.
CTGTCCACGCCGGTCGAGGTCTGCGCGGACCGGGACGTCAAGGGCCTGTACGCCAAGGCGTTCCGCGGCGAGATCAGCTCGATGACCGGCGTCGACGACCCCTACGAGATCCCCGCCGATCCGGACCTGCGGATCGACACCTCCACCGTCGACCGGGACGCCTCGGTCGCCGCGCTGCTGACCCTGCTGGAAGAAAGAGGACTGGCATGACGGCGATCCTTGAGGACATCCCCGGTCGGTTCGCCACCCGCCGGGTGGACAGCCCGCACCTGCGCGCGCTGGAGTCCGAGGCCATCCACATCCTGCGGGAGGTGGCCGGCCAGTTCGACAAGCCGGTCATCCTGTTCTCCGCCGGCAAGGACTCGGTGCTGGTGCTGCACCTGGCCCGCAAGGCGTTTCATCCGGCGCCGCTGCCGTTCGCGCTGCTGCACGTGGACACCGGGCACAACTTCCCGGAGGTGCTGGCCTTCCGGGACCGGGTCGTCGCGGCCGGTGGCCTGCGGCTGACCGTGGCCAAGGTGCAGGACTGGATCGACGACGGGCGGCTCACCGAGCGGCCGGACGGCACCCGCAATCCGCTGCAGACGGTGCCGCTGGTGGACACCATCGCCGCCGAGAGGTTCGACGCGGTGATCGGCGGCGCCCGCCGGGACGAGGAGCGGGCGCGGGCCAAGGAGCGGATCTTCTCCCTCCGCGACGCCTTCGGCGGCTGGGACCCGCGCCGGCAGCGGCCCGAACTGTGGGGCCTGTACAACGGCAAGCACGCGCCGGGTGAGCACGTCCGGGTGTTCCCGCTGTCCAACTGGACCGAGTTGGACGTGTGGAACTACATCGAGGCCGAGGGCATCGACCTGCCCGAGATCTACTACGCGCACCAGCGGGACGTCTTCCGGCGCAACGGGATGTGGCTCACCGCCGGCGAGTGGGGCGGCCCGGCCAAGGGGGAGACCGTCGAGCGCCGCTGGGTGCGCTACCGCACCGTCGGCGACATGTCGTGCACCGGTGCGGTCGACTCCCGGTCCACCGACGTGCGCGCGGTGATCGAGGAGATCATCGCCACCCGGATCACCGAACGCGGGGCCACCCGGGCCGACGACAAGCTGTCCGAGGCCGCCATGGAGGACCGCAAGCGCGAGGGGTACTTCTAGCCATGACCGGTACCGTCAACGGTTCGCTGAACGGGGTCGACACCCGCGCCGAGGCGCACGAACTCGCCCAGGAGCTGTCGCACTCGCGCGGGTTGCTCCGGTTCGCCACCGCCGGCTCGGTCGACGACGGCAAGTCGACCCTGGTGGGCCGGCTGCTGCACGATTCCAAGTCGGTGCTGTCCGACCAGCTCGACGCCGTGGAACGCACGTCGCAGGCCCGCGGCCTGGAGACCGTCGACCTGTCGCTGCTGGTCGACGGGCTGCGCGCGGAACGCGAGCAGGGCATCACCATCGACGTGGCGTACCGCTACTTCGCCACCGGTGTGCGGACGTTCATCCTGGCCGACACCCCGGGGCACGTGCAGTACACCCGGAACACGGTCACCGGCGCGTCCACCGCCGACCTGGTGGTGATCCTGACCGACGCCCGGACCGGGGTGGTGAACCAGACCCGCCGGCACGCCGCGGTCGCCGCCCTGCTCGGGGTGCCGCACCTGCTGCTGGCCGTGAACAAGATCGACCTGGTCGACTACGACCAGGCCGTGTTCGATCGGATCGCGGGTGAGTTCTCCGCCTACGCCAAGGGTTTGGGCATTCACGAGATCACCGCGATCCCGATCTCGGCGCTGCACGGCGACAACGTCGTCACCCGGTCCGAGCGGATCGGCTGGTATCACGGGCCGAGCGTGCTGGAGCACCTGGAAACGGTTGAGGTCGACGACCTGTCGGCGGCCGCGGGGCTGCGGTTTCCGGTGCAGTACGTGATCCGGCCCCGCTCGGACGAATTGCCGGACTACCGCGGGTACGCCGGTCGGGTCGCCGCCGGCACCGTGCGCCCCGGCGATGCCGTGGTCGTGCTGCCGTCCGGCCTGCGCTCGACCGTCACCGGGATCGACACCGCGGACGGGCCGCGGGAGGTCGCCGTCACCGGGGACTCGGTGACCCTGCTGCTGTCCGACGACGTCGACCTGTCCCGGGGGGATCTCATCGCCACCGGCGAGGTGCCCGAGCCGGTCACCCAGTTCACCGCGACGGTCACCCAGCTCGCCGACAAGCCGCTGAAGCCGGGCGCCCGGACCTTGCTCCGGTACGGCACCACGTCCACCCGGGCGCTTGTCTCCTCGCTGGACCACCTGCTCGACATCGACACGCTCGCCTATGGTCGCGCGCCGGAGTCGTTGGCGCTCAACGACATCGCCCAGGTCACCATCCGCACCGCGGACCCGGTGCCGGTCGAGGCCTACCGGCCCGGCGGCGCCGTCGGGTCGTTGCTGATCGTCGACCCCGCGGACGGCACCACGCTGGCGGCGGGCATGGTCGGCGACCGGCTCGCCGCGCTGCACCCCGGGACCACCACCGATCAGGCCACCACCACCACCGACGAGGAGGACTGGCTGTCATGAGCTGTCACCGCCGCACGATCCGGCTCGGGCGATGTCCGCGCCCGGCCTGTACCGGCCGCGCGTACCCGCTGTCTCCCACCAACGTTCACACCCCCGGTCCGTGACCGGGGCGCCCACCAAGGACTTCTCGTGCTGATCCGCCCGACCCGTCTGAAATCCGTTGCCCTGCTCGGCGCCGCGCTGGCCGCCCTGCTGGTGGTGACCGCCTGCGGTTCCTCGTCCGACTCCGCCGGCACCAGTCCCGCCGCGTCCGGGTCTGCCGCCGCCGACACGCTGCGCCTGGGCTACTTCCCCAACGTCACCCACGCCGCCGCCGTCCTCGGCGTCAAGAACGGCACCTTCCAGGAGGCCCTGGGCGACACCAAGTTGGAAACCTCGACATTCAACGCCGGTCCGGCCGCCACCGAGGCCCTGCTGTCCGGCGCCATCGACGCCACCTTCATCGGCCCGAACCCGGCCATCAACTCGTTCGCCAAGTCCGACGGTGAGGCCATCCGGATCGTCGCCGGCGCGACCAACAACGGGGCCAGCTTCGTCGTGGCCAAGGACGTCAACGGGCCGGCCGACCTCAAGGGCAAGACGCTGGCCACCCCGCAGCTGGGCGGCACCCAGGACGTCGCGCTGCGCAAGTGGTTGCTGGACAACGGCCTGAAGACCCAGACGACCGGCGGTGACGACGTCGACATCGTCAACCAGGAGAATGCGCAGACCCTCGACCTGTTCAAGTCCGGCGAGATCGCCGGCGCCTGGCTGCCCGAACCGTGGGCGTCCCGGCTGGTCAACGAGGCCGACGGCAAGGTGCTGGTGGACGAGAAGACCCTGTGGCCGGATCAGAAGTTCCAGACCACGATCCTGATCGTGGCCACGCCCTACCTGGAGGCGCATCCGGACACCATCAAGGCGTTGATCGGCGGCGAGATCACCGAGATCAAGGCGATCGAGGGCGATCCGGCCAAGGCGCAGACCGATCTGAACGCGGCCCTGGCGGAGTTGACCGGCAAGCCGCTGGCCGACGACACCATCGCGTCGGCGTTCGCCAACATCGAGCCGACCTGGGATCCGTTGGCGGGCACGCTGGACACCATCGCCGAGCACGGGCTGGAGGCGGGCACTCTGACCGAGAAGCCCGACCTGAACGGGATCTACGACCTTCGCCAGCTCAACGCCGTGTTGGCCGAGCAGGGGCAGCAGCCGATCAGCGCGGCCGGACTCGGCCAGGACTAAGGGGAAGCGATGACACTCGTCGACGAGTCGGAGATCGGCTACGCCGCGGACGACCCCCGGGTCGTCCCGCCGCTGGCCGACAAGGCCGAGAGTGCCCATGACGCCGTGCGGATCGACCACGTCACCAAGGTGTTCCGGGGGCGGCGCGGCTCGGTCAAGGCGTTGGAGGACGTCAGTCTCTCGGTGGCTCCCGGCGAGTTCGTCTGCCTGCTGGGTGCCTCGGGGTGCGGGAAGTCCACGCTGCTGAACCTGATCAGCCACCTGGACACCCCCACCTCGGGCACCGTCACCAGCGCCGGCCGGCCGGCGCTGATGTTCCAGGAATCCGCGCTGTTCCCCTGGCTCACCGCGGGCCAGAACATTTCGCTGGCGCTGAAGTACGCCGGCGTGCCGCGCAAGCGGCGGCCGGACCGGGTCGAGGAGTTGCTCGACCTGGTGCGGCTGTCCGGCCACTCGGACCGTCGGGTGCACGAACTGTCCGGCGGCCAGCGGCAGCGGGTCGCGCTGGCCCGCGCGCTCGGCCAGAACAGCGACGTGCTGCTGATGGACGAGCCGTTCGCCGCGCTGGACGCCATCACCCGGGACGTCATGCACGACGAACTGACCCGGGTGTGGAAGGAGACCGGCAACAGCATCGTCTTCGTCACCCACAACGTGCGGGAGGCGGTGCGGCTGGGTCAGCGGGTCGTGCTGCTGTCCTCCCGTCCGGGCCGGGTGGTCGGACAGTGGGAGATCAACATTCGCGGTCCGCGGACCATCGAGCATCCCGCGGTCGGCGCCCTGGCCGCCGAGATCACCCTGCGGCTGCGCGAGGAGATCGCCAGCCACGCGCAGCCCGCGGCCAGCCCGGTTGCGGCGTTGCCCCGCCAGCTCACGAAGGACGACACCCATGCCCGCGCTTGACGACTCGGTCATCACCAAGGAGGAGGTCGAGCGCGAGGACACCGCCGCGGTCGGTGCCGGCCTCGACGCGCTCGAGGAACCGGAACGGCACCGCGAACCCTGGTGGCGCCGGTTCGGCACCTCGATCGTTCCTCCGTTCCTGGCCCTGATCCTGGTCCTGGTCGTCTGGGAGATCGTCTACCTGTTGGGCGTCAAGCCCGAGGTCATGCTGCCGTCGCCGGCCGCGGTGTTCGGCGAGCTCGGCCGGTTGCTGGAGACCGGCCAGGCCTGGCAGACGATCTGGACCAGCCTGTCCCGCGGGCTGTTCGGCTTCGCCATGGCGATCGTGCTGGCGGTGCCCATCGGCCTGGCCGTGGCCCGGTTCAAGTGGGTCCGGGCCTCGGTCGGCCCGCTGCTGTCCGGGCTGCAGTCGATGCCGTCGGTGGCCTGGGTGCCGCTGGCCATCCTGTGGTTCCAGATCAGCCCGGCGATGATCTACATGGTCGTGCTGCTCGGGGCGGTGCCGTCGATCGCCAACGGACTGACCGCCGGCATCGACCAGGTGCCGCCGCTGTACAGCCGGGTCGGCAAGGTGCTCGGGCTGGGCTGGTGGGGGCAGGCCCGGCATGTGCTGATTCCCGCGGCGCTGCCCGGCTTCCTGGCCGGACTGCGGCAGGGCTGGGCGTTCTCCTGGCGGTCGCTGATGGCCGCCGAGCTGATCGTCACCTCGTCGAAGCTCGGCTTCGGCCTCGGCCAGCTGATGAACCAGGGCCGGGACCTTTCCGACGCGCCGCTGCTGTACGCCGGGCTCATCCTGATCTTCGTCGTCGGCGTCGGCGTGGAGCTGATCATGTTCCGGCCGTTGGAGCGGGCGATCCTGGACGCCCGGGGGCTGACCGGGAACCGGTGACCCTTGGGTTCTTGGTGGAGCCCGCCCCCTGAATTTCTTGTTGAGCGGGCGCTGAATTTCTTGTTGAGCGGGCGCTGAATTTCTTGTTGAGCGGGCGCTGAATCCTTGCGCCGCTGGGTTCGGCGTCCCCGCCCGGCGGGTGTTGCGCGCCGCCGGAGCCGCGACTGGCGCGCCGCCCGCAACCGCGACTGGCGCGTCACCGGTTCAAGTGGACCGGCCGTGCGCAGCTGGGTTCGA
>JBDHZW010000336.1:0-5775 GCA_039812105.1 Nakamurella sp.
TGGCGTACTGCACGGTGAGCATCGACACGGCCGCCTTGCTGGAGCCGTACACGATCGCCGGGAAGCGGGAGGCCGGGCGGGACGGCTCGTGGGTCGCCCAGAACGAGCCGAGCGCGCTGGAGACGTTGACCACGACCGGGTTGTCCGACCGACGCAGCAGCGGCAGCGCCGCCTGGGTGACCCGGACGATCCCGACGACGTTCGTGTCGAATACCGCCAGCGCGCTGGGACCGTCGAGCGCCCCGCCGCCGCCGGCTCGCATCGCGATGCCCGCGTTGTTGACCAGAACGTTCAGGCCGCCTTGGGTCTCGATCTCCTTGAATGCGGCGGCGACGGAGACGTCGTCGGTGACGTCGAGCTGGACGAACCGGGCGCCCACCTCCTGCGCGGCGGTGCGCCCCCGCTCCTCGTCCCGGGAGCCCAGCCAGACGGTGTGCCCGGCGGCGGCGAGCAGGCGGGCGGTTTCCTTGCCGAGGCCCTTGTTGGCCCCGGTGATCAGTGATCGTCATGGCTCCAGCATCGGCGTCCCGCGCCTGGTCAGGCAGTCGTCCGGTTGTCGTAGGACCGGCAGGGCCAGGACAACCGCCGGCCCGCGCCGCACACTGGTCGTCGTGGATGCCTCCGAGTTCGGCGCGACGGTCCGGCGCTGGCGCAACCGCGTCTCCCCGGACGCGGTCGGCGTGCCGGTCGGCAGCCGGCGCCGCGCCGTCGGACTGCGCCGGGAGGAGGTGGCCGGGCTGGCCGGGATCTCGGTGGACTACCTGACCCGGCTGGAGCAGGGTCGGGCGACATCGCCGTCCGACCAGGTCGTCGAATCGCTCGCCCGGGCGCTCCGGCTGTCCGACGCCGAACGGGAGCAGCTGTTCCGGCTGGCCGGACTGGCCGCGCCCGGGCTCGGGGTCGTACCGACCCGGATCACCCCCAGCGTGCAGCGGCTGCTCGACCGGATGTCCACCATCCCGGCCTGCGTGCACGACGCGGCGTTCAATCTCCTGTCCGCGAACGCGCCGTACGACGCGCTGATGGGGGAGACTTCCGGGTGGCGCGGGTTGGCCCGCAACGCCGTGTGGCGCAACCTGGTCGGCCCGGGCAACCGCGCGGTGCACACCGCCGCCGAGCGGGCGGCGTTCGAGGAAGCACTGGTCGCGAGCCTGCGGCAGACGGCGAGCCGGTATCCGGCGGACCGCGGCCTGCGCCGGCTCGTCGGCGAATTGCGTTCCGCGAGCCCGCGGTTCGTCGAGCTGTGGGCGTCCGCGGAACTGCCGGACCCGCGGGAACAGTCGCGCCGCAAGGTCATCGACCACCCGGACGTCGGCCGGATCACCCTGGACTGCGACGTGCTGCTGGTGCCCGGCGACGACCTGCAGATCACCGTCTACACCGCCGAACCGGGCAGCGAGGACGCCGACAAGCTGGCACTGGCCATCGTTCTCGGCACCCAGTCGCTGGACACACCGCACTCTCCGCAGATGGTGCAGCGCTGAGCGGCCCGCCGGCTACCTGGGCGAATCGAGCCACGGGGTCAGTAGATCGAGGAACTGCGGCATCCCGTCACTCAGCGACATCATCTCCTGCCCCATCTGGCGGAGTTCGTCGGGAAGCTCCTTGCGCTCGCCCTCCCGGGCCGCCGACTCGCTGGTGAAGTAGTTGATCATGGTGAACCTCCCGTCGCCGTGACCGACGGCCACCTGGCCGAGGATGTCCGGCCGCCACTCGATTCGGACGTCCCGGGTCTGGGCCATGAGCTGCTTGCTGCGTTCCTCGTCCCTGGTCCGGCCGGTCATCACCTGGACGAAACCGGCGGAATCCATGTCCTCGCGAACGTCGGTCAGCACGTCGGTGCTGTCCTGGAAGGTCGGTTCGTCGACGAAGTTCTTGGCCACCTCGGCCCAGAATCGGTCCTGCTCGGAGCGTTCGCTGTTGGCCTTGGCCGCCTCCGCCGACTCGAAGCGCACCATGACGAACAACTCGCCGTCGTCGGTGACGCCCGCGGTGGTGCCGAGCCATCCGGCCGCACCGGGGGCCAGGTCGGTCGACCAGCGGGCGAACGTTGCATTCACAGCCGTCGGGTCAGATACCTTGCCTCTGATGATCTGAGCGAACACGGGCGCCTCCTCCGGTTGAATGAACCGGACAAGTCAACCGCAATCGGGCACGGATCGCCAGCGAATAGGGGTGTCGCTACCCAGGCGGGCGTAGCACCGCAGTTGGTCCGCGCGTCCGCGCCGGCTGAACCGCGGTTGCGGAGCGGCCCGGTGGTCTGCGCAACGCCGGTTCACTCGAGTGGGCCCCGTCCGGCGGGGCGCCGGCCCGTGCGCCGATCCCCGTGGGAGTTCGCGCCGGGAATGATCGTGGCGCGCCGGCAATTGTCGGCGCGGCCCGGCCAAACCCGGCGCGAAGCGCACTCGGTGGGCACCCGACCGTCGGCCGTGCCGTGGCCCGCGGCGGCCGTGCCGTGGCCGCCCGGTTTGCGGATGCCGGTCGGCGCGTTCGGTGCGAGGATCGGCCGCCAGGGGAGCGCGTCGAACGGTAGGGGGGACGGTGTCGTCAGCAGAGCCGGACGATGATCTGCGGACGGGACTGTACGAGAGCCTGGTGACCCGCCGGCTGCGCGGCCGGCTGGCGGCGCAGCCACTGCTGCTGCCCGACATCCAGGGCATCGACCCGGCCGACCAGCCGGCCGTGCTGGCCCGTCACGTGCACCAGGCCGTGCAGCGCACCCTGGCGGGCGAACGCTCGACCCAACGTCGTGTCGAGCTGGTCAACCGCATCCTCGCCGACCTGGGCGACGTCGACGACCAGTCCGAGCCCGACCCGCGGCAACTGTGGTCGTTGAGCCGCCCGCCGGCGCCGGGGACACCCGCGACCTCCACGCACCGGCCGAGGACGCCGCTGTCGGACGCGGCGCTGCTCACTAATGCGCACGGCGAGCCGTCACTCGGGTCCGAGCTTCGGGCCGAACTGGACACCGCCGACGATGTCGACCTGCTCTGCGCCTTCGTCAAGTGGCACGGACTGCGGGTACTGGAGGCCGAGTTCCGCGAGCTGCGGCGCCGTGGCGTGCCGCTGCGGGTGGTCACGACGACCTACGTCGGGGCGACCGAACGGACCGCTCTGGACCGGCTGGTCACCGAGTTCGGGGCCCAGGTCAAGATCCAGTTCGACGTGCTGCGCACCCGGCTGCACGCCAAGGCCTGGCTCTTCCGGCGCAGCACCGGCTTCGACACCGGCTACGTCGGTTCGTCCAACCTGTCCCGCAGCGCCCTGCTGGACGGCGTTGAGTGGAACGTTCGTCTGTCGCAGGTGGCCACCCCGGTGCTGCTGGCGAAGTTCGCCGCCACGTTCGACAGCTACTGGAACGATGTGAGTTTCGAGCTGTACGACCCCGAACGGGACGGCGATCGACTGGACGACGCGCTGGCCGAGGCGTCCGGGGCGCGGCGGACCGCCACGACAACCATTGCGCTGTCCGGGCTCGACGTGCGGCCGTACCCGCATCAGGTGGTCATGCTCGAATCGCTGGCCGTGGAAAGGGATGTGCACGACCGGCACCGGAACCTGGTGGTGGCCGCGACCGGCACCGGCAAGACCGTGTTGGCCGCCCTGGACTACCGACGGCTCTGCGGCGACCTCGGGGAACGGCCGAGCCTGCTGTTCGTCGCGCACCGGCGGGAAATCCTGGAGCAGTCCCGGCGCGCCTACCGGGAGGTGTTGACGGACCCGTCGTTCGGCGAACTACATGTCGGCGGCGCCCGTCCCGAGCGGTGGCGGCACGTCTTCGCCTCTGTGCAGTCGCTGCACTCCTACGGGGTGCGGGAGATCCCCTCCGACGCCTTCGAGATCGTCGTCATCGACGAGTTCCACCATGCCGAGGCCGCGACCTACCGGGCCGTCCTGGACCATCTGCGGCCGGCGGAACTGCTGGGTCTCACGGCGACCCCGGAACGTACCGACGGCGTCGACGTTCGCTCGTTCTTCGGCGGGCGGACCGCCGCGGAGTTGCGGCTGTGGGACGCGCTGGCTGCGGATCTGCTGTCGCCGTTCCACTACTTCGGCATCGCCGACGGGACGGATCTACGGCGGGTCGGCTGGTCCCGCGGACGGTACGACCAGGATGCACTGTCCATGGTGTACACCGGCAACGACGCACGGGCCCGGCTGATCCTGCACCAGGTCCGGGACAAGATCGCCGATCCGGGCCGGATGCGAGCGCTCGGGTTCTGCGTGTCGGTCGGCCACGCCCGGTACATGTCCGCGGTGTTCAATCGGGCCGGCCTGCCCGCGGCGTCAGTCACGGGCGAGACCTCGGCCGCTGACCGGCTCGATGCTCTGGACGCCCTGCGACGAGGCGAGATCACCGTGGTCTTCACGGTCGACGTGTTCAACGAGGGCCTCGACCTACCGGACGTCGACACCGTGCTGTTCCTGCGCCCGACCGAGAGCGCCACTGTGTTCCTGCAGCAGTTGGGCCGAGGTTTGCGGCGGGCGGCGAACAAGCCGGTGCTGACCGTCCTGGACTTCGTCGGCCACCACCGCGAAGAGTTCCGCTTCGACATCCGGTACCGAGCACTGGTCGGCGGCAGCCGCCGCGAGCTGGAACGGCAGGTGGAGAACGGCTTTCCGTTCCTGCCGTCCGGCTGTCAGATCGTGCTGGACGAGCAGGCGCAGCGCCTGGTGCTGGACAACATCCGGGGCCAGTTGACCACCCGGTGGGCATCGCTGGTAGGCGAGCTCCGGGCGAGCGGCGACCGGGGTCTGGCCGACTTCCTGGTCGCGTCCGGCGTCGAGCTGGCCGACGTGATCCGCGGCGACCGCAGCTGGACCCGTCTGCGCCGCGACGCCGGTCTGCCCACCCCGACCGGCGGTCCGCGGGAGGCGACGCTACTGGGTAGGGTGCGATCGGTCGCGCATGTCGACGATCCCGATCGGGCCCGGTTGTACACGCGGTTGCTGTCCGACGACGCGCCGAGCTATCGCGAACTCGGTCCGGTCGAGCGAGCCTTCGCCCGGATGCTGGTGTTCTCACTCTGGCCCCGTGGCGATTTCGGCGACTACGGCAACGCGTTGGCGTCGCTGCGCCGCGAGGAGGCGGTGCGCGGCGACCTGCGCGCCGTCATCGACCTGGCCTTCGACACGGCGCGGCGGGTGACCGCGGCGCCGTCGCCGAACCTGGCCGCCGCCGGTCTGCGGGTGCATGCGCGGTACCAGCGGGAGGAGATCCTGACCGCGCTCGGCCGGGCGAGCCCGGAGCGCCCGCCGGCCTGGTTCCGGGAAGGCGTACTGCGGTCCGACGAGTTGAATCTGGACGCGTTCCTGGTGACCCTGCGCAAATCCGAGGCCGACTACTCGCCAACCACGATGTACCGGGACTATGCCATCAGCCCGACCCTGTTCCACTGGGAGTCCCAGTCCACGACCTCGGCGAGTTCGCCGACCGGCCGGCGGTACGTCGAGCACGAGCGGCGCGGCTCATCCATCCTGCTGTTCGTGCGCGAGCGGAACACCACCGCGATCGGCACCGCCCCGTATGTCTTCCTGGGCACCGCGAGATACGTCAGCCACCGCGGTGACCGACCGATCGCGTTCGTCTGGGAGCTCGACGAGCCGATGCCGATGGAGCTGTTCGCGGCCGCATCGGTGACGGCCGGCTGACCGCCGACCCGGATCAGTCGCCGATTCGGCTCCAGAACGAGGATTCGATTCCGTGGTCCTGCAGGAACCGCTCCAGTCGTGACGTGTCACCGAACCGGTCCCGGATCGCCTCCAGCAGCGGCG
>JBDHZW010000337.1:0-5774 GCA_039812105.1 Nakamurella sp.
TCAACTCGCCGTCGCCGTCGAACACGTCGATCCGCAGCGTCGGCGTGTCGATGTAGTAGACCAGCGATCCGTCCGGGCTCCAGGCGATGCCGTTGGAGATCGTCACGCCGGCCAGAACCGTGTGCACGGACAGGTCGGGTTCCAGCCGGAACAGGGAGCCGGCACCGGGCACCCGGCGGTAGGACATCGACCCGCACCAGAATCGGCCCAGCGGGTCGCAGGTGCCCTCGTTCATCCGGATCGTCGGATCGTCCCAGACCGGCGGCAGGGTGGTCAGCGAGCCGCCCACGGATTCCAGCGCGAAGCCGCGTTCGACCGCGATCACCGCCCCACCAACGGCTCTCGGGCGCAACGCGGCCGCCACCGTCCCGACGTGCCGCCGCCGCACCCGGCCGGCCGAGTCGAGCGACAGCACGTCACCGGCCAGCATGTCCACCCACCGCAAGCCGCCCCAGGAGTCCGACCAGACCGGCCCCTCCCCGTGGTAGGCGACCGGATCGGTCAGCTGCTGCGCCCGCATGACGACGAGCATGGCACCGCCCGGCGCCGTCCGCCGACGGCGAACAACGACCCCGGGCCCGCCGACGCCGGGCGTAGCGTCGGCGGGGTGACGATCACCGCACCCACCGATCTGCCGCGCACCGTCGGGGAGCTGCGCGCCTCCGGTCACCGGCAGCGCGGCGTCAAGCAGGAGCTCCGGGAGAACCTGCTCACCGCGCTCCGGGCCGAACGCAACCCCTGGCCCGGCATCGTCGGCTTCGACGCCACCGTGCTGCCGCAACTGGAACGGGCCCTGCTGGCCGGACACGACATCGTGCTGCTGGGCGAACGCGGCCAGGGCAAGACCAGGCTGCTGCGCACCCTGCCGTTGCTGCTGGACGAGTGGACACCCGTCATCGAGGGCTCCGACCTGGGCGAGCACCCGTATGAGCCGATCACCCCGGTCTCGGTCCGGCGGGCCAACGACCTCGGTGACGACCTGCCGGTCGGCTGGCGGCACCGCAGCCAGCGGTACGCCGAGAAGCTGGCCACCCCGGACACCGCCGTCGCCGACCTGATCGGCGACGTCGACCCGGTCAAGGTCGCCGAGGGCCGGTCGCTGGGCGACCCGGAGACCATCCACTACGGCCTGGTGCCCCGCGCGCACCGGGGCATCGTGGCCATCAACGAGCTGCCCGACCTGGCCGAGCGCATCCAGGTGTCGCTGCTGAACGTGATGGAGGAACGCGACATCCAGGTCCGCGGCTACACCCTGCGGCTCCCCCTGGACGTGCTGCTGGTCGCCTCGGCCAACCCGGAGGACTACACCAACCGGGGGCGGATCATCACCCCGCTCAAGGACCGGTTCGGCGCCGAGATCCGCACCCACTACCCGCTCGAACTGGACGACGAGGTCGCCGTCATCCGGCAGGAGGCCGAACTGGTGGCCGCCGTGCCGGATCACCTGCTGGAGATCCTGGCCCGATTCACCCGGCTGCTGCGAGAGTCGTCGGCGATCGACCAGGGATCCGGGGTGTCGGCCCGGTTCTCGGTGGCCGGCGCGGAGACGGTGGCCGGCGCGGCGCTGCGCCGGGCCGCGCTGGTGCGCGAGAACACCGCCACGGCAAGGCCGGTCGACCTGCTGTCAGTGCCGGCGGTGCTGCGCGGCAAGCTGGAGTTCGCGGCCGGCGAGGAGGGCCGGGAGGACGAGATCCTCGAACATCTGCTCCGCCGGGCCACCGCCGACACCGCCCGGCACCGGCTGCGGGGCGTCGATCTCACCGCCCTGGCCGACGCCGTCGGCAACCACCCGGTCCGCACCGGTGACCTGATTCCGGCGTCCGCGGTCGTCTCCTCCCTGCCGTCGTCGAGAGGCCCCGGACGCCTGCTGACCGAGGTGGCGAACCGGCTCGGCGCCGCCGGTACCGAGGACCCCGGGCCGATGGCGTCGGCCGCCGAACTCGCCCTGGAACTGCTGTTCCTCACCCGAAAGCTGGCCAAGAGCACCGATGACGACACCGTGCAGTACGGGTAACGGATGAGAAGAAGGCGTTACTCCTACGGGCCGTACGACGGCGGCCCCGACCCGCTGGCGCCGCCGTTCGACCTGCGCGAGGCGATCGACCGGATCGGCAACGACGTGCTGGACGGCGGCTCGCCGCGGCAGGCGCTGCGGGAGCTGCTGCGGCGCGGGCTCGGCGACCGGCGGGGCCTGGACGAATTGAACCGGCAGTTGTGGCAGCGACGGCGGGACCTGCAGCGCAACAACCGGTTGGACGGAACCCTCCAGCAGGTACGGGAGTTGCTCGACCGGGCGCTGACCGCCGAACGAAACACGCTGGCCACCCGGGATTCCGGTCCGGATTCGGACAGTGACCGGTTCCGCGAGCTCCAGCTCGACGCACTGCCCACCGACGCCGCCGGCGCGGTGCGGGAGCTGGAGAACTACGACTGGCAGTCCCCCGACGCGCGGGCCGCCTACGAGCAGATCAAGGACCTGCTCGGCCGGGAGATGCTCGACCAGCGGTTCGCCGGCATGAAACAGGCCCTGGAGAACGCGACACCGCAGGACGTGCAGGCGATCCGGGAAATGCTGGACGACCTGAACAACCTGCTGCAGGCGCACGCCCGGCTGGAGGACACCAGCGAGCAGTTCCGGCAGTTCATGGACAAGCACGGGCACTACTTCCCGGAGAACCCGGAGAGCACCGACGAACTCATCGACGTCCTCGCCGCGAGATCCGCGGCCGCGCAACGGATGATGAACTCGCTGTCGGCCGATCAGCGAGCGGAGCTGGCCGCGTTGACCGAGCAGGCGTTCGGTGATCCCCGGCTGGCCCAGTCGCTCTCGCAGCTCGACGCGATGCTCCAGCAGTTGCGACCCGGGCAGGACTGGGACGGCTCCGGCCGGTTCCGCGGCGACAACCCGATGGGCATGGGCGAGGCCACCCGCGCCCTGGAAGAACTGGGCCGGCTGGAATCGCTCGGTGAGCAGCTCACCCAGGGCTATCCGGGGGCCAGCCTCGACGACATCGACCTGGACCTGCTGGAAGAGGTGCTGGGCCCGCAGGCCCGGGTGGACGCCCGGGCGCTGGCCGAGCTGGAACGCGAACTGCGCAACCAGGGCATCCTGGAACGCGCCGCCGACGGGTCATTGCAGTTGTCCCCCAAGGCGTTGCGCCGGCTCGGCGAGACCGCGCTGAGGGACGTCGCCGACCGGGTGACCGGGCGCACCGGGGAACGGGAGACCCGCCGCTCCGGCGCCGCCGGCGACGCGTCCGGGGCCACCCGGGCGTGGGAGTTCGGCGACACCGAGCCCTGGTCGGTGCCGCGGACCCTGCTGAACGCGCAGCTGCGCCGGGCGGGCGGCGACCCGCGGACGCTGGACGTCACCGACGTCGAGGTGATCGAGACCGAACGGCGGGTGCGGGCCGCCGTCGCGCTGTGCGTGGACACCTCCTGGTCGATGGTGCAGGAGGGGCGGTGGGTGCCGATGAAGCGCACCGCGCTGGCCCTGCACCACCTCATCTCCACCCGGTTCCGCGGCGACGACCTGGCCCTGATCACCTTCGGCCGGCACGCGTCGACGGTGCCGCTCGGCGAGCTGGTCGGGCTGGAGGGTGCGTACGTGCAGGGCACCAACCTGCACCACGCGCTGATCCTGGCCGGGCAGCACCTGCGGCGACATCCGGACGCCACCCCGGTGGTGCTGGTGGTCACCGACGGCGAGCCCACCGCCCACCTGGAACCCGATGGCGCACCGGTGTTCTCCTATCCCCCGGCGCCGGAGACGGTGCACGCGACGATCGGCGAGCTGGACCGGCTGACCGGGCTGCGGGCCGCCGTCACGTTCTTCATCCTCGGTGACGACCCGCGGCTGGCGATGTTCACCGACCGGCTCGCCCGCCGCTGCGGCGGCCGGGTGGTCGCGCCGGACCTGGACGGGCTCGGCGCGTCGGTGGTCGCGGACTACCTGCGGCACCGCCGATGAATTCCGGCGCGCCCACCGGTCGGTACGGGAGATCGAAGGGACATCCATGCTGACCGACAGCCCCGCCTTCAGCGGCTTCGCCGTGCCCGACATCGACGCCGCCAAGCGCTTCTACACCGACGTCCTCGGGCTGCGGGTCGAGCAGAACGCCACCGGCCTGCTCACCCTGCACCTCGGCGGCGGCACCAACGTGCTCGTCTACCCCAAGCCCGGGCACGTCCCGGCGACGTTCACCGTGCTCAACTTCCCGGTCGCCGACGTCGGCGCCACGGTCCGAGACCTGGCCGGCCGCGGCGTCGTGTTCGAGCGGTACGAGGGGATGCCGCAGGACGACGACGGCGTCATGCGCGGCAACGGGCCGGACATCGCCTGGTTCACCGACCCGGGCGGCAACATCTTCTCGGTGGTCGCCGCCGGCTGATCGCCGCGGCTCTCCGGGGCGCATCATGGTGCCGTGACCGTCGCCGAGATCGATTCGCTGGCCGAGTTGGAGGCGCTGCGCCGGCCGTTGACCGCGTACGCGTACCGGATGCTGGGCGCGTCCGCCGAGTCCGACGACGCGGCCCAGGAGGCGATCGTCCGCGCGCACCGGAGCATCGACCGGTTCGACCCGGGCCGGGGATCGCTGCGGACCTGGGTGTTCCGGATCGCCACCAACGTGTGCCTGGATCTGCTGCGCGCCGCCGGGCGGCGGGCGCTGTCGGTGGACCTGGGGCCGGCGTCGGTGGACGGCTCCACCCTGGGCGCGCCGCTGCCGGCGGATCGGTTCGTCGAGCCGATGCCGAGTTCCCGTCTGCTGGCCGCCACCGATCCGGCGGACGTCGTCGTCGAGCGGGAGTCGGTGCGGCTGGCGTTCGTCGCCGCCCTGCAGCACCTGCCCCCGCGGCAGCGGGCCACGTTGATCCTGCGGGAGGTGCTGCACTTCTCCGCCGCCGAGACCGCCGACCTGCTGGACGTCACGACGGCGTCGGTGAACAGCGCGCTGCAGCGAGCCCGGGACACCCTGGACCGGCACCGCCCGTCGCCGACCGATTCGTACGACCCGGCGGACGAGGCCCAGCGGGACCTGCTGGACCGGTACGTCGCCGCGTTCGAGGCGCACGACGTCGACGCGCTGACCGCCGTGCTGCGGGACGACGCGATCACCTCGATGCCGCCGTTCGCCTGGTGGATCCGGGGCGGTGCCCGGATCGCCGGGCTGGTCGCCGCCGGCGGCTGCGCGGGCGCCCGGCTGGCCCCGACGGACGTCTGCGGGTCTGCGGGGTTCGGCCAGTACCGGCCCGACGACGACGGGGTGCTCCGCCCGTTCGCGCTGGTCCTGGTGCAGACCCGGGCCGGCCGGGTCGCCGACACCGTGACGTTCCTGGGCAGCGGGCCGCGGTTCACCGAATTCGGGCTTCCGGAGATCCTCGTCCCGAACCGATGAATCCGGGGGCTCGCGGTCGTATCCGGTGCGACACCTCGAACCGGAAGGACGAATCATGCTCGACCTGAACGACCCGCTCGCCCGGGAAACCGCCGCCGAACGCGAACGCCTGGCCGACCTGCTGGCCGGGCTGGACCCCGACGAGTGGTCCGCCGACTCGCTGTGTGCGGGCTGGCGGGTCCGCGAGGTGGTCGCCCACATGACGATGCCCTACCGGCACACCGGCGACACCGTGATGGCCGGGATCGCTGCCCACGGCGGCGATTTCAACGCCTTCGCGGACGAGCGGGCGCGGCAGGACACCGCCGAACTGTCCGACGCCGACCTGCTCGGTTGCCTGCGGGACAACGTCCGGCACCCGTGGCGACCGCAGCCGGG
>JBDHZW010000338.1:0-5769 GCA_039812105.1 Nakamurella sp.
CGGGCCCGGGCGGAGATCGGTGCCACTCTGTGGGCGTCGGCGTTCGTGCCGGACCTGGCCCGGATGCGGCGGCTGGAGGATGCGCTCGATGCGCTGCCGGCCGGGGAACACCGCCTTCGAGCGGCCCTGTTGGGTCGGCTCACCGTCATCGGCGGTGCCGACGTCGAGGCCACCGAGCGAGTGGCCGCCTGGGCGGCGGAAGCCGTCCACGTGGCCCGAACCACCGGTGATCCCGAGCTGATCGCCGCACTGCTGCTCGACTCGGTCCGGCCGGCGACCAGCCCGTCGGCGTTGGCCGCGGCGACGGTCGCCACCGACGAGGCGATCCGCCTCGCGGAGCGGGCCGGCCGGTCCGACCTGACCGTCTCCGGGCATCAGCGCCGCTCCGGACTGCTGCTGAACAACGGTGACCTCGGCGGCGCGGGGCAGGCTCTGGGCCGAGCCGAGGTGCTGGCCGCGTTGCTGCCGTCCCCGTGGTGGCGGTACATCACCATGGTGCAGCGCACCACTCTGCTCGCGGTGAGCGGCAGCCTGCTCGCCGCGCAGGAGGTGATGCGCGAGGCCATCGCGCTGGGCTCCGGTCGCATCGAACCCGTCGTGGTTCTGGGGTGCGAGGCGTTGCACCGGCTCATGCTGTTCGACCTGTACGGCGACCCGGATCCCCGCGCCGAGGACATTCACCGGATCACCATGGACATGCTCAAGGACGTCCCGTCGCCCGTCTTCCAGGTGCAGAAGGGGTACGGCGCGCAACTGTTCGGCGACCCGGCGGGGGTGCAGGAGGTGTTGCACCGCTTCGGTCCACGCCCGGAACAGCTGCTGCGCTCGTGGACCGGCGATCATCTGCTGCGCGAGTTCGCGGACGTCGTGGCCCGGTCCGGCGCCACCGCGTACACCCCGGCCGCCTACCGCGCCCTGCTGCCCTACGCCGGGCTGCTGAACGTGGGCGGCGGGCACAGCGCGGGATTGCCCGTCGACGACGTGCTGGCCCGGCTGGCCCTGCTCGCCGGCGATCCGGTGGCGGCGGTCCGGCACGCCGGGGATGCCGTGGCGCTGGCCCGATCGATGCCGTCACCGCCGCTGCTCGTGCACTGCCTCGACCACCTGGCCGACGCCGTCGAGGCCGCGGGCGAGGGACCGGAGGAATGGGCGCCCGACCTGCTTCGGGCCGAGGCTGACGCGCTCGCCCTGATCACCGGGGTCCACCGGGCGGGTCGCCCGGAGCGCCCGGCCGGCATGCCGAGCGGGACGCCGGACGTCGGGGCCCGGACGGCGTCCATGCGCCGGGACGGGTCGGGGTGGCTGCTGCGCACGCCGTTGGGCGACGCCCGGCTGGCGGACAGCGCCGGACCCGGGCAACTGGCCCGGCTGCTGCGTACACCCGGCGTCGAGGTGACCGCCGTCGAACTGGCCGGCGGGGCCGGCGCGCCGGTCGGTTCCGACCTCGGCCCGGCCCTGGACATGCGGGCCAAGCGGGAGTACCGGCGACGACTGCACCAGCTGCAGGCCGAGGCCGACGAGGCCGATGCGGTGCACGACGTGGTTGGCGCCGAGCGAGCGCAGGCCGAGATGGAGGTGCTGCTGCGGGAACTGCGCCGGGCGGTCGGCATCGGCGGCCGGGACCGGCCGACCGGTTCCGACGCCGAACGCGCCCGGGTCAACGTCGTGCGCAGTATCCGGCGGACCATCGCCGCCATCGGCCGGCAGGCCCCGCTGCTGGGTGCCCACCTCGACGGCGCGGTGCGCACCGGCCGGCACTGCCTCTACCTGCCGGCCCCGGACGCGTCACTGGACTGGACCGTTCGTCCCGACCGGGCTCCGCCGGCGACGACGGAACCGGACTGAAGGGAACGATTCGTTCCGCTCCGGTGAACGCCGTCCGGGTGTGGGCACACCCTCGATCGGTCCGTGCGGCGTCAGCCACGTCGCGATGGTCACGGCCGACCTCGACCGGTTCCGAGCGTTCTACGAAGACGTCATCGGGCTGCGCACCACGGTGGTCTTCGGCGCCGCCCCCGGGCACGCCCGTGAGGCCGTTCTCGTGGTCGGCAGCGGGGCCGCCATGCTCCAGGTTTTCGAGATCGCCGGGTACGACCCGGCCGCCCACGGTCATTCGTCCGCGATGTTCGAACGGGGTCGCCTGGATCACATCGGCTTCACCGTGCCGGATGTCGCCTCGCTGACCGCTTTGCGGGACCGGCTGCTGGCCGTCGACGCATCCAGTGGCGACATCCGTCCCCTGGGGCCCATGCTGTCCCTGCGCTTCGCCGACCCCGACGGGCTGCAGGGCGAGATCAACTGCTTCAACCCGGATTTCGATCCTTCGACGGTGCGGGACGTGGACGAGATCGTCGACCCCGACTGGGTCGAGCGGGCCCGGACCGTCCTGTGCGCCGGATCGAGCCGGCCTGCCCCGAACGGGGGATCGGCCCGATGATCAGCTCATTCCGCGGTCGGGGCGGTGCACCTGCCGCCGCCCTCCTGTTGGTCCTCCTGCTGGTCCTGTCCGCCTGCAGCGGCCCGTCGGGGCGGACCGCCGCGTTCGCGCCGACCCCCTGCCCCACGCCGAATCTTCCCGGTGTCCCGTCGTTCGATTTCCCGGCCGCCATGACCTGCGGGTACCTGACCGTGCCGGAGAATCGCAGCCGCCCGGACGGCCGGACGATCAAGGTCTTCGTCGCCCGGGCCCCCGCCACGGCCACCAGGGGGTCGGCGACACCCGCCGCCGATCCCCTGGTGGTCCTGGTCGGTGGCCCCGGCGGGGCCGGGTCGATCAGCTATGTGGCGATGACCGCGGACGGGATCAACGCCGATCGTGACGTGTACTTCGTCGACCAGCGCGGCACGCTGCACTCCGACCCGCTGCTCAACTGTCCGGAGTTCGACACCGTCGGGAACGAATTGGCCGGCCTGCCGTTCACCTCGGACGCGGCCACCGCGAAGGATCGGGCGGCGGTGCAGGCCTGCCACGATCGCTGGGTCGCGGCCGGCGTCGACCTGTCCGCCTACAACACCGCCGAGAACGCCGCCGACATCGCCGATCTGCGCCGGGCTCTGGGCATCGACCGGTGGGACGTCTACGGCGTCTCCTACGGCAGCAAGCTCGCCGCGGTGCTGCTGCGGGACCACCCCGATGGGATCCGCAGCGTGGTGCTCGATTCGGTGTCGCCGCCGAACCTGAACATCGCGGAGAACTGGTGGTCGGCCCCGGCCGGTTCGTTCCGGGGGATCTTCGCCGCCTGCGCCGCCCAACCGGTCTGCGCCGCCGCCTACCCGCATCTGGAGAGCGACTTCTACGACACGGTCACGCGTCTCACATCGTCTCCGGCGGTCGTCGAGACGACCGGGCCGGACGGCGACCCGCTGTCGCTGAACATCGACGGCTTCGTCCTGGCCTACGCGGTCATCATGGCCACCGAGCGCCACGACGCCTCGGGCGTCCCCAGGATGATCGCCGACGCCGCGGCCGGGCGGTACGACGACCTGGCCGCCGCCACCGTCGAGTACCTGACGCCGGCGCCGATCATCGGAGTGGGCGGGCACGGCCTGGCTTTCGGCGTGTTCTGCGCCGAGTCGGCCGATCTCACCACGGCAGCCGCCACTCTCGCGCGGGCCGAGGCGGCGCTGCCGCAGTTCCCCGACCAGGTCCTCAGGATCCAGCCGAAGCAGGGTCGGCTGTTCTCGCAGTGCCCGGTGTGGGACGTACCTCCGGCGGCGGCGTCCATGATGGATCCGGTGGTCAGCGACGTGCCGGTGCTGATCCTGGAGGGGGACCTCGACGCCGCGACGGCGCCGGAATGGGTCGACCTGCTCACTCCGGGACTGAGTGCGTCCCAGGTCGTGCGCTTCCCGTTCACCGGACACTCCACCCTGGACAAGTCGGAGTGCGCCCGCAGCGTCATGAGCGCCTTCCTGACCGACCCGACGCAGCCGGTCGACACGTCCTGCACTGCGTCGATGCACCTGACCTTCGCGACTGATTGAGGTGGACTGGTGGCAAGAATCGCCGGACGTCGGTACGGGTGGATCGCGGTCGTGCTGGCCGTGGCGGCACTGACGACGGCCGCGTGTTCGGGGTCGGGGGCCGCCGGTGGCACCTCGACCTCGAGCCCACCCGGGAGCGCACCCGGCATCGACTGGCACCCCTGCGATCCCGATCCCGAGCTGGATTGCGCCGACGTACCGGTGCCGGTCGATTGGAGTGATCCGGACGGCGAGCAGATCTCCCTGGCGGTGCTGCGCCATCCGGCCGGCAAACCCGACCAGCGGATCGGAACCCTGTTCATCGACCCGGGCGGGCCCGGCGACACCGGTGTGGGCCTGGTCCGCGGAGGCGGCGCCGACATCGACCAGTGGGGTGGTGGCCGGTTCGACGTCATCGGCTGGGATCCGCGCGGCACCCACGGCAGCTCGCCGGTGCACTGCTTCGACAACGACGCCGACGAGGCCGCCTTCTGGAACGGGGTCGCGATCCCGTCGACGCCGGCGGAGTCGGCCGCCTTCGCTCAGCGCACCACCGACCTCGCGCAGCGCTGCGGGGCGGTGATGGGTGATCTGCTCAACCACATCTCGACCGTGGACACCGTCCGTGACCTCGATCATCTGCGCGGACTTGTCGGCGACGAGAAGATCACCTACGTCGGCCTGTCGTACGGCACGATGATCGGCCAGGTCTACGCGAACATGTTCCCCGACCGGGTCCGGGCGATGCTGCTCGACGGGGTCGTCGATCCGGTCGCGTTCACGACCAGTGCCGAGACCCGGTCCGCCGCCGATTCCGCCTCCACCGACGAGGTGTTCGCCAAGTTTCTCGAACTGTGCGAGCAGGCCGGACCGGACAGATGTGCACTTGCCGGGCATGGCGAAAGTCCCGCGGACCGGGTGTCCCGGCTGTTCGAGCAGGCGAAGCAGGCCCCGATCCCGGCGCCCCGGTCGCCGGCCGGCCAACTGGTCTACAGCGACCTGCAGGTGTCGTCGTTCTCCCCGCTGCGCGATCCGCACCTGTGGCCCGGCTACGCCCAGCAACTGGAGGCGGCGGTCGAAGGCGACGGTTCGGCCCTGGCGACCGCGGCCTATCAGTGGCGCGAACCCGGGTCCTGGGCGGAAACCACGAAGTCCGCGTCGATCTCGTGCCTGGACGGGCCGGCCACCAGGACGGTCGCCGACTGGCCGACGGTGATCGGCGACCTGACCGCGGGCAGCGCGATGTCCGGTGCCATCCAGGGCTGGTGGTTGTGGGCGCCGTGCGCGTCGAACTGGCCGGGCACGAGCGACCACCGCTTCACCGGCCCGTGGGACGCCGAGACCGAGGTGCCGATCGTGCTCATCGGCACCCGCTACGACCCGAACACCGCGTACCGCAATGCGCAGCATGCGGAGGAGTTGCTGGGCAATGCGGTGCTGGTCACTCATGACGGCTACGGTCACGTCTCGATCCAGGATCCGAGCGTGTGCATCGACCAGATGCGGACGAGCTATCTGGTCGACCTCGTGGCCCCGGCGAAGGGAACCGTGTGCCCTGCGGACGGGCAACCGTTCAATTTCCCGTCCTGATCCACCCCCACTCCGGTTCGCTGATCACAGCCGGGCGCAATGCCCCTCCAGGGCCGTCCGGCGCGGGATCGATCAGCGAACCGGCGGGCGGTCAGCCGGTGCCGTCGACCGGCTCGACCGGCTCGGCCAGCCAGGCCTGAACCGCGTCGTTGTGCTGGCCCAGCAGCGGGGGAGCGGTGTGCTCGCGGTGCCACTCGGCGCCCGTACCGTCGAAGA
>JBDHZW010000339.1:0-5756 GCA_039812105.1 Nakamurella sp.
CACCGCCCGTGGGGCGATCCGGGCACCGGCGGCCCGGGTGATCTCCGCGGCCAGCCCGGCCGGCGCGGCGGGCAGCAGCACCAGCACGTCGGCACCCCGGTCCAGGCACACCCGGGGCACCCGCAGCGGCAACAGCACGTCGTCGACGGCGCCGATCAGCTGGTCGGCCGGGCCGCCGCGGAGCACCAGCGCGGACAGCCCGCGGCGCACCGGCAGCCCGGCCGACTGCAGCCGGTCCACCGCGCGCCGCCCGTCGAGCGACCCGTCCAGCAGCATCTCCAGGACGACGGCGTTGACGTTGGCCTGCTCCTCCCGCACCCGCAGCGGCTTCTCCAGTTCCAGGGACAGCAGCGACACCGCGTGCCCGACCAGCAGGTGGTCGGTCGGGTCCAGCGGGCGTGAGGTGGCCACCACCAGGTACCCGTGCACCCGCCGCCCGGCCCGGATCGCCTGGACGGCGACAACGCCCTCGCCGGTCGTCAGCGACGAGCTCTGCGCCCGGCCCAGGTCGACGTCGGCCGGCAGCTCCACCTCGGATCCACCCGCGGCGAGCCGCACCGAACGGTCCTCGTCGACGACGGCCACCCGCCCGTGCAGTGCGCCGGCCAGCTCCCGCAGCACCGCCGCCGGGCCGTGCCGCAGCGCCGCCCTGGTCATCCTCGGCAGCACCGTCGAGGCGTGCACCACGCCCTGGTACTGCAGTTCGGCCAGCCGGCCGCTGACCGCCCGGACGACGGCGATGAACGGCGTCGACAACGGCACCTGCAGCAGCGGCAGGCCGAGCCGTTCGGCCTCGTCGACGACCACCGGCGGCACCTGTCGGTGCGAGAGGCCGACCCCGAAACCCAGTGCGGCCACCCCGGCCTCGACGATCGACCGCAGGTAGGCGCGCTGGTCGTCGGGGTCGGCGGGCAACCGCAGGCCGGTGGTCAGCAGCAGCTCGCCACCACGCAGCCACGGCGCCGGGTCGGCCAGCTCGATGCTGTGCGCGAAGGTGATCGCCCGGTCGACGGCCGCCCCGGCCAGCACGGTCAGCTGCAGCGCCGGCTGCGCGACCAACCACCGCACGGTCACCTCGGACCGCGGCCCACCGTCCGGGGCGGCGGCGTCAGGCACGGTGGGTCACCCGGCCGCCGAGCACGGTCAGCGTCACCGGCAGCTCCGCCAGGTCGGTGTCCGGGACGGCCAGCGGATCGTCGGCGAACACGGTCAGGTCGGCCCGGTACCCGACCGCCAGCCGGCCGGCGTCGTGTTCCTGCCCGGCCGCCCACGCCGGGGCCACGGTCATCCCACGTAGCGCCTGCGCCGGCGTCAGCGCCTGGTCCGGGCCGTGCGGCGGCTGGTCGAGTTCCCGGCTGGGCCGACGGTGCCGGGCGCCGGCCATCACCCCCAGCGGCGGGTACGGCGCGATCGGCCAGTCCGAGCCGAGCACCACGCTGGCCCCGGCATCGACGAGATCCCGGCAGCGCCAGCCGTTCCCGGCCCGCGCCGGGCCGAGTCGGCGGGACCAGTTGTCGGTGTGGTCGGCCCGGGTGAAGTCGGTGCAGTGCGTCGGTTGCATCGAGGCGACCACGCCCAGCTCGGCGAACCGGGCGACGGTGTCGTCGGGCACCGTCTCGATGTGCTCGATCCGGTGCCGCACACCGGAATCCATCTCGGTGCGAGCCTTCTCGATCGAGTCGAGGGCATGACGGACGGCCGCGTCGCCGATCGCGTGGGTCGCGGTGGGCACTCCGGCCCGGTGCAGTTCGGCGACCACCCGGCCGTACTCGGCCGGGTCGGGCCAGAAGGCGGCGGTCGACTCCCCATGGCAGTCCGGATGTTCCAACCAGGCGGTGCCGTTGTCGATGGTGCCGTCCATGAACAGCTTGACGCCGTCGACCCGCCAGCCGGGGCCACCCCGGCCCTGCACGGCCAGCACCTGTTCGACCGCGGTGCCGGGCTGGCAGATCGGCGCGACCCGCAGCCGGATCGGCAACCCGGTCGTCCCGGCGAGATCGGCATACAGGTCCAGGCTCTCACCGTTGGCGTCCATCACGTGACCGGCGGTCAGGCCGGCCGCGGCCATCTCGCCCAGCACCGCGGCCAGCCGGGCCAGCCGGTCGGCCCGCGGCGGTTGCGGGGCGGCCCGCTCGACCAGTTCGCAGGCCGCCTCCTCCAGCAGCAGCCCGGTCGGACGGCCGTCGGCGCGGCAGACGATCTCGGCCGCCTGGGCGAACGACCGGGGTCCGTCGATCCCGGCCGCGGCCAACGCGGCCGGGCTGGCGATCGCCGAGTGCGCGTCGAAAAGCTGGAGCAGAGCCGGGATATCGGCGATCACCGGGCCGACGGTCGCGGCCGACACCTCGGCCGTGCCGAACACGTTGGGGTCCAGCCCCCAGCCCAGCAGCCAATCGCCCCGGCCCAACCGGCGGGTGGCGTCGGCCAGCACCCGGCGCAGCGCGGCCAGGTCCGCGCATCCGGACAGGTCGACGCCGCGGGTCAGTTCCGCGCCGGACACCGGATGGGTGTGCCCGTCGACCAGGCCCGGCGTCACGACCGCCCCGCCCAGGTCGATCACCTCGGTGGACCGGTCGACCAGCGAGCGGATCTCCCGGTCGTCACCGAGCGCGGCGACCCGGCCGTCGACGACGGCCAGCGCGGTGTGCGGCAGGAACGAGCCGCCGGCCGGGTCGAGCAGGCGGGCGGACAGCAGGGCGAGCGAGGTCATGTCGTCTCCAGGCGGTGGGGGGTGGGGTCGGGCCGGGTCCGCTGATCAAAGCCGGGCCGATTCGGTCAAATCACCGGCGGCGGCGCGGGTTTGATCAGCGAAGCAGCGGGGCGGGCAGCGCGCCGAGGCGCTGCAGCGTGCCGGGGGGCAGCCCGAGTTCCCGCTCGGCCAGCGCGGCGCCCATGGTCAGCACCGTGTCGGGGCGGGCGATCGTGTCGGTGTTGACGTGCGCGGACAGCCCGTCCAGGACCACCAGGATCATCATCACCACGGCGTCCGGGTCGTCGGTGACGAAGTCGCCGGCGTCGATGCCGTCGGCGATCAGCTCACCGAGCCGCTCCCGCCAGGCGGCCTCCTGCCGCCGGACCCGCTGCGCCAGCAGCGGCCGGTAGCGGCTCAGGTGCCGGACGTTGACCCAGAGCCGGCTCATCTCGTCGTACGGCTCGCCGATGGTCCGGGTGAAGAACCGGGCCAGCCGAACCGTCGGCGACTCGTCCCGATCGGCGGCCGGCATCAGGATGTCCAGCTCATCCGCCGCCGCGCTGCCGTAGGCCTCGGCCACCAGGTCGTCCGCGGACGGGAAGTAGTGACTGATCAGACCGGGTCGCACGCCCAGGTCGTCGGCCACCCGCCGCAACGTGACGCACTCCAGCCCCTCGGCCAGCGCCACCGCCCCGGCGGCCGCGACGATCTCCGCCCGCCGGGTCGCCGGGTCCTTGCGCACTCGTTTGCGATCGAGGGTTGACGTCATACCGACCATGCTATTGAATACCTGACCAATAAGCAATTGGGCGCCCGACCAATAGCTTCCACGAACCCTTCCAGCACCCCGGAGACCACCATGGCGCTCATCAACGACGATCCCGCAGCGACGGTGCCCGATCGGCCGATCCCGGATCGGGCCGGCCGGATCGAGACGCACGGCATCGACCACATTCTCGACGCCGAGCGGCACGGGCGGCCGCTGGAGCTGTTCTGGGTCTGGGCCGGCGCGAACGTCAACTACCTGAGCCTGGTGGTCGGCGGCGCGCTGGTGCTGATGGGGCTGAGCCTGGTGCAGGCGATCGCGGTGATCGTCGTCGGCAACCTGTTCTGGCTGCTGCCGGGCATCCTGTCGGTGTCCGGACCGGCGGCCGGCGCGCCCAGCGAGGTGATCACCCGGGCGATGTACGGGGTACGCGGCAACCGGGTCTACACCGCGGTCAGCGGCTGGGTCATCTCGGTCTGTTACTTCGCGCTCAACCTGGCCGCCGCGTCGGTCGCCGCGTTCGCCCTGCTGGAGCGCCTGGGCATCGAGCAGAACACGGTCGAGACGGTCGTGGTGGTGGTGCTGATCGCCGCGGTCACGCTGGCGATCAGCGTGTTCGGGCATGCCACCATCGTCCGGCTGTACCTGCCGATCACCATCGCGCTGATCGCCGCCTTCGCCGTCGTCGGGGCGAGCGTGCTGACGGTGACCGACTTCTCGTACGCTCCGACCGACGCACTGACCGGGATCGACCGGTGGGCGACGATCGCCGCCGGCGTCACGCTGATCGCCTCCGGCCCGATGTCGTACACCAACAGTCCGGACTTCTCCCGCTACCTGCCGCGCACCTCGTCGAAGGTCGCCATCGTCGGCTGGACCGCGCTCGGCGGGTTCCTGCCCAGCGTCGTCGTCTGCTCGATCGGCGCCTTCGCCGCGACCGCGGTCGACATGGGCGACCCGCAGGGCGCGCTGCAGCAGCTCCTGCCGGGCTGGTTCGCCCCGGTGTTCCTGTCCTCGCTGGTGCTGGGCACCATCGCGGTGAATGCGCTGACCGCCTACTCCGCCGGACTGGCCCTGCAGGCCATCGGGGTGCGGATCAGCCGGTCCCGCAGCGTGCTGGTGGACGGCGCCGCCTCGGTCGCGTTGACGCTGTACGGGCTGCTGGTCTCCAACTTCCTGGACACCGTGAGCAGCGTGCTGCAGCTGACCGTGATCCTGCTCGGCCCGTCGATGGCGATCTACGTCGCCGACATCGTGCTGCGGCGCAATCGCTACGACGGGATCGCGCTGTCCGACCAGACCCCGGGCAGCCGGTTCTGGTTCGTCCGCGGAGTCAACCCGGCCGGGGCGATCGCGCTGCTGGCCGGGGTGGCCGCGGCCGCGCTGTGCGTGGACACCGCCTACACCGGCCCGGTCGCCGCGCTGACCGGGCTGGACCTGGCCCTGCCGGTGGGCATGGTGGTCGCGGCGGGGGTCTACGTCGGGCTCGGCCGGTCCCGGGTGGGCGACTGAGCCGAGTTGGGCCCGAGTTGGGCCCGAGGTGGGGCCGAGTTGGGCCGAGTCAGGCCAGCACCAGGGCGGCGGCTCCCAGCAGGGGGCCGTCGCCCTGCAGCGCCGACCCGGTGACGCGGACCGCCCGGGCGTACGGGTGCAGGGCCGACACCCGCACCGCGGCCGCCACCCGATCCACGTAGTCGTCCGCCACGTTGACGAAGCCGCCGGCCAGCGCGACGGTCTGCAGGTCCAACAGGGTGGTCGCGGTCGCGATCGCCTCCCCGACCGCCTCGGCCGACCGGGCCACCGCCCGCTCGGCGATCGCCGACCCGGCCCGGTAGGCGGCGGCCAGCTCCTCGCCGGTGGCGCCGTCCCACCCCTGGGCCCGGGCCCACCGGACCGTGCCGGGGCCGGCCGCGATGACCTCCACCGTGCTGGCCGCCGGGTCGCCCGCGTCCCGGGTGCGGACCCGGATCTGCCCGATGTGGCCGGCGTTGCCGGACGTCCCGGTCACCGGCCGGCCGGCCACGATGAAGCCGCCGCCGATCCCGGTCGAAACGATCATCGCGAGACCGTTCTCGCAGCCGACCAGCGCGCCCCGCCAGTGCTCGGCCAGCGCGATGCAGGTGCCGTCCAGGGCCAGCCGGACCGGCACGGCCGGCACCAGGTCGGCCAGCAGGTCGACGATCGGCAGGCCGTGGGCGGTCGGCAGGTTGACCGGCGAGATCGATCCGGCCGGCAGGTCGACCGGGCCGGCCGCGCCGATGCCCAGGCCGCGCAGCCGCTGCCCGGGCGCCGCGGCGG
>JBDHZW010000340.1:0-5697 GCA_039812105.1 Nakamurella sp.
CCACCACCCGGACGGCGAACCGGGCCTCGAACACCGAGCCGATGTGCCGCGGCACGATCGCCACGAGTTGGCTGTCGGCGACCACGTAGGGCACCGCGGTGTAGCTGGTCAGCCGCAGTTCGATCCGATCCTCCAGGTCCTTGGCCTTGAGCAGGTTCACCGGCCCGAGGTGGCCGCTGGTGCCCTGCACGCTCACGTAGCGCTCCCGCGCGAAGGCGGTGGCGCCGGCCCGCCGCCCGCGCAGGCGGGGATGCCCGGCGGCGACCAGCGCGGCGTAGTCCATCGTCATGAACGCGCGCCGGCGGAGCCGGTCGGGATCGACCCCGCCGCTGGTGATGACCAGGTCGACCTCGCCGGACACCAGCAGGTCGGCGGCCGCGTCGACGACCAGCGGGCGCACCCGCAGCCGGGCGTTCGGGGCGTGGGCGGCCAGCAGCGGCACGATCAACGGCAGGAAGGACAGCTCCCCGAAGTCCGACAGCATGACGACGAACTCCCGCCGGGTGCTGCCGGGGTCGAACGTCTCGGCCGCGTTCACCGCGCGGTCGATGTCCTCCAGCGCGACGCGCAGCGGCTCGTAGAGCTGGTGCGCGGTGCCGGACGGCACCAGCCCGTGCGCGGTCCGGACGAACAGATCGTCGCCGAACCGCCGACGCATCTTGCCCAGCGTGTAGCTCACGGTCGGCTGGCTGACCCGCAGCGCCTCCGCGGTCGCGGTGACCGAGCGGGTCTCGTAGAGCTGGACGAACGTGCGCACCTGGGTGAGATCGATGGGTCCCGGCATGACCGATATTGAATCCGTCTATGTCATCGGGTGGCAAGTTCTATTGGATCTTTGACCGCTCGATTCCTACCGTTCTTGGCATGACAGCGATGACGGTGCGCGAGCGGACGTTCCAGCTCCTGGAACGGCACGGCATGACGACGGTGTTCGGCAATCCCGGCTCCAACGAGCTGCCGTTCCTGGCCGGGATGCCGAACGGGTTCCGGTACGTCCTCGGCCTGCACGAGGGCGCCGTGCTCGGCATGGCCGACGGTTACGCGCAGGCCGGTGGCCGGCCCGCGTTCGTCAACCTGCACGCGGCGTCCGGCACCGGCAACGCCATGGGCGCGCTGACCAACGCGGCCGTCTCCCGCACCCCGCTGGTGATCAGCGCGGGCCAGCAGGTGCGCTCCGCCGTCGGCCTGGGCGCCATGCTCGCCAACACCGACGCCACCCGGCTGACCGACCCGCTGACCGTGTCCAGCAGCGAGCCGCTCACCCCGGGGGACGTCCCCCGGGCCTTCTCCCAGGCCATCCACGACGCAGTCGGCGCCCGGCGCGGGCCGGCCTACGTGTCGGTTCCGTACGACGACTGGGACCGGCCGGTCGACGAGTGCACGCATCTGCTGCTGGAACGGACGGTGACGGCCGCTGGTCACCTGGGCCCGGCCGCCGTCGGCCGGCTCGCCGACGACCTGCGGCAGGCGGCCCGCCCGGCCCTGGTCCTCGGCTCCGACCTGGACGGCGCCGTGCCGATGGACCGGCTGGTCGCCCTGGCCGAGCACCTGGACCTGGCCGTGTGGGCGGCGCCGTCGCTGTATCGGCTGCCGTTCCCCAACCGGCACCGCCTGTTCCGCGGGGTGCTGCCGGCCGGCATCGCGTCCGTCAGCGCGGCCCTGGCCGGCCACGACCTGGTGGTCGTCATCGGGGCCCCGGTGTTCCGCTACCACCAGCACGAGCCCGGCGCCTACCTGGCCGACGGCACCCGCCTGGTGCAGATCACCGACGACGCGGCGGCCGCCGCCCGGGCGCCGTTCGGGGACGCGCTGATCGCCGACCTGGACGCCGCCGTCGGCCAGCTCGCCGACGCGCTGGGCGCGCCGGCGACCCCGCTCGCCGACCGATCCGCCGATCGCTACCTCCCCTGTCCCCCGGCCGAGCCGGGCGCCGGCGGCCGGCTCAGCCCAGCCGAGGTGTTCGCCGCCCTGCGCGACACCCAGCCCGCCGACACCGCCTACGTGGTCGAGTCGACCTCCACCAACGCCGCCTTCTGGGCGCAGCTGGATCTGCGTCAGCCGGGCAGCTACTACTTCCCGGCGTCCGGCGGGTTGGGCTTCGGGTTGCCGGCCGCCGTCGGGGTGGCCCTGGCCCGCCCCGACCGTCGGGTCGTCGCCGTCGTCGGCGACGGATCGGCCAACTACGGCATCACCGCCCTGTGGACGGCCGCCCAGCAGGGGCTGCCGGTGACCTTCGTGATCCTGCGCAACGGCACCTACGGCGCGTTGCGCTGGTTCGCCGACCTGCTGGCCACCCCGGACGTGCCGGGCCTGGACGTGCCCGACATCGACTTCGTGCCGATCGCCGCCGGCTACGGCGTCCCCGGCCGGCACGCCACCGACCTGAACGCCCTGCGCCGCCTGCTGTCCGAGCCGCCGACCGGCCCCCGGCTGGTGCAGGTGGACACCACGGTCACCACCCCCGCCTGACGACAACCCCCGCGGTACAACCCATCCCCCTCCCGCCCCACCGACAAAGGAGTCGCCCCAATGGCTGCTGCCCCCCGACCGTCCGGCGCGCCCGGCGCGCGGACGTCCGACCATCACGTTCCGGCCGAGCTGGCCCGCTCCGCGGTCTGGATCCGCAGCCTGTGCTGGCTGACGGTCACCCTCGAGGGGTTCGACATCGTCGCCCTCAGCGCGGCCCTGCCGTCCATCCTGGACAGCAAGTACCTGGGCATGGGCCCGGCCGAAGCGACGTTCGTCACGACGATCTCGCTCGTCGGCATCATGGTCGGCGCCATCCTGGTCGGCCCGATCTCGGACCGGATCGGCCGGCGCTGGAGCGTAATGGGCTCCATCGCGTTGTTCTCGGTCTTCACCATCCTGGTCCCGCTGGCCCCGAGCGCCACCATGTTCGGCCTGTTCCGCTTCATCGCCGGCGTCGGCCTCGGCGCGTGCATGCCGGCGGCGCTGACCATGATGAGCGAGATCACCCCGCCCGGCCGGCGGGCCCGGGCCACCACCCTCACGATGACCGGTTACCACGTCGGCGCCGTGCTCACCTCGCTGCTGGCGCTGGCCGTCGCCCCGGACTGGCACCTGCTGTTCGTCGTCGGCGGTGTCGTCGGGCTGCTCGGCCTGCCGATCATGTGGTTCAAGCTGCCGGAGACCAACGCGGCCGTCGCCCGGCGCGCGAACGACGCGCCGCCGGCCGAGAAGGTTCCGCTGCGCGCCGTGCTGCAGCACCCGTTCGCCCTGGCCAGCATCGCCACCTGGATCGCCTCGTTCATGGGTCTGCTGCTGGTCTACGGGCTGAACAGCTGGCTGCCGACGATCATGAAGGGCGCCGGCTACGAGCTGTCCACCTCGCTGACCATGCTGCTGCTGCTCAACCTGGGCGGGGTGGTCGGGCTGATCGTCGCCGGCACCGTGGCCGATCACCGCGGCATCCGCGGCAGCACCGTGTTGTGGTTCTTCGGCGCCACCGTCCTGCTCGCCCTGCTGAGCATCCGGCTGCCCACCGGGCTGTTGAACGTGGCCGTCTTCCTGACCGGCGTGTTCGTGTTCAGCGCCCAGGTGCTGGTCTACGCGTTCATCACGCACGTCTACCCGCCGGCCATCCGCGGCACGGCGCTCGGGCTCGCCTCGGGCATCGGCCGGGCCGGCTCCATCGTCGGACCGGTGGTCACCGGCGCGCTGGTCGCGGCCGGGCTCGGCTACCCGTGGGGCTTCTACTTCTTCTGCGCCGTCGCCCTGCTCGCCGTGCTGGCCATGCTGATCGTGCCGCGGCACCTGGAGAACCGGGCCGGCGCCACCGCCGACGTCCCGCCCACCCTGTAGACCGGACGACCCACCGAGGAGACACCATGACGTCGACGACACTCGCATCCGCCACCCCGTGGCACGAGAAGCTTTACAGCGGAAGCTGGATCGACGGCCGCGCCGAACCGATCCCGGTCACCGAGAAGGCCACCGGCGCCGTGCTGGGCGCGGTCGGCGCGGCCGGCACCGAGGACCTGGACGACGCCGTCGCCGCCGCCCGGTCCGCGCAGCGGGACTGGGCCGCGGCCCCGTACGGCGAGCGCGCCGCCGTCCTGCTGCGGGCCGCCGCGATCCTGGAGTCCGAACCGGATCGGCTGCTGCCCTGGCTGATCCGCGAATCCGGTTCCGCCCAAGGCAAGGCCGGCTTCGAACTGTCCCTGGTCGTCTCCGAACTCCGGGAGAGCGCGGCGGCCGCCTCCGCCCCCTACGGCGAGCTGCTGCGGTCGAGCAAGCCGCGGCTGTCGGTGGCCCGGCACGTGCCGATCGGGGTGGTCGGCGTCATCTCGCCGTTCAACTTCCCGGCGATCCTGTCCATGCGGTCGGTCGCGCCGGCGCTGGCCCTGGGCAACGCGGTGATCCTCAAGCCGGACCCGCGGACGTCGGTGTCCGGCGGGATGGCGCTGGCCGGCGTGCTGCACGACGCCGGGCTGCCGGCCGGCCTGCTGCACGTGCTGCCGGGCGGGGCCGAGCTCGGCCGGGCCCTGGTCGCCCATCCCGGTGTGCCCTGCCTGTCCTTCACCGGGTCCACCCCCGCCGGGCGGGCGATCGCCGCCTCCGCGGCGCCGCTGTTCAAGAAGCTGCACCTGGAACTGGGCGGCAACAACGCCCTGCTGGTGATGCCCGACCTGGGCGCGGCCGAGCTGGAAGCGGCGGCCGCCGCCGGGGCCTGGGGCTCGTTCCTGCACCAGGGGCAGATCTGCATGACCACCGGCCGGCACCTGGTCCCCCGCAACCGGCACGACGAGTACGTCGACATCCTGGCGGCCAAGGCGCAGGCGCTGCCGGCGGGCGATCCGGCCGACCCGGCCAACGCGCTCGGCCCGCTCATCGACCGCACCCAGCGGGACAAGGTGCACGCGATGGTGTCCCAGGCGGTCGACGGCGGCGCCCGGCTGGCCGCCGGCGGCAGCTTCCAGGACCTGGTGTACCGGCCGACCGTGCTCGCCGGGGTGAGCCCGGACAGCGTGGTGGCCCGGGAGGAGATCTTCGGGCCCGTCGCCCCCGTCATCGCCTACGACTCGGTCGAGGAGGCGGTCGAGCTGATCAACGCCGACCAGTACGGCCTGTCGATCGGCATCCTGGCGGCCAATCCCATGACGGCGTACGACCTCTCGACGCGCCTGGAGGTGGGGATGGTGCACATCAACGACCAGACCGTGGACGACGAGGCGGTGATCCCGTTCGGCGGGGTCAAGGCGTCCGGCTTCGGCGGCCACTTCGGCGGCGCCCGGGCCAACCTGGACACCTTCGGCCACCTGCAGTGGGTGACCATGCAGGCGACGATCGAGCGGTACCCGTTCTGATCCCGAACCCGCCGGGCGGGCTCGGTCCGGTTCCGATCGTGGCCGAGACCACACGCGGGGGGCGGCGGACCCGGAATGCCCGGGTCCGCCGGCCGGTTGTGCTGGCCAGGGGCTGACACGCGTTTCCGATCGGCTCCACATCCGTTCGACAGCGAGCGGAACCGTGGGCGAGATCGGCCCCGGGAAACCAGCGGCAACCAGTGAAGGTGACTCCCTTGTCCATATCGTTAGATGCGCAAAGAATCGGGCGGGCCGTGCGGCGCGTCCCGTTCTGGGCGCAGACCCTGCTCGGCCTGCTGATCGGCGTCGTCCTCGGGCTGGTCGCCCGGCTGTTCGACGTCGGGTGGCTGGACGGGCTGCTCAACCAGGT
>JBDHZW010000341.1:0-5686 GCA_039812105.1 Nakamurella sp.
GTCCCTCATCGCCGTGACACTGCCTCGGGCGCGGTCGCGAGTCCGAAGGCGGCGTCGTAGGTCGGCCCCACGACGGCCGGCGAGAAGTTGCGCTCCCAGCTGCCCCGGGCCGCCGCCGACAGGGTCGGGTTGACCGCCGGGTCGGCGGCCTGTGCCAGCAGCGCGGGCAGCTCCTGCGGAGAGGAGGCCACCAGGCAGCCGTCCGCCCGGCCCACCGGCAGGCCCAGCACGCCGGCCCGGGTCGCCACCACCGGCAGCCCGCGGGCCAGCGCCTCGAGCACCTTGATCTTGGTGCCGCTGCCGACCCGCAGCGGCGACAGCAGGGCGGTGCACGAGCCCAGCACCTCGTCCAGATCGTCGACCCAGCCCAACGCCTGGACGTGATCGCCCCAGCCGGCCGCCTCGGCCGGCAGGTTGGCCGACCCCCGCCCCACCACGAGCAGCCGGAAATCGGGGATGGCGGCCAGCACCGCGTCCCGGAACGTGCCCAGGAACCAGGTCAGGCCGTCGCGGTTGGGCGCGAAGTCCAGTCCGCCGAGAAACACGAAGACCGGCCGGCCGTCCCAGCGCCGCTCGCGGGCTGCGGGCTCGCGCAGCAGCGGCAGCAGGGTGCCGATCGTCGGGTTCCCGGTCCGCTCGTGCAGCTCCGCCGCCTCCTGCGCGTTGACCAGGAAGGTCGCGTCGAACTCCGCCGGCGCCTGCTCCTCCGACCGGGCGGTCAGCACCCGCTCCAGCTGCAGCAGGCGCCGGTAGACCTCCTTGCGGCCGACCACCCGGCCGACCGCACCCGGCAGCAGCTTGCCGAACTCGCCCAGCGGGTCCGCGACCTTCGACGGGTCGCGATCGATCCGCTCCAGCATGCTGGCGTACCGCTTGGAGAACAGGTCGTCGGCGTACAGCACGCGCGGCTTGCGGCCCAGCCTCCTGGCGTACTGCCCGGTCCGCATCGTGTCCCAGATCTGTTGGTCGGCGCGAACTTCCGCGAGCTTGTCGGCGATGGCGGCCAGGGTCCGCTCCGACCACAGCGCCGCCTCCTGCAACGAGGAGTGCGCCGGTCCGAACACCCGCCGGGCGACCGCGTCGAGCTGTTCGGTCGTCGACGGCTTGGCGACGACGTGGAGGTGGTAGGGCACGGCCGGGCGCTGGATCCCGGGCCGGCCGACCAGGATCACGTGCACCTGGTCCGGCCCCAGCCGGGCGCACAGGTGGTCCAGCATGCCGCCGAGCACGACCTGCTTGCCGAAGGAGCGCGGCTCGGGCTCGGTCGCGGTGATCAACACGACGCGCCGGGTGCCCGGTCGCGTCGCGGGGACGGAGTGTGCGCGCGTCAGGGTGGCGGTCATTGATTCCTCCGGGGGGCCGGCCGGGACGAGCCGGACACGGGCGGACGCAGTGGAGTCATCCGGCACCGACCGGGCGCCGGCGGAGCAGGGCGACCAGGTCCATGGCCGTCGATCGGGCGAACACCGCGCCGGCGCCGACCGCGGCAACACCGCAGGCCAGCGTGACGACGACGAGCGTGAGGAGCTGGCCGGTGGGCAGGAAGGCGCGAACCAGCAGCCCCACCCCGCCGGTGACCGCGGCGATCGCCACGGCCGGCGCGACCGCCGCCAGCAGCCGCCGCCAGGACGTCCCGTGCGCGTAGCGGACCAGCGCGAGCCGGGCGACGCAGTACAGCAGGTTGAAGATCAGCAACGCCAGGGCGACCCCGACCAGCCCGTGGTCCGCGGCGACGACGAAGCCGACGATCAGCAGCACGGTGGCCGGGACGTCAAGCGCCACCAGCGTTCCCGGCCGGCCGGTGGCGGTGAACACGTCACCGCTGGCCCAGCCGACGGCCATCAAGCCCAGCGCCAGCGAGATGAACACCATCGGGGTGATCGCCGGCGCCCACTGCGCGGAGAACAGGACCGGGACCGCCTCGGGCGCGATGACGGCGAGCGTCGCGCCCGCGGTCAGCCCGTAGATCGACAGGATCCTGGTCGCGCGGAGCATCCCGGCGGTGAGCACGTCCGGGCTGATCACCCTGGCCTTGGAGTACGTCGACAGGGCCACCGCGGAGAAGATCCACAGCACGTTCTCGATGACCAGTTCGGGCAGCTTGTAGGCCATCCCGTAGTAGCCCAGCGCCGTCGTGCCGATCATGGCGCCGACGACCAGGTAGTCGGCGGACGCGCGCACCGAGCCCAGCACCCGGATGACGGTGACGAGCCCGCCGAAGCGCAGCAGGTCGGGCGCCAGCTGCCAGTGCGCCCGGACGGCGGGCCGGATCGGCACCAGGATCCACAGCAGCAGCATGGCCACCAGTTCGCCGCCGACGATGCCGGCGGCGATGCTGAAGGCCCCGCCGACGGTCAGCGCGAGCGGCACCGAGATGGCCACCCGCACCGCCGCCCGGGTCAGGTCGATCGCGGTCCGCCGCTTGAATCGCAGGTCCCGTTTGAGGACCGCGTCGCTGACCTGCGCCGCCCCGCGGAACAACGGGTACAGGAACAGCAGCGCGAACACATTGGCCTGCTCCTGCGCGTCGAACAGTGCGGCGATCCACGGCGAGGCGGCGATGCCGGCCAGGCTGATGGCCGCGCTGATGCCCAGGTTGATCGTCATGGCCATCCGGACGGCCGCCGTGATGCCCTTCTCCTGCCGGGCGACGACGGCCGCGCCGACACCGAGATCCAGTGCCGCGTCGAGCATCGCGATGATCGTCACCGCGGCGGTGACGACGCCGAAGTCCTCCGGGGTCAGCAGCCGCGCGAGCAGCAGGGTCAGCCCGAGGATCACGATGCGGTTGGAGCCCCAGGCCAGGGTCGTCCACAGGAAGCCGCCGAGGGAGCGCCGGGCCAGTGCGCCGGTCGCGTCGGTATCCGTCCGCTCGTTCGCATCAAGGTCGGGTGGCAGATCGGGCGGTCCGTCCGGCGGGAGATTCCCGTTGTTGTCGAGAGTGTGAATGGTGGATTCCCCTTTCGGGACCGCGTCAGCCCTCCGGGGTCCAGACGACCCCGAGCCAGCCACACCCTGTGAGCATTCGATGGATCGAAGGCTCGAAACGTCACGATCGATGGACAGTTTGCCTACGTATCGTGTACTTCAATCCAATTTCGGTTTCCAGTATAGTCTGAACGGGTGTAATCGGCGGGGATAGGTGTGCATAGCGCGGACCCCGCTTCGGCCGTCGACCGGAGGAGACGAGCGTGCGAGTGCTCACGGTGGTGGACGCCCTGAAGCTCGGCGGGGCGGAGACGCTCATCGCCCAACTCGGCCGGGTGAGCGCGGAGGCCGGCATCGAACTGTCGGTGCTCAGCCTGCACGGCCGCTCACCCGAACGGTCCAGGCTGGAGCCGCTGCTGCGGGAATCCGGGGTCGAGCCCGAGTACCTGGGTGTTCGCCGGACCCTGGACGTGTCCGGCTTCCGCCGGCTGGTCGGCCGTCTGCGGCAGACCAGGCCGGACGTCGTCCACGCCCACCTGGAAATGGCCATGACGATGGCCATTCCGGCGGCCCGGCGGGCTGGGATCCCGGCCGTCGGGACCTTCCACCACGTGCACCGCCCGCTGTCCGGCCGGGCGTCCGCCCGCGAGCGGCTCGCCGTGGAGATCGCCACCCGCAGTGCCGCGGCGATCTTCGTCTCGCAGGCGTCGCTGAACTCGTTCGCCGAGCGCTATCGCCGCTCCCGCCCCGTCCCCGCGTCCTGGACGGTGGTGCACAACGGGATCGACCTGGACTACTTCACCCCGCAAGCCGGCGGCGGGATGGCGCCGCTGCCGGCCGATCTCGGGCTCGATCCGGCCGGGACCGGCCCGGTGGTCACCATTCTCGCGGCGCTGCGCGACTTCAAGGGCATCACCCACGCGATCGACGCCTGGCCAGCGGTGCTCGCCGGGCAGCCCACCGCACGGCTGCTGCTGGTCGGTTCCGGTGAGCAGGAGCAGTCACTGCGGGCGCAGGTGGCGCGGCTGGGTCTCGCCGGGTCGGTGATCTTCGCCGGCATGCGGTCGGACGTTCCCGACGTGCTGCGCGGATCGGACCTGGTCGTGCTTCCCTCGATCTACGGGGAGAACCTGCCGACGGTGCTGATGGAGGCGGGCGGTTGCGGGCGGCCGGTGGTCGCCAGCGACGTCGGCGGCATCAGCGACATCGTCGCCGACGGGGAAACCGGGTTGCTGACCCCGCCCGGCGACTCGCCCGCCATCGCCGCCGCGGTCCTGCGGCTGCTGGCCGACGCCGACCTACGGGATCGGATGGGCGAGGCCGGTCGCCGCCGGATGGAGCGCCTGTTCGACGCGCGGCTCTGGGCGCGGTCGCTGCACGCGGTGTACCGGAAGGCCATCGACGCCGACGGCCGCGTGGCGGTGTCCGCATGACCAGGGCGGGCGGGCGTGCCCCGGGCGACCGGCCCACGGTCGTGGTGGTCGCCGAGGCCAGGCCGATGCGCGGCGGCATCGCCACGTTCGCCGAGACGATCACCGAGGACCCCATCCTGGCCAGGGATTTCGACGTCCAGTTGCTGAACACGGCGCGGGTGTCCACGCGCGAGGGCGGCCGGTTCAACCTGGCCAACGTCCGGTACGCGCTGGCCGACGCCTGGCGGGTGTTCGGAGCCGCCCGCAAGGCCGACATCGTGCACCTGCAACTGGTGGCCGACCCGGGGCTGCCGTCCCTGCGCGCGGCCGCCCTGAACCTCGCCGCCGCCGCCGGCCGGGCCAAGCTCATCGCGCACGTGCACTCGGCGGTCGGCAACGCCGGGCGGCCCGAGTTCGCCGGCTACGGCACGGTCGATCGGTGGGCCCTGCGCACGCTGCGCCTGGCCGACCTGGTGTGCACCGTGTCCACCGTCGGGACCGCGACGATGCGGTCCCTGGCTCCGGGCACCTGGGTCGAGACCGTCGACAACGCGGTCAATCTCGACGACTTCCCGGCCGGCAACGCGGACGGCGATCCGCCGACCGTGCTCTTCGTCGGCGTGATCTGCCGGCGCAAGGGGCTTTTCGAGCTGGCCCGGGCCGCCCGGGCGCTGCGCGAACGCGGCACCCGGGACTGGAGGCTCGTCGTGGTCGGCGGGCAGGGACCGACCCCGCAGACCGAGTACGACCAGATCGTCGCCGAGTTCGAGGCCGCCGGGCTGCGCGAGTCCATGGTCGGCCCGGAGTACGGCGACCAGATCAAGGCCCGCCTCGCCGAGGCCGACATCTTCGTGCTGCCATCATTTCTGGAGGGCCAACCGATCGCCATCATCGAGGCCATGGCCTCGGGCCTGCCGGTCGTGGGAACCTCGATCGGCGCGGTGCCGGACCTGATTCGCGACGGCGTCGAGGGGCGCGTGGTCGAGCCGGGTGACGACGCGGCACTGGCCGACGCGCTCGGCGAGGTCATCGGCGACCGGGACACCCGCCGGCGGATGTCCCGGGCGTCGCGGCAGCGGGCCGAGTCGGGCCACGGACTGGACCGGCTGTCCGCGCGCCTCGCCGGCCTGTACCGTGCCGTGCTGGCCGGGGAACGAACCACCGTCGGCGACGCCCTTCCGGCGGGCCGACGATGACCGGGCGAGGCCGCTTCGCCCGCCGCGAGCTGCGGATCAGCGTCCTCGCCGGGGCGATCGCCGCCCTGCTGGTCGTGGTGGCCGGCGCCGGGCTCGCGCTGATGTCCCAGCCGAAGTGGACGGCCGAGTCGGTGCTGGTGGTGCTGCCCA
>JBDHZW010000342.1:0-5674 GCA_039812105.1 Nakamurella sp.
AGAACCCGGCGTACGGGCGCCCGCCGTCGGCCAGCCAGGACCGGATCGCCGCCGCGACCGGCACCAGTGCGTCGGCGTAGCCGGGCGTCAACCCGCCGCCGACCAGCAGCGCGTCGGCGGCCTCCAGCAGCGCGGGGTCGAGCACGGCGCCGAGCGGCACCAGCACGGGCCGGGGGCGGCACGGCGCCACCCCGGTCAGCGTCGACGCCCACTGGTCGAACCGGTCGGCGCCGTCGCCCTCGTCCAGCACGACGCAGGCGATGGTCGGCGGTCCGGACGCCGCCGCGGTCGCGTCGGCCAGGAACGGACCGTAGACGGCGGCAGCGGCGGCCGGATCCCAGCCGCCGCCCACCAGATGCACACCGCTCACAGGGGAATGTTGCCGTGGCTGCCCCGGCCGGCCGGGGCCGCCGCCAGCGCCTCGGCCAGCTTGCGCCGCGTCTGCGCGGGCGTGATCACCTCGTCGACCACGCCCAGTTCGAGCGCCCGGTGCACCCCGCCGGCCAGCTTCTCGTGTTCGCCGGCCAATTGCGCATGCAGCGCCTCGCGCTGCTCGACCGGCGCCGCGGCCAGCTTGCGGCGGTGCAGGATGCCGACCGCGGCCTTGGCGCCCATCACGGCGATCTCGGCGTTGGGCCAGGCGAACACGGCGGTCGCGCCGAGCGCGCGGGAGTTCATCGCGATGTACGCGCCGCCGTACGCCTTGCGGGTCACCAGGGTCACCCGCGGCACCACCGCCTCGGAGAACGCGTGCAGCAGCTTGGCGCCGCGGCGGACCACCCCGTCCCACTCCTGGCCGACCCCGGGCAGGTAGCCCGGCACGTCCACCACCACCAGCAGCGGGATGCCGAACGCGTCGCACATCCGGACGAACCGGGAGGCCTTCTCCGCCGACTGCGAGTCCAGGCACCCGCCCAGCCGCAGCGGGTTGTTGGCCACCACCCCCAGCGAGCGACCGGCCAGCCGGCCCAGCCCGACCACGATGTTCGGCGACCACTTGGCCTGCAGCTCCTCGATCGGCCCGTCCAGGATCCGGTCCAGCAGCGGCCGCACCGGGTAGGCCCGGTTGGCCTGTTCCGGCAGCACCGAGGCCAGGTCGGGATCGTCCGGGATGCCGGTCACCCCGGCGATGCCCGGCTGGGTGAAGATGCCGGTCACCCGGCGGGCGCGGGCCAGCGCGTCGGCCTCGGAGTCGGCGACGATGTGCACGACGCCCGACTTGCGGTGGTGGGCCGTCGGGCCGCCCAGCGCCTCCATGTCGACGTCCTCGCCGGTCACCGAGCGGACCACGTCCGGACCGGTGACGAACACCCGGCCGTCCGGGGCCATGATCACGATGTCGGTCAGGGCCGGACCGTAGGCGGCGCCGCCGGCCGCCGCGCCGAGCACCACCGAGATCTGCGGGACCCGGCCGGACGCCCGGACCATCGCGGCGAAGACCTGCCCGACGCCGTCCAGCGCCTCGACCCCCTCGGCCAGCCGGGCGCCGCCGGAGTGCCAGAGTCCGATGACGGGGGACCGTTCGCGCAGCGCCACGTCGATGGCGTCGACGATGTGCGCGCAGCCCTCGTGCCCCATCGCGCCGCCCATCCGGGTGCCGTCGGTGCAGTAGGCGATCACCTTCGAGCCGTCGATCCGCCCGCGGACGGCGACGACACCGGAGGTGTCGTGGCCGTGCAGCGGGACGACCGTCCCGGGATCCATCAGGGCGGACAGCCGGACCAGCGGCTCCCGCGGGTCGAGCGCCCGCGGCGCCTGCTTCGGGACGGCGGGAACGGGTTGGGATTCGGGCCGTGAGGACCGATCGGCGTCGGGAAGGACTGCGGTCATGATCCACTCCTGATGCGCCGGAGGGCGGCGCCGTTGCCGAATAGGGGTGCCGAATAGGGGTGCCGAGTAGGGGCCGAATTGGGTGCCGGTTGATGCGCGCGGGTCCGGCCGTGCGGGCGTGCGCGTACGCCGCCGGAGGTGCTGCGACCCGGCCGGGGGGCCGGGCCGGGGAAGGCGCCGGAAAACGGTCAGGCGGTGAAGACCAGCGCCACGTTGTGACCGCCGAAGCCGAACGAGTCGTTCAGGCCCGCGGTCAGGGTCACTTCACGGTTCTCCGTGGCCACGTCGACCTTGATCTCCGGGTCGAGCGTGACGATGTTGCGGGTGCCGGGTACGACACCCTCCTTGACGGCCAGCAGCGTCGCGATGGCCTCCACGGCGCCGGCCGCGCCGAGCATGTGCCCGGTCATCGACTTGGTCGCGGTGACGACGGGGTGGTCGCCGACCGACCGCAGGATCGTGTTGGACTCGGCCGTGTCGCCGACCGGGGTGGAGGTCGCGTGGGCGTTGACGTGCCCGATGTCCAGCGGGGACAGGTCGGCGCTGCGCAGCGCCTTGGCGATGGCCCGGCTGGATCCCTCGCCGTCGGGTTCCGGCGCGGTGATGTGGTAGGCGTCGTTGGACATGCCGATGCCGGCCAGCCGGCCGTAGATCTTGGCGCCCCGGGCCTTGGCGTGATCCTCGCGTTCCAGCACCATGATCCCGGCGCCCTCGCCGAGCACGAACCCGTCCCGATCGATGTCGAAGGGCCGCGAGGCGGTCCGCGGGTCGTCGTTGCGGGTGCTCATCGCCCGCATCTGGGAGAAGCCGGCCATCGGCAGCGGGTGCACGCAGGCCTCCGCGCCGCCGGCGATGGCCACGTCCAGCTCGCCCGACTTGATCATGCGGTAGGCCCAGGCCATGCCCTCGGCGCCGGACGCGCAGGCCGAGACCGGGGCGTGCACGCCGCCGCGGGCCTTGGCCCACAGACCGACCGCGGCGGCCGGCCCGTTCGGCATGAGCATCGGCACGGTCAGCACGGCGACCTTGCGGACCCCGTCCTGCTCCAGGATGTCGTCCTGGCCGAGCAGCGTCAGCGCACCGCCGATGCCGGTGCCGATCACCACGCCCAGCCGCTCCAGGTCCATCTCCGGTGCGCCGGCGTCGGCCCAGGCCTCGCGGGCCGCGACCAGGGCGACCTGCTGGCAGCGGTCGAGCCGGCGGGCCTCCACCCGGGGCAGCACCTCGCTGGGGTCGACGACCAGCGGCGCGTAGATCCGCACCGGCAGCTCGTATTTCTCGGCCCACGGCTCGGTCAGCGCCTTGACGCCGATCGTGCCGTCCAGCATGGCCTGCCAGGTTTCCGGCGCGGTGCCGCCGATCGGCGTGGTCGCGCCGATGCCGGTGACGACGACGTCGTGATCGGAGCTCATCGCGTGGATCCCTTCGGATGGTGGGTGGCCGTGTTCCCGGCCGCTGCGGGTGCGCGGCGGCCGGGCCGGATGATCAGGACTTGTTGGCCTCGATGTAGGCGACGGCGTCGCCCACGGTCTTGAGGTTGGCCAGCTCGTCGTCGGGAATCTTGACGCCGAACTTGTCCTCGGCCTGCACCGCGATCTCGACCATGGACAGCGAGTCGATGTCCAGGTCGTCGGTGAACGACTTGTCGGCCGTGACGTCGGCCGCGCTCACGCCGGCGACCTCTTCGACGATCTCGCCGAGTCCGGCGATGATGTCCTCGTTGCTCACGGTGCTTCCTTTCGGGGTTTTCGGCGGTTCTTCGACTTGAGGGACCGGCCGGGGATTGAAGGGCAACTGGGCATTCTGCCCCATCGGATCAGGGGCAGACGAACACCTGGCTGGCGTAGGTGAGTCCGGCGCCGAAGGCGACCGACAGCACCACCTCGCCGGAGCTGACCTCGCCCGCGGCCCGCATCCGGTCCAGCGCGATCGGGATGGACGCGGACGACGTGTTGCCGGTGGTGACGATGTCCCGGCCGACCTTCAGGTCGGGCCGCGCACCCTCCTTGACGATCTTCTTCGCGATGGCGTCGATGATCCGCAGGTTCGCCTGGTGGGTGACCAGCACGTCGATGTCGCTCAGTTCGAGCCCGGCCGCCCGGGCCGCCCGGATCGCGACCGGCGCGATGGCGCTGGTCGCCCAACGGAAGACGGTCTGGCCCTCCTGGATGAAATGACCGTTGCGGCCCTCGATCCGGATGGTCTGCGTGTGGTCCTCGGCGCAGCCCCACTGCACCGGGCCGATGCCCGGCTCGTCGGCCTTGGACACGACAACGGCGCCGGCGCCGTCGGCGAAGATGATGGCGGTCGCCCGGTCGTCGTACTTGGTCCAGTCGGTCAGCTTCTCCGAGCCCACCACCAGCACGTTGCTGGAGGCGCCGGTGCGCACGGCCTGGTCGGCGGCGGCGATCGCGTAGCAGAAGCCGGCGCAGGCGGCGTTGATGTCGAACGAGCCGGGGGCGTGGATGCCGAGCAGGTTCGCGATCTGGGTGGACGCGTGCGGGGCGGGCGCCTCCAGGCTGCAGGTCGCGGTGATGACGGTGTCGATCTGCTCGGGAGCCAGGCCGGCCTCGGCCAGCGCCTTGGCCCCGGCCTGCGCGCCCATGCTGGCCACCGACTCGTCGGCCGCGGCGAACCGCCGCTCGGCGATGCCCACCCGGGCCTGGATCCACTCGTCGTTGGTGTCCATGATCTGCGCGAGATCGTCGTTGGTGACGACCTTGTCGGGCCGGTAGTGGCCCAGGCCGACGATCTTGGACCCGGGCGAGGTGGGGGCGGCGGCGATCTTCGCGGGGCTCATCCCTGCCTCACCCCCGCGTGCTCGGCCGCGAATTCGGCGGCGGCATCGAGATCGGCCGGAGTCTTCAGCGCCATGGTGGCCACACCCTTCAGGTCGCGCTTGACGAGTCCGACCAGCGTCCCAGCCGGCGGCAGTTCCAGCACGCCGGTGACGCCCAGGTTGGCCAGCGTCTGCATGCACAGGTCCCAGCGGACCGGGTGGGTGACCTGCGCGACCAGCAGGCTCAGGTAGGCGTCGCCGTTGCCGACGACGGTGCCGTCGGAGTTGGTCAGCAGCACGTGGGTGGGGTCCTGCGGGGTCAGCGTTCCGACGTGCTCGCGCAGGGCCTGCTCGGCGCTGGCCATGAAGGAGGTGTGGAACGCGCCGGCAACCGGCAACGGGATGATCCGGGTTGCCGGCGGGGGGTCCGCCTTGAGCTGATCGAGCGCCTCGAGCGGTCCGGCGGCCACGATCTGGCCGCCGCCGTTGACGTTCGCCCCGACCAGGTCGAGTTCCTCCAGGGCGGCCAGCACCGCGTCGGTGTCGCCACCCATCACCGCGGACATTCCGGTGGGGGTGAGCGCGCAGGCCGCACTCATCGCCTGCCCGCGGATCGCGGCCAGCTGCACCGCGTCGAGGTCGGCGAAGACGCCGGCGACGGCGGCCGCGGCCAGCTCGCCGACCGAGTGACCGGCCACCGCGGCGGTGGTCGGGATGCGCAGGTAGCGGGCGGCCAGCAGGGCGGAGGCGACGACCAGCGGTTGGGTGACCGCGGTGTCCTTGATCTCCTCCGCGGACGCCTCGGTGCCCAGCCGGGTCAGATCGAGGTGGGCCCGGTCCGACATCTGCGCCAGGGTCTCCGGCGCCCCGTCCAGTTCGAGCCAACTGGCGAGCATTCCGGGTTTCTGGGCTCCCTGGCCGGGAGCGACGATGGCCAACACGCCTTCTACCGTGACACGTCGGCTCGGGGCACGGTGATGACGGTGGCCACCAAGTCCTGCGGAGTCTTTTGTAGGAACCCCACAGTCAACCCGGTGGGAGTCACCAAATCTTGATCATCGTCAC
>JBDHZW010000343.1:0-5619 GCA_039812105.1 Nakamurella sp.
TGTAGAGGATGAACAGCGGCTGCTCGGCGTCGAACGCCTCCGGCGTGTGCTCGGTCGGCTGGCCGGCGACCAGGTCGTCCCACCACACGTCCTTGTCGGTCCACTCGATGTCGATGCCGGTGCGCTTGACCACCAGCACCTTCTCCACCGGGGACTCGCCGGCGACGGCCTCGTCGACGGCGCTCTTGAGCGGCACCGCGGAGCCGCGCCGGTACTGGCCGTCGGCGGTGATGACCACCCGGGCCTCGGCGTCGCCGATCCGGGAGCGCAGCGCCTCGGCCGAGAAGCCGGCGAACACCACCGAGTGGGCCAGCCCCAGCCGGGCGCAGGCCAGCATGGAGAACACGGCCTCCGGGATCATCGGCAGGTAGATGGCCACCCGGTCGCCGGCGACCAGGCCCAGCGAGGCCAGCGCGTTGGCGGCCTTGGCCACCTCCTGCTGCAGCTCCGCGTAGGTGATGGTGCGGGTGTCGCCGGGCTCGCCCTCCCAGTGGATGGCCACGGTCTCGCCGTTGCCGGCCTCGACGTGCCGGTCGACGCAGTTGTAGGCCACGTTCAGCTTGCCGTCGCCGAACCACGTGGCGTGCGGGGCGTCCGACCAGTCCAGCACGGTCGTGAAGGGGGTGCTCCAGGACAGGCGGTTGGCCTGCTCGGCCCAGAACGCGTCGGGATCGGCCTCGGCCCGTTCGTACGCCTCGGCCTTGAGGTTCGCGGCCTGGGCGAACGCCTCGGACGGCGGGAACGTCCGGTCCTCGGCCAGCAGGTTGTCCAACGTCTGGGAATTCGTGTCGCTCACAGGGTGTCTCCTCGAATGACGGCGATGTCGGGTGACGGCTGTCCTGTTCCAGCACGCAGCCGAGGGCTGGTCGTCAGGTCGTCCGGGAGGTACAAGTTGCCGCCCGAACGTAACCGCATGCGCCCTCAGCCTGCCATGCCGGGTCGCCGGACGGCAGGTGTGGTGCGGTAGGCGGCGGGTCTGGCACGACAGGCGTCAACCGGTACCCACTGTCGCATTCACCGGCACGCTTGGTAACTGGTCGAACGACCTGATCGAACCTGATCGAACGGAGGGGTTGACTGATGACTGCGCCGTGGCAGCGGGTCCTCGCGGACCGGCCGGACTGGCCGACGGGGTGCCACGAGGTGACCGACGCGATCGAGGACACCCGGTCCGCCCTGGCCGGGCTGAACGGACCGCGCGGGGTGCGCGACCGATCGGGACGGCTGGCCGCGGCGGCGGCGATGCGCGCGGCCCGGGCGTCGGCGGCGCTCGACGGCGCGCCGCTGGCGCTGGATCCAGAGGCCGGTTCGATCACCGATCCCCGGCTGGCCGGGTCGGTCCGGGTGGCCGCCGCGCTCGGGTCGATGGTGGGGACCTGGCGCCGGGCACCGCTGCAGGTGCTGGCCAAGGTGCACACCCTGGCGGCGGCCGACCTGGTGGGCCCCGACGATCTGGGCCGGCCCCGGACGGACTCGGATCGTCCCGAGCTGATCGGTGTCCGCCTCCGGGGCCTGGCGGATCTGCTGGTGCGATCCGATCGGGCCGCCCCCCTGGTGGTGGCGATCGTGCACGGCGAGCTGCTCGCATTGGCGCCGTTCGGCTCGGCGGACGGGGTGGCCGCCCGGGCCGCGGCGCGCCTGACGACCATCGCCTCCGGCCTGGACGGCTCGGGCGTTGCCCTGCCCGAGGTCGCCCACCTTCGGGCCGCGCGCGACTACCGGTCGGCGCTCGACGGCTATCTCGATGGCGGTGCCGACGGGCTGGCCGGCTGGGTGGTCGAGGTCTGCCGGGGCCTGGTCCGCGGCGCAGCCGAGGGGAGGACGCTGGTCACGGCGGCCGGTCCCGACCGACCCAACGACCTTTCGAGCCCTGAACTAAGCACGTAACTGACAAATCGGTCGAAATCGACATCGGGCCTTTTCGGAATTTCCCGAATTTCTCTTTCGCGCGGAGTGGCCGATATCGGTCGAACGATGCAAGTGCATACAGTCACGACGTGCTACTCTCCGTGTGGACCCCGACACACCGACGCTGATCTGCGGCTTTCGTCTGTTCGGGTGATTTTCTTCACGCTCCGTCCCGGTCCTTGTCGATTCGTGACGAGCGGCCCGGTAGACCGCACCCCTGGAAAGCTCCGGTGGGAGGACGTCGCGGCAACAAGATCGGGCGTTCCGATGGGCGCCGGAGGGGCTCGTTTGTTGACGATCGACCCGCGGGTTCGAGCGGCCGCGGCCGATCGGAAAATGGAACCGCGGGATTCCTTGGGGTGGCGGCGAACGTTGTTCGTTCTTGCATTTCCCCCGGTCATGAAAGACGGCGCCCGACCGAGGGCCGGACGCCGTCTGCGCAGGCTGACCAGGTACCAAGCTTCACCACGACTCGTCGTGACGGGCCCCACGTCCCTCGTGGAAGACCCTGACGACGTACCTCCCGCGGCTTATAGCGGTGAGTGGGTTCCGGGGCCTGCGCGGGGAACTCCGGAGGGGGTTGACGACGTTTCTCTTCACGTTGCCCTTGGCCCTTCGGGGGTCCCTGAGACAGTGATACCTGTGCGCGGGACCGAGGGCAACATGCCGCCGAGGGGTGAGTCCCCCTGACCGATTCAGATGCACCCGATTGTGTCAGTCCGTGTCGGGACTGAAGATCTTCATGCAGATGGATCGCGCGAACACGTGACGAACCTGCGGTCGCGGGTCTACAGTGAAGGCGTCGGTTTCCACCCCCCCGGAACCGACCTCCGGTTCAGCTCAACCCCCCGGAGCTGAACCCTTGCGGCCCCCGCCCTCCCCCCTGGCGGGGGCCGCCCTCTATCTCGGGTGCGCCCGGTCCATCGGCCGCGAGCGAATGTCCCTGTCTCGATTGACTGTCCGAGCGTCTCGATGGCCGTCGGCTACCGGCGCGTCGACCCACTGACCCCGCCGTTTGTCCACATGCCCGATTTCTGTCCACATCCTCGTCGCCGTCGACGACATCGCGGTCGCCGTGCCGGAGGCTGTCACCGGCAGGGGCCGATCGGTGCCGGCGAAACCGGGCGCGGGTGGAGGAACGAGTGGTGACGGACGGGCGACCGCTGATCGTGACGGCCGACGAGGCGCTGCTCGACGACGGGCTGCGAATCGCCGCCGCCGCGGGCGTCGACATGACCCACTGCGCCGAGCCGGCGTCGCGATCGTTGTGGCGGTCGGCTCCGCTGGTGCTGCTGGACGCCGACCAGGTCGCGGCGGCCGTGCAGGCCCGGATGCCGCGCCGGCCCGGCGTTGTCGTGGTGTTCGACGCGCCGCCTGCCGAAGCCATGTGGGAACTGTGCGTCCGGCTGGGCGTCGACAAGTGCCTGCACATCCGCCGCGGCGAGGTGGAGCTCATCGAGTTGCTGGCCGACAGCACGGGCGGGCCGTCGGCGGACGGTCGCTGCGTGGCGGTGGTCGGAGCCTGCGGCGGTGCCGGCACCTCGGTCTTCGCCGGCGCGCTCGCGTTCGCCGGCGCCCGGGCCGGGATGGCCGCGCTGCTGCTGGACTGCGATCCGTGGGGCGCCGGCCAGGACGTGATCCTGGGGCTGGAGAACGATCCGGGACTGCGCTGGCCGGACCTGTCGGCGCCGTCGGGTCGGCTGCCGCCGGAGGAGTTGACCCGGGCGCTGCCCCGGGTGCGGGTCGGCCGGGCGGGCATCTCGGTGCTGGCCCAGGGCCGCGAGTTCGCCGGCGAGCTGGATCCGGACGTGGTCGATGTGGTGATCGACGCCGGCCGCCGGTCCGGCGGGGTGACCGTGGTGGACCTGCCCCGGCAACCCGGCTCGGCGCCGGACCGGGTGCTCGAGCGATGCGATCTGGTGGTGGTGATCTCGCCCGCGGACGTGCGGGGCTGTTGGGCGGCCGAGCGGGTGTGCGCCCGGCTGCGCGGATTCGACGTCACCGCCGGAGTGGTGGTCCGGGGGCCGTCGCCCGGTGGCCTGGGCGCCGGTGAGGTCGCCGAGTTGCTCGGTCTGCCACTGCTGGCCCAGATGCGGGCCGAGGCCGCGGTGGCCACCGAACTCGAGTTCGGCCTTTCGCTGGCCACCGGCAGCCGGCGGCCGCTGATCAAGGCCGCCCGCCGGGTGCTGTCCGAGCTCGGTTGCGCCTGCTGATGAGCGCCGACCCGGTGCTGTCCGACCAGATGATCGAGCGGGTTCAGCGGCGACTGGTCGATCGCGGCGAGGCGCCGGCGCCGCAAGCCCTGGCGGCCGCCCTGCGGGCCGAGTCGTCGGTCCTGATGAGCGACGCCGAGATGCTGCGCACCATCCGGCAGTTGCAGCGCGAGCTCGTCGGGGCCGGGCCGTTGGCCGATCTGCTGGCCGACCCGCGCACGACCGACGTCGTGGTGAACTCGCCGACCGACGTCCGGGTGGACCGGGGCGCGGGCTGGCAGCCGGCGCCGGTCCGTTTCGCGGACGAGGCCGCCGTCCAACGATTGGCCCGCCGGCTGGCGATCGCCGCCGGACGCCGGCTCGACGACGCCCACCCGCACGTGGACGCCCGGCTGGCCGACGGGACCCGGCTGCACGCGGTGCTGGCCCCGGTGGCCGCATCCGGCACCTGCCTTTCGCTGCGGGTGCTCCGGCCGGTCCGGCACGACCTGTCCGCCCTCGTCGACGCGGGCAGCCTGCCCGGATGTTCGATGGCCGTGCTGTCGGCGATCCTGCGGGCGCGGTTGGCGTTCCTGGTGTCCGGCGGCACCGGATCGGGCAAGACGACGCTGCTGTCGGCCCTGCTGGCCGCCGTGCCCGCGGCGGAGCGGGTGGTGACCGTCGAGGACGCCGAGGAGCTGAGCCCGCCGCACCCGCACCTGGTCCGGCTGGTCGCGCGGCAGGCCAATGTCGAAGGGGCGGGCACGGTCTCGATGCGGGATCTGGTGCGGCAGGCGTTGCGGATGCGGCCCGACCGGCTGGTGGTGGGCGAGGTCCGCGGCGGCGAGGTGGTCGACCTGCTGGCCGCGCTGAACACCGGTCACGACGGGGGCGCCGGCACCGTGCACGCGAACACCGCGGCCGACGTGCCGGCCCGGCTGGAGGCGCTGGCCGCGCTGGGCGGCATCGACCGCGCGGCCCTGCACTCGCAGCTGGCCGGCGCGGTCCGGGTGGTCCTGCACGTCCGGCGCGGCGGAACCCGCCGGGAACTGGCCGAGCAGAAAGCGGAGCAGGATAGGATGCGTATGAACGATGCGAGTGAGAACGGAACAAAAGCAGACGCGCAGTGCGAGAAATTTCAACGCAGCACACACCGCCTCTGTGTAGGTCATGGCCAAAAGGGGTCTTCCGGATTCAGACTCGAGACGTTTTCGCACGTCCGGGTTGGCCTGCATGTAATCCCAAGACATATCGCGAATGCGCGTGCATTTGTGATTTCGTCAGGGCGAATTCGCTCATCACACCGCGCGTCGATGGCCACGTGGGACGCAAGATTTCGCTTCGAGCACAGCACAAAACGCACTCATCTTTCGCGTGAATCAGCGTGCACATATGATGTGGTCAGGGCCCAAGCGCTCATTACACCCGCGTGCCTCTTGCCACGCAGGACGCAAGCTGAGGGAGCTTTCGCCTAGAGCGCAGCACACCCGCACTTCCCTTCCCTACGACGTGGCAAAAC
>JBDHZW010000344.1:0-5603 GCA_039812105.1 Nakamurella sp.
GCTTCTGGTTGAAGCTGGTGCCCTGGTTCGACCGGCGGAACTTGTTCAGCCGGTAGGTGCGGTGGGTGCCGTCGTCGTTCATCACCGAGATGTAGTCGGCGGTGGCCTCCTCGACCACGCCGGCCTTCTCCGCCAGCAGCACGTCACCGGCGTCGACGGCGGCCCGCGCCTCCATGCCGGTGCCGACCAGCGGCGCCTCGGAGCGCAGCAGCGGCACGGACTGCCGCTGCATGTTCGCGCCCATCAGGGCCCGGTTGGCCTCGTCGTGCTCCAGGAACGGGATCATGGCGGTGGCCACGGACACCGTCTGCCGCGGCGAGACGTCCATGTACTCGACCTCGTCCGGCGGCACCTGGTCGACCTCGCCGGAGCCCTTGCGGCGGACCAGCACCCGGCTCTCGGTGAAGCGGCCGTCGTCGTCCAGCTTCGCGCTGGCCTGCGCGATGATGAACCGGTCCTCCTCGTCCGCGGTCAGGTACTCGATCTGGTCGGTGGCGATGCCGTCGGTGACCTTGCGGTACGGCGTCTCGATGAAGCCGAACGGGTTGACCCGGGCGAAGGTGGACAGCGAGCCGATCAGGCCGATGTTCGGGCCTTCCGGGGTCTCGATCGGGCACATCCGGCCGTAGTGGGACGGGTGCACGTCGCGGACCTCGAGCGAGGCGCGGTCCCGGGACAGGCCGCCCGGGCCGAGCGCGGACAGCCGCCGCTTGTGGGTCAGACCGGCCAGCGGGTTGGTCTGGTCCATGAACTGGGACAGCTGGCTGGTGCCGAAGAACTCCTTGATGGAGGCGACGACCGGCCGGATGTTGATCAGGGTCTGCGGGGTGATCGCCTCGACGTCCTGGGTGGTCATCCGCTCGCGGACGACACGCTCCATGCGGGACAGGCCGACCCGGATCTGGTTCTGGATCAGCTCGCCGACGGTGCGCAGGCGGCGGTTGCCGAAGTGGTCGATGTCGTCGGTCTCGACCGGCAGGGTCTTGCCGTTGACGGTCCACTCGGCGTCGCCCTGGTGCAGCCGCAGCAGGTACTCGACGATGGCCAGCAGGTCGTCCTCGGTGAGGGTGCCGACGCTGGTGGCCAGGTCGACGCCCAGCTTCTTGTTCACCTTGTACCGGCCGACCTTGGCCAGGTCGTAGCGCTTGTCCTTGAAGAACAGGTTGTCCAGCAGGGCCTGCGCGCTCTCCTTGGTCGGCGGCTCGCCCGGGCGCAGCTTGCGGTAGATGTCCAGCAGCGCCTCGTCCTGGCCGGCGATGTGGTCCTTCTCCAGGGTGGCCAGCAGCACCGGCGACCACTCGAAGTGGCTGCGGATCCGCTCGGTCTCCCAGCCCAGCGCCTTGAGCAGCACGGTCACCGGCTGGCGACGCTTGCGGTCGATGCGCACGCCGATGGTGTCGCGCTTGTCCACGTCGAACTCGAGCCAGGCCCCGCGGGAGGGGATGACCTTGGCCGAGAACACGTCCTTGCCGGCGGTCTTGTCCAGGGCCTTGTCGAAGTACACGCCCGGCGAACGGACCAGCTGGGACACCACGACCCGCTCGGTGCCGTTGATGATGAAGGTGCCCTTGCTGGTCATCATCGGGAAGTCGCCCATGAAGACGGTCTGCGACTTGATCTCGCCGGTCTCGCCGTTCATGAACTCGGCGGTGACGAACAGCGGCGCCGAGTAGGTCATGTCCTTGTCCCGGCACTCCTCCTCGTTCGCCTTGACCTCGTCGAAGCGAGGGTCGGAGAAGGACAGCGACAGGTTGCCGGAGAAGTCCTCGATCGGGGAGATCTCTTCGAGAATCTCGTCGAGCCCGCTGGGGGTCGGCTCCTCCTGGCGCGCGCGCCAGTCGGCGCCGCCGACCAGCCAGGCAAAGGAGTCGGTCTGCAGGGCGAGGAGGTTCGGTACTTCGAGCGGTTCGCGGAGCTTGGCGAAGGAAACCCGGTTGAGGCTTCCCGCGGTGGACCTGGACGTGCTGGTGACTGCCAAGATTCGTCCTTTCGAGGACACGCACTGCCTGGACACTCGGTGATGCGCGGTACTACGTCGGTTCCGTCCGTTCGCCGAGCGGCCGGAACCAAGGGGTGGTTGTTGTCGGGGTTGCTTGTCGTGGATGGCTGGGACACGGCCGGCCTTCTCGGTATCAGCCCAGGTCAGGCGGCATCCGACGAGTCTCGGCGAGACGGCGGTCGGCGTCCGATCGAATCCGGGCAGCACAAAGAGGGCAGCGCAAATAAGTAGCTTACCACCAGAAGGCACGCCTGTCCAGACGTCTCCTTCTGGAGCAACCCGCCATCGACGAGGAACGCCCTGACCGGGCGCCGCACCTACGAGCCGATGGACGTGAAGTCCGAAGGACGCGGCCCGCCATATGGCCGACGTCGACTACTAGCGTGACCCCCAGACGGACATCCGTCAAGCATCAGGACGGAATCCGGGCCGCTCGGGAGGCATCCGGGCGGCCCGTCGGGCAGCTGTCCGCGGCCCGCCCGGGGCCGGCCGCTGCCGGATCGCGGTGGATCGGGCGGCCGCCCGACGACCGGGTGTGTTCCGGGTCCGCGCCCGGCCGGGGCGAACCGCGGCGCCGCTCCCCTCGCCGCGGAGGATCCGGTCGCCCCCGGCGGCCGATTGTTCGGCATCCCGGGCCGCCCGAATCAGACTCATCCGCCCGGATCGAGGCGACCTGGGTCCATTGCCCGCCGTCACACGAACGGGGAACGATCGGGCGCGTGACGAATCGGGCAGCACCGCGCCGGAGGGTCGATTCACCCACCCGAGTGGCTCTGGTCGTCCGGCTGCGGCAGAAGGGTGAGGGCCACCCGAACGAAGGGTCCCACGTGGCGATCCGCAGGCGATGCCCTCAATGCGAGCGGCCGTTCACCGAACCGTGCCCCGATTGCGCGGAATCGGCGACCGATCGTCACTCATTTGTTGTGCGGTCGACATTCGCCTCGTAATCTTCCAACGGTCGGGGCAAGGGCTCGATCGCGACCAGCAGAACAGGGCGCCAGACATCATGAGCGAGGCTTGCCGAGCGAATCATCGGAACCGGGGTCGGCGCGTGCGCCGGGGCGCGGAGCCCGCGGAGCGGCCCGGCGGCCGCGACAACCCGAGCGAGGCTTGCCGAGCGAATCATCGGAACCGGGGTCGGCGCGTGCGCCGGGGCGCGGAGCCCGCGGAGCGGCCCGGCGGCCGCGACGACCCGAGCGAGGCTTGCCGAGCGAATCATCGGAACCGGGGTCGGCGCGTGCGCCGGGGCGCGGAGCCCGCGGAGCGGGTCGGATGATCGTGGACGCCCGGCCGCACCAGGACCCCCCGGCCGTCCGCGACGCCGCCGGCCCCCCAGGTCAACGTTGACGCGGCGCTCGACGGCACCGAGCCGCAGCGCATCCTGCCGCTTCCGGACACCCCGCTGATCGGCCGCGAGCGGGAGATCGCCGCGCTGCGCGCGATGGTCGGCAGCCCCGGTCTGGTCACCGTCACCGGGGAGGGTGGGGTCGGCAAGACCAGGGTCGCGCTGGAGGCGGCGCGGCTGGATCCCCGTCCGGTCGTCTTCGTCCCGCTGGCCGACCTGGACCGCACCGGCGCGACGATGGCCATCCGGCGGGTGTGCGCGCCGCTGCTGCTGAGCCGGTTCGACATGGCGGCCGGCACCCTGCTGGACGTCGCCCGCGAGTCCTCGCCGGCCCGGCGGGCGCCGGAACCTCGGATGCTGGTGCTCGTCTCGGTCGAGCAGGTCGAGCAGATCAGCGACCTGATCACCGAGATCCGGGCGGGCGTGCCCGAGCTGACCATCCTGGTGACCAGTCGCAGCCGGCTCGGGCTGAGCAACGAGCGGGTGCTGCACGTCGTCGGCCTGTCCACGGCGGAGGGCGGCCCGGCCGTCCAACTGTTCCTGGCCCGGTCCCGGGCGGTGGGCGCGGAGCCGGCCGCGATCGACGCGGCGCCGGCCGCCGTCGTCGACCTCTGCCGGGCGTTGGACGGCCTGCCGCTGGCGATCGAGCTGGCCGCCGCCCGCACCCGGATGATGTCGCCGGCCGCGTTGTTGGCCCAGGTGCACGCCCCCGGCCACCGGCGGGTGCTGGCGCTGCTGGCCAAGGGCCCGACGATCTGCCCAAGCGGCAGCTGTCCATGCGGGCCACGCTGGCCTGGAGTCATCAGTTGCTGGACCCGGCCGATCAGGCGCTGTTCCGGTGCCTGGGCGTCTTCCCCGGATCGTTCAGCCTGGAGGCGGCCGAGGCGATCGTCGCGGGCGGCGACGATCCGGGCGCCGCCGGCGTTGCCTCGCCGGACGACGTGCTCAACGGCATCGCCGAGATGGTGGACCTGCACCTGGTCGAGCCGATGGAGTCATCGGGCGACCCGGAAGGTGTGCGGTTCCGGATGTCGGACGTGGCCCGGGCGTTTGCCGCGGAGCTGCTGAGCGCGTCGGGCGACGAGCCCGGCGTGCGCACCCGGTTGCGTCGGTGGTGCCGGGACCTGGTGGTCCGCGCCGACGGGGGCCTGGCGACGGTCGACGAGCGGCTGTGGTTGGACCGGCTGGACCGGGAGATGCCGCTGATCCGGCAGTGCCTGGCCGGCTGCGCCGCCGACGGTCTGGGAGAGGCGGGCCTGGAGCTGTCGGTGGCGCTGGGCCGCTACTGGGCCCTGCGGGCGTGTACCGACGAAGGGATCGGCTGGCTGGAGACATTCCTGGACGCGACCGATCGCCCGCCCGCCGGCGACGGTTCGCCGCCCATCGCGGTGGCCCGGGCGCGGACGGCGGCGCTGGGCTGGTGGAGCCGGCTGGCGATCGGCTCCGGCGACCTGACCCGGGTCGGGACCGGCCTGGAGGCGATGCGCCGGGCACGTCCGGCGGCCATCGACCCGTCCGCCACCTTCGACTGGCTGACCTGGACCGACAACCTCATTCTCAGCCTGCTCATCGTGGGTGAGGCGGCCGAGTGCGCCGAGCTGATCACCGATGGGCTGCGCACCGCCGAATCCCGCCGCGACCCGTACTGGACCTGCGTCTTCCTGCTGCACCGCGCGCTGTGGCGATGGACGACCGTCGGCCGGCGGGAGGATCGGCTGGCCCTGCAGTGGGCCGAGGTGGCCGACATGGCCGCCACCGACAACGGGCTGGTGCGGTTGGCGGCGCGGGCCAAGTCACTGACGGCGATGAACCTGATGGCGCGCCGCGACTGGCCCCGGGCCGAGCAGCTGATGGCCTCCTCGCTGGAGGGCACCCGGCTCGGCGGAGACGCCCGCTCGCATTCGATGACGTTGAGCTGCCTGGGCGCGATCATGGTCGAACTCGACCGCCCGCAGGAGGCGGCCCGCTTCCTGGTCGAGGCGATCGCCCAGGCCAAGCGCAATGCCGACCGGCTGGGCGAGATCAGCGCCGCCTGGGCGGTGTCGTTCCTGGCCCACCGGCTCGGCCGGCACGCGGACACCGCCGTCGCGCACGACGCGGTCGCCGACCATCTCCAGATGCTGGAGCGGCTGTTGCCGGTCACCCTGCTGGACGACTACCGGCGCTCGGTCGCCGGCGCCGAGGCGGCGGCCTCGCCGGGCGACACGCCCGCCTGGGGCTGGCTGCCCGGGTGGGCGATGGGGGTCGCCTCGGCGGTGG
>JBDHZW010000345.1:0-5595 GCA_039812105.1 Nakamurella sp.
CGGCTGCTGGCCGACGGACTGGCGGTCAGCCTGGCCGGCTGATCGCCTGCTGCGCGGCGGCCCCGGTCGGCGGCAGGGTGGCAGCCGCCGACCGCTCGTCCAGGTCCAGCACCCGCACGTGCAGCACCGTCCGCTGCTGCAGCGCCGAGCGCAGCGCCCGGTGCAGCCCGTCCTCCAGATACAGCTGCCCCTGCCACTGCACGGCGTGCGGGAACAGGTCGCCGTAGAACGTGGACGCCTCGTCCAGCAGGGCGTCCAGCCGCAGCTCGCGTTTGGTGGTGATCAGCTCGTCCAGCCGCACCTTGCGCGGGGGGATGCGGGCCCAGTCGCGGGTCGACATGCCGTGGTCGGGGTAGGGGCGGCCGTCACGAACATCCTTGAAGATCATCCGTCACGGCCTCCACTGGCCCAGGACTACCCGGCGCACCCCTCACCCATCAGGGTAACGGTCGGCCCCGGCGGTGTTGCGCCGCGTGGTGGCCCGGGGCGCCGTCGCGCAGCCCTCGGCGGCGCGAACGGGCGACTACACTTGGCAACCGACGGGCGCGAGTGCCAATCGGGCCGGCCCCGTCGACGAAACCCGTCGATCAAGCACGACGATCCAGCAGCCGGGAGGTGATCATGTCGGCCGACGACAGGCGGTTCCAGGTGCTGCGGGCGATCGTCTCCGACTACGTCGCCACCCACGAGCCGGTGGGCTCCAAGTCGCTGGTGGACCGGCACCAGCTCGGGGTGTCCCCGGCCACCATCCGCAACGACATGGCCGTGCTGGAGGACGAGGGCTACATCGCCCAGCCGCACACCTCGGCCGGCCGGATCCCCACCGACAAGGGCTACCGGCTGTTCGTGGACCGGCTGTCCCAGGTCAAGCCGATGTCCGCCGGCGAGCGGCGGGCCATCCAGGCGTTCCTGTCCGAGGCCGTCGACCTGGAGGACGTGCTGCGCCGCTCGGTCCGGCTGCTGGCCCAGCTGACCCGGCAGGTGGCGTTCGTGCAGTACCCGGCACTGTCCCGGTCGACCGTCCGGCACGTCGAGGCGGTGGCCCTGGACCGGCGCCGGCTGCTGCTGGTGGTCATCACCGACACCGGTCGGGTCGAGCAGCGGCTGGTCGAGCTCGACGACGACGTCACCGACGAGGGCCTGCTGGCGGTCCGGTCGCTGTTCGGCTCGGTGGCGGTCGGCCGCCGGCTGGCCGAGGCGGCCAGCGCGCTGACCGAGGCCGTGGCCGGGGTGGACCCGGACGTCCGGCACGTCGTCGTGCCGTCGGTCACCGTCCTGCTCGACTCGCTGATCGAGCACCCGGAGGAGCGGCTGGTGCTGTCCGGCACCTCGCACGCCACCGGCGCCTGGGCCGACCAGCCGGCCGCGCTGCGCGGCGTGCTGGAGGCGTTGGACGAGCAGGTCACACTGCTCAAACTGCTGGCCGCGCTGGAGACCCCGGACGCCGTCGTGGTGTCGATCGGCAGTGAGAACGACGACGTCAACCTGGCCACCACCGCGCTGGTGTCGGCCGGGTACGGCAGCGGGCAGACCCTGATGGGCGGGCTGGCCGTGGTCGGCCCGACCCGGATGGACTACCCCGGCACGATGGCCGCGGTGCGGGCGGTTGCCCGGTACGTCGGGGAGATCGTCGCCGGGCGGTGACCCGGCGGTGACGTGTGCGGGCCCCGGCCCGCGGGAAGGCAACTGGTGCAAAGGGTGGCTCGGGATTACTACGGCCTGCTGGGCGTCGCCAAGGGCGCGTCGCAGGATGAGATCAAGCGCGCCTACCGCAAGCTGGCCCGGGAACTGCACCCGGACGTCAACCCGGACCCGGCGGCTCAGCAGCGGTTCAAGGACGTGACGGCCGCCTACGAGGTGCTGTCCGACCCGGCCAAGCGGCAGGTCGTGGACCTGGGTGGCGACCCGCTCGGCGGCAACGGGCCGGGCGCCGGCCCGGGCGGGATGGGCGACCCGTTCGGCGGCATGGGCCTGGGCGACATCATGGACGCCTTCTTTGGCGGCGGCGGCACCCGGTCCCGCGGGCCGCGGTCCCGGGTACGCCAGGGCGAGGACGCGCTGATCCCGGTCGAGCTGACTCTGGAGGAGTGCGCCAACGGGGTGGCCAAGGACCTGGCCGTGGACACCGCGACCCTGTGCACGTCCTGTCACGGCTCCGGCTGCGCCGACGGCACCCGCCCGGCCACCTGCGACATGTGCAAGGGCTCCGGCGAGGTGCAGCAGATCCAGCGGTCGCTGCTGGGCCAGGTCGTCACCTCCCGACCCTGCCCGGTGTGCCGCGGCTTCGGCGAGGTCATCCCCGATCCCTGCCGGCAGTGCAACGGCGAGGGGCGGGTGCGCACCCGGCGCACCGTCCGGGCGAACATCCCGGCCGGCGTCGGCGACGGCATCCGGGTGCGGCTGGCCGGCCAGGGCGAGGTGGGTCCCGGCGGCGGCGCCCCCGGCGACCTGTACGTCGAGGTGCAGGAACTGCCGCACGAGCGGTTCCAGCGGGACGGCATCGACCTGCACTGCACCGTGCACGTGCCGATGACGGCCGCCGCCCTGGGCACCTCGATGGGCCTGCAGACCCTGCACGGGGTGGAGGACCTGGACATCCAGCCGGGCACCCAGTCCAACACCGTCCTCACCCTGCGCGGCCAGGGCATGCCGCGGCTGCGCGGGTCCGGGGTGGGCAACCTGCACGTGCACATCGAGGTCGTCACGCCCACCCGGGTCGACGGCCGGCAGGCGGAGCTGCTGCGCGAGCTGGCCACGCTGCGCGGCGAGGAGCAGCCGGAACTGGCCGCCCGCGGCCACAACGGCGGCTTCTTCTCCCGGATCCGTGACTCCTTCGCCGGGCGCTGACCGGCCCGGTTCTCACGGCGAGCCGTTCTTCCTGGTCGACGCGCTGCCCGCGGCCGGGTCGTTCGTGCTGGACGGCGCGGAGGGCCGGCACGCGGCCACGGTCCGCCGGCTGCGGGTGGGGGAGTCGCTGGTGCTGACCGACGGACGGGGCGGCCTGGCCCCGGCCGTGGTGACCGCCGCCGGCCGGTCGGACCTCACCCTGGACGTCGGTGCGGGCGTCCGCGAAACGCCGCCCGCCGCCCGGGTCACCCTGGTGCAGGCGCTGCCCAAGGGCGAGCGCGGGGAGCTGGCGGTCGAACTGGCCACCGAGGCCGGGGTGGACGCGATCGTGCCCTGGTCGGCGCGGCGGTGCGTGGCCCGCTGGCGTACCCCCGAGCAGGTCGACAAGGGCCTGCGGCGGTGGCGCGCCACGGCCCGGGAGGCGGCCAAGCAGGCCCGCCGGGCGACTGTGCCGCCCGTCCGGGATCTCGCCACGACCCCCGACGTGGCCGCCCTGGCCCGGACGGCGACCACCCTGGTCCTGCATGAGACGTCGGTGACACCGCTCGCGGCGGCCGACGTGCGCGATGCCGGCGACGTGGTACTGATTGTCGGTCCGGAGGGGGGATTGACCGAGGAGGAGCTGACCGTGTTCGTCGGTGCCGGCGCCACGGTGGTGCGACTCGGTCCGCAGGTGCTGCGCACCTCGACCGCGGGTGCGGTCGCCCTCGGCGCACTGGGCGTGCTCACCGGCAGGTGGACATGAGGGTCGACATCCGCGACTACAGCTACGGTCCGCACGAGAGCCAGCGGATCCGGATGTTCCTGCCCACCGGGCGTTACCTGACCGTCGTCGTCGTCATCCACGGCGGCTACTGGCGCTCCATCTACGGCATGGAACTGGCCGAACCGCTCGGCTACGACCTGACCCGGTTCGGCGTCGCCGCCGCCGTCATCGAGTACCGCCGGGTCGGCGAGGGTGGCGGTTGGCCGACCACCCTGGCCGACGTGTCCCGGGCCGTCGACTCACTGGCCGGACCCGGTCAGGACGTCGCCGACGGCCGGCTGGCCCTGGACCGGGTGGCCGCCGTCGGGCACTCGGCCGGCGGGCACCTGGCCGCGTGGCTGGCCCACCGCGGCTCACTACGGGCCGGCACCGCCGGGTCGGTCGGGCCGGGGGAGGCGCACGTGCCGATCGCCGGGGCGGTCGCCCAGGCCGGGCTGCTCGACCTGGTCGGTGCGTCGGTGGAACGGCTCGGCGACGGCGCGGTCACCGCGTTGATGGAGGGTGAGCCCCGGTCGATGCCGCAGCGCTACCACCACGCGTCGCCGCTGGCGCACGTCGGGGACGGCGCCCGGGTGGTGTGCGTGCACGGCGACGCCGACGACACGGTGCCGCTGTCCCAGTCGGAGCGCTACGTCGAGGCCGCCCGGCGGGCCGGCGACCCGGCGTCGCTGATCGTGCTGCCCCGAACCGGCCATTTCGAGCTCATCGACGTCCGGCACCCGGCCTGGGACGTGTGCCGCAGCCAGGTCCTGCGGATGGTCTGACGATCAGGGCAGGGTGACTGTGACCCGCCAGCCGCCGGCGGCGGTCGGCCCCCAAATCGCCGTGCCCCCCAACTCGACGGCCCGCTCGCGCAGCCCGTCCAGGCCGCGTCCACTGCCCGTCGTCGCCGGGCCCGAGCCGGTCGTCGGACCGTTCAGTACGGTGACCGACACCGGCCCGCGGCAGTCCAGGGCCACGTCGATCGGGCCGCCGGGGGCGTGCCGCAGGGCGTTGGTGAGCGCCTCCCGGACGGTGCGCAGCGCGACCGCGCCCCGGGCGGCGTCCAGTTCGGCCGGGTCGCCGGTCAACTGCAGCCGCGCCGGCGTGCCGGTGTCGGCGGCCCGGGCGACCAGGGCGTGCAGCGTCCGGTCGGTGATCGGGCCGGCCGGCCGTTCCATGACGGTCACCAGCGCGGCCAGGTCGGCGGTCGCCTCCCGGGCCGCCGCCGCGATCGCGTCGAAGGTCTCCTCGACGCCGGCCGGGTCGGCGTCGAGCTGCCGTCGCCCGGCCTGGGCCTGGATGACGATCACCGTCATGCAGTGCGCGACGACGTCGTGCAGTTCCCGGGCGATCCGGGCGCGCTCCAGGCGCACCGCCTCCGCGGCGAAGCGCTCCCGCTCGGCGGCCAACTCGTCCGCGCGGGCCCGCAGCCGATCCGCCACCTGCTGGTGATCGCGCAGGGCGCGGCCCACCAGCCACCACCCGGTGCCGAGCAGCACCGGCACGTCGAAGCCGAGGCCCCACCACGCTCCCAGCGCCACCACGGCGATCCAGGCGAGCGAGCGGCCCAGTGGCAGGCGCAGTCCCACCGTGCAGGTCACCCAGCACACGCCGAGGTAGAGCAGGATGCCGGCCGCCGACGACCACGAATCCGAGGTCTCCAGGGTGGCGTTGCCGGCCGGCACGAGCAGGGCGGCCGCGGCGGCGAGCAGGGTGGCCGCGGCCTCGATCCACCGCCCGGACAGCAGGACGGCGACGCCGATCGCGACCGGTCCGGCCAGGGCCGCCCAGTCGGCGGCGGTGTGCGGGGCGCCGGCCGCCGCCAGCATCGCGATCAGCGCGACGATCGCGGTGGCGCCGGCAACCGTCAGCGCGACCGGCCAGGCCACCGACCGGCGGCCGATCCCGTCCGCCGCGACCGGTGCGCCCGACGCGATCAGCCGGTCCGGATCCGCGGCTCGCGCGGCGGTCATGCCGGCCGTCCGGCCGGCACCGGGATC
>JBDHZW010000346.1:0-5585 GCA_039812105.1 Nakamurella sp.
CGCGTCGATCGCCTCATGGTCGTAGGCCTTGAGCCGGATGCGGATCTTCTGTCCCGCCACGCTTGCCGTCCCTCTCGTTCGGCGCGAACTGCTCGCGCTGTACATCACTTCGCGGCGGTGATCCGCCGTGCTTCCCGGTGCTCGCGCACCGCCGTGCGGTTTCCCGCTCGCCCGCGCACGGCCACCGGCCGTGGGCGCGCAGCGTTCGGTCCGCGCACTCGTTCGGGCGAACTTGGGGTCCGCCGCCGCTGTTCAGTCTGTCCGGGTTCACCGGTCCACGCGGTCGGGCGTGTCGCCCGCCCGGCGCATGCGTCCGCCACCTTCGTGGACGAACCCTGGACCGGCCGCGCTCGGTTGAGCGCGAGACATGCTTGTTCAGTGCTGTGCCAACTGCGTTTTCGACTGCCGCCACCCTGATCGAGACCGCGCGTCAACACGCACCCGGCTCAGGGCAACCGGAACAGTATGCCTGAGCGCGGCTGGCGACTTCAAGTTGGGGTGATCGTGGCGGACCGGCTGCGGGCCACGCCGGCCGGCCGAGCGCCCGCGTCCGGCCGAGCGCCCGCGTCCGGCCGTCGGGTGACCGGCCGGGCGGGTCTTCGGTTGAATGGGGCCGTGCCGAACCCACCGGACCGTGCCGCGTTCCTGGCCTCCCGATCGCCGGAGCAACTCGCGGCGATCCTGCGGGCCCGGCCTGACGTCCGCTGGGGCGCCCCGCTGGCCGGCCTCGCCGACCTGGTGGACCGCCTCGGCCACCCGTCGTCGACGCGTCGGGCGATCGGCCACCTGCCGATGCCGGGCCACCAGGTGCTGCACGCCGCGCTGGCCACCGGCCGCGGTCCGACCGTCGACCGGCTGCTGGACATCCTGGCCCCCGGTCCACGATCACCGGCCCAGCAGCGGGCCGCGGTCGAACGCGTCATCGACGACCTGCAGCGGTGTGCGCTGCTCTGGCGGCTGGACGACGGATCCCTGCACGTCGACGCGACGGTGGCGAGCCTGATCGACCGGCCGATGAACATCGGGGCCACCGTGCGCGCGCACCTCGAGCGCACCGACCGGGCCGATCTGGAGCGGATGTGCGCGGCCTGGCAGCTCCCGTTCCGGGGCGGCGTGGCGGCCAACCGGGCCCGGCTGGAGTCGGTGCTGACCGACCCGGAGCAGGTCAGGACCATGGCCCGCGCCGCGCCGCGCCCGGTGAAGGAGTTCCTGGCCCGGCTCGCGGTCGAGCAGGTCGACCTGAACGGGGTGACGCACGGCCCGAGCACCCGGGAGGGCGAGAACTGGGCCCGGCCCCGCGGCCTGATCTTCGGCGGGCAGTACTTCGACCCACCCGAGATCCCGGTCGAGGTGCTGCTGGCGATCCGCCGCGGCGAGGTGCTGATCCCGTTCAGCCCCGACCCGCCGGCCGACCCCACTTCGGCGGTCGCCGACGCCACCCTGGCCGCCGGGGCCGCCGCCACCGCCGGGGAGTTCACCCAGTCCGTCGCCGCGTTGGTGGACCGGCTCGACCGCACCAAGGCGGCGGCGCTCAAGGCGGGCGGGATCGGCAGCCGCGAGATCACCAAGATCGGCAAGGCGCTCGCCGTCGACGACGCCCACGTCAGATTCGGCCTGGAGTTGCTCCGGGAGCTGGGCCTGCTGACCGGGGGCGGCGGCAGCATCGGCAGCACGCCGGACACCGCCGGATGGCGCGCCCTGGACCCGGCCGACCGGTACGCCGACCTGGCCGCCGTCTGGTGGAGCCTGCCCATTCACCCGACCGTCGACCGGGATGACGAGGGCAAGGTCATCCCCGCGGTGGGCCAGCGTTCCGTCGCCGGGTCGGCCCCGCACCTGCGGTCCGCGGTGCTGACCCTGGTCGCCGGGCTGCCGGCCGGCCAGGGCGCGAGCGGGCCGGACGCGCTGGCCGGCTGGGTGAACTGGCGACAACCGGCCCTGCCGCTGCAACGCGGCGACGTACCCGCGATCTGGCGGGAGGCGCACATCCTGGGCGTGCTGGTCGGCGGAGCGCTCAGCCCGCTCGGCCGGGCCCTGCTGGACGGCGACGCCGAGCGGCTGCACCAGGTCGCCACCGAGCTGCTCGCCCCGGCGACGTCGGCCGGCCGGTTCGGGTCGGACCTGACCGTGATGGTCGCCGGCTCACCGTCGGCCTCGGTCAGCCGGCTGCTGGACACCTGCGCGGACCGCGAGGGCCGGGGCGCGGCGGTCGTGTGGCGGTTCTCGCCGGCCGGCATCCGGCGGGCGTTCGACGAGGGTTGGACCGCCGACGAGCTGCTGGACGCCCTGCGTCGCATCGCCGACGCCGACCTGCCCCAGCCGTTGGCGTACCTGGTCGCCGACGTCGCCCGCCGGCACGGGCATCTGGTCGTGCTGCCGGCGATGTGCTGCGTCCGGTCGGCCGACCCCGCGCTGCTCGCCGAGGTGGTCGCGCACCGGTCGCTGCAGCGGCTGCAGCCCTACCCGGTGACCGCCGAGGTGGTGTCGTTCCAGCACTCCCCCGCGGAGGTCGTCGAGGCGCTGCGGGCGGCCGGCTACCTGCCGGTGGCCGCCGACGCGCACGGGGTGGTCGACCTTCGCCGCGCACCCGAGCCGCCGAACGGTTCGGGTCGGGGCCGGCGGGCGGCCCACCGGCTGACCGACCGGTCGGCCGCGGATCGGGAGACCGCGGCCGCCACCGAAGCCTTCGCCGCCGACCTGCTGCGCACCGCCGGCGTCGGCGAGCCGTCCCGGCCGACCGGCCCGTCGGCGGCGAGGCTCGAGCCACTCGCCAACCGGCTGGCCGACGTCGAACGGCACCAGCTGGCCTGGGCCATCGATCACCAGACGCCGGTGACGATCACCTATCACGCCGCCACCGGCGGCATCAGCACCCGGACGATCTCCGAGTTGGAGCTGGTCGGCGACCAGCTGCACGCGTGGTGTCACCTGCGCGAGGACGAACGCGTGTTCACCGTCGGCCGCATCATCGGCGTCGCCCCGGTCGGCGGCTGAGGAACCGGAGGAACGATGATCAGCGTCAGGACGGGCGTCAAGGCAATGACCTACCGAGCCACGATCCCGGTCACCCTGCTGTTGATCGCCTGGGTCTGCGTCGGCCGGGCGTTCCTGGCGCCGGACTTCCTGTGGGTCATCGGCGCGCTGATGTTCGTCGCTCCCGCGTTGGCCGTGCTGCTCGGACCGACCTCGGCGCTGGCCATCGCCCAGCACCGGCCGAGCGAGGGGTTCCTGACCGACCCGCAGTTCTGGAGCCTGCTGGCCACCTGGGCGACCGTCGGGGGGTTCGGGCTGTTCGCGGTCAGCGGCGGGGCGCCGCCCTGGGCCGAGTCGCCGTTCACCGTGGTCGTCGGCGACGGCGCGCTCGACCTCTCGCGGACCCTGGCCACCGGATGCCTGTACGCGTTCGTGCCCGCCTACCTGACGCTGCTGGTGTTGCTGATCCGGGGGCTGCGGGGGCGCCGGGAACGGAGAGCCGGAACGGCGGCCTCGGGGGCCGCCGCGGCCCGACAATAATCGTTGTCGTAGACAATTCAGATTGTCATTGACAATGTATGTTGTCGCTGCCATCGTTGGGTCCACGGCCGTCCCGTCGTCCCAGCGACCCGTCGCCACTCCAGGCGGCGATCGAGAATCGAGACCCAACAGTGGCTTTCACCGATGCCGCCCATGCGACAACCCGCGACGCGCGGAGGTTCCCGCTCGCCGGATCGGCCCGGCTCGGCCCGTCGAACCGGTATCGGCTGCTGATCGACGGCCTCGCCGGCCGGGCGTTCATCCCGGTCGCGATCGCCCCGGTGGTGCTGCTGGAGGTCGGTCCACCGCGTCGGGTCCACGCCCGCCGGGTGATCGGCGGCGAACGGCTGGGTGCGGCCCTGGCGACCGGTGCCGAGCGGCCCGACCGGGCCTACCGGCCCGTCCGGTGACCGCCGCCGAGGTCCGGGTGGTCGCGCACCTGGCGACCATCCCGATCAACGCGCTGCTGATCGCCTGGGTGGCGATCGGACGCACGGCACTCCTGCCGGACGGCGCGACCGACGACCTGCGACTGACCGGATCGGTGCTGGCGCCGGTGCTGGCCCTGCTGCTCGGCGCGACGTCGGTCCTGGCGGCGCGAGGACGGCGCGGCCACCAGCTGACCGGCGGGCAGTTCGCCGCCCTGGCCGGCATCTGGGCCACGCTGGCCGGATTCGGCTTCTTCCTGATGGATACCGACCCGACCACCGCCGCCGCGGCGTCCCCCTTCACCGAGATCGTCGGCGCCCGGTTCGCTCCGTTGTCCGACGCGCTGGCGCTGGCCTGCATCCACGGCTTCGTCGCCGCCTACATCGCGCTGCTGCTGCAGCTCACCCACGCTCGCGCTCGGCGCCGCACCCTGGCGCCGGCCGCCGTCGACTGAACCGTCCGCAGAGATCACTCGGTCCGCTTCGCCGGCGGATCGACCGCTTCTCCTGCGGTCTGCGCCGTCCCGCTCGCCTCCCCGGCTTCCGCGTCGGCCCCGTCGGCCTCGGCCGGCCCGGCCGGGTGATCGTCGTGCTTGCGGCCGAACGGCAGCACGTGCAGCACGGCGACCACAATCGCGCCGACGATCAGCCCCAGCACCGCGGAGAAGAACGTGTTGGTGATCCAGCCCAGGGTCGCGCCCAGCCCGCCGGTGGCGTCGTGCACGGCGGTCTCCAGGTGGTGCACCCAGCCGTACAGCAGGTGGAAGCCCAGTTCGTCCATGCCGACCAGCAGGATGTGCCCGCCGACCCACAGCATGGCCACCACGCCGACCCAGGACAGCGTCGACAGGATGATCGGCATGGCCTTGACCAGACCCCGGCCCAGGGCCGAGATCGCCCTGCCCGGCCGCTTGGCCAGGGCCAGACCGGCGTCGTCCATCTTGACGATCAGCCCGACCACGCCGTAGACCAGCGCCGTGATCAGCACCGCGACGATGGCCAGGATGATCGCGCGGGCGACGAAGCCCTCCTCGGCCACCTCGTCCAGGGCGATCACCATGATCTCGGCGGACAGGATGAAGTCGGTCCGGGTCGCGGACGCGACCACCCGCTTCTCGTGCTCGGCCGGATCGACGGCCGGCACCTCGGACGGATCCTGCGCCTGCTCCTCGTGGCCGGAGAACTTCTCCCAGAGCTTCTCCGCGCCCTCGTAACACAGGTAGGTGCCGCCGACCATCAGGATCGGGGTGAGCGCCCAGGGCGCGAACTGGGACAGGATCAGCGCGACCGGCAGGATGATCAGCAGCTTGTTGCGCAGTGAGCCCTTGCTGATCCGCCAGATGATCGACAGTTCCCGCTCCGGCTTGAGCCCCTGCACGTAGCGCGGGGTGACGGCGGTGTCGTCCACCACCACGCCGGCCGCCTTCGCGCTGGCCCGACCGGTCGCGCCGGCGATATCGTCCAACGACGACGCCGTCAGCTTGACCAACGCCGCGACGTCGTCGAGCAGGGCGAAGAGCCCACTCATGCCATCGTCCTTTCCGGGGACGTCGCACGCTCCGCCACCCGGACACGGCCGACGGCATCGCGCCCATGATTCGCTCGGCCAGCCTCGCTCATGCCCTCATCGTTTCATCTCATCGC
>JBDHZW010000347.1:0-5557 GCA_039812105.1 Nakamurella sp.
GGCCCGGGCCGCCCACGACCCCTACGGCTGGGCCGAGCCGACCGCCGCCCGGATGGTCGGCGCGCAGGCCCCGGGGGTCGCCGCCTGGTTGCGCCGGCTGCCGGCGGTCGTCGCCTCCGGGTCGGGCTGGCCCGAACGGCTGCTCGACGAACTGGCCCTGCTGCACCTGCTGGCCCGCGGCTACGCCGGCCGCGCGGCGCTGCCGGCCGATCTGGTGGCCACCGTCCGCGACCACGTCGGGTTCACCGTGCCCCGCGCCGACGTCCTGGCCGGGCCGGCCGTGCGCGACCACTGGGTGGTCGTGGGCTTTCGCGACCTGGACACCGAGACCGTGTCCACCCGCCGGGTGTGGTTGCGCGGCAACACCTCCGGGCGCTGGGCCCAGGTGTTGTTCTTCGCCGCCGGCGGCGCGGCGCTGGACACGTCACTGCTGCCGGCGACCGTGCTGGACGCCGACCTGCACTACTACCCGGGCCGGGCCGGCCTGCGCGCCGCGGTCGGGCAGCAGCACGCCGACGCCGTCCCGGTGACGGACTGGCGACCGCCCACCGACACCGTCGCGACGGCCGCGGACCGGTGGGCGTCCGCGCTGGCCGCCGACCCCTGGCAGCACCAGATCCCGGTCGTGCTGCGCGGCGTGGCCGACTGCCGGGACGCCGCCTGGACGCTGACCGACACCACCGGCGCGGCGGTCGTCGTGCACGGCACCGACCTGGACCTGTGGCGGCTGCTGGCGCTGACCGCCGGCACGGAGATGGACGTGGCCGGCGAGTGGAGCCCGGCCGGGTTCCGTCCCGCCACCGCCGTGATCGGCGGCCGGATGGTGGTGCTGTGAACCCGGACGGACGACCGGGCTCGGGCCGCCGGCGGCGCGGACGTGACGGCGGAACCACGGTGACCGCGGAGCGAGCGTCGTGACGTCGGAGCTGGTGGTGGCGGCCACCGTCGGGACCGCGCACCGGGCCGTCGACGTCGCCGGCCTGCCGGACGACCTGCGGCCCGACCCGCTGCCGGACGACCCGGCCGTCGCGCTGCTGGATGCCGCCGCCCTGGCCGCGCTGGCCCGGCGCGCCGCGCCGACCACCCCGGCGGTCGCCCCGACTGTCCCGCCGACAGCCCCGACTGTCCCGCCGCCGGAACGGCTTCCGGTGGTGCCGGACGTCGTGCGGCAGGTGCTGGGCCGGGTGGCCAACCAGCCGGCGATCCTGATCGAGGCGTTGACGCTGATCGGGCGGGCCGGGATGCGGCTGCCGACCGCGCTGGTGCCCGCCCTGCTCGACGACCCCCGGCCCGCGGTGGTCGCGGCCGCCCGGCCGGTGAGCGGGGAGATCGGCGGGTTCCTGATCGGGAAGAACCCGCGCTGGGCGGTGCCGGCGGCCACCGACCCGACCGACCGGACCGCCTGGGAGGAGGGCACCACCGCCGAGCGGGTGGGCTGGCTCCGCGCCCTGCGCCGGGTGGATCCGGACGCCGCCCGGGAGCTGCTGGCCGAGGGGTTCGGCCGGGAGAGCGCCCCGACCCGGATCGCGCTGCTCGAAGCGCTGGCCGAGCGGCTGTCCCCGGCCGACCAGGGCTTCCTGCTCACCGCCGTCGGCGATCGCAGCGGCGCGGCCGCCGCTGTCGCGCTCGACCTGCTGACCCGGCTGCCGGACTCCCCGCTGCGCCGGCAGATGCGGGACGTCGCGGCGCGGCACCTGACCGTCGGCCGGCGGCTGTTGCGCACCACGATCACCCTGACGTCACCCACCGCGCCCGAACTCGCGCCCTGGCCGATCACCGACGACCTCACGTGGACGGCGGTGCTGCGCCGCGTCGACCCGACCGAGTGGACCGACCTGTTCGGCGCCGACCTGCTCCCGCTGCTCGGGGCCGACCAACTTCAACCGCTCCGGCCGGGACTGCGCCCGGCCGCGCTCACCTTCCGGCACTCCGGGCTGGCCCGGCTGCTCATCACGGAACAGATCGCGCCGCGGGACCCGAAGATGCCGCCCACCGTCGACGCCGAGCTGTGGTCGGCGCTCACCGTCGCCGACGCCACCGACCTGCTGGACGAACTGCTCGACGACCGCCGGGTGCGTCCGGACCAGGTCACCGCCGCCGTCACCGCCGCGCCCAAGCCCTGGCGGCGCCGGTTCGGTCGCCGGTTCGCGGCCTGGCTGCCGGCCGTCGGACCCGCCAACAACCCGGCCCCGCGGCCGTTGTGGGAGCTGTGGGCCACCGCAACCGCCCTCGGCGACTGCCGGGAGGCGGCCGACCTCGCCCGCACCATCGCCGAGCAGGCGGCGGGCGACAATGCGTCCACCGTGGTGACCCGGGCCAGCCAGGCGGCCAACCTGCTCACCCTGCGGGCCGTGCTCGACGAAACCCTGGGAGGAACCCCGTGACCGACGTGCTCCGTCCGCACGCCGAGCAGCAGTACGCCGCCGAACTGGCCGCGCTGGCCGCGGCCGACGACCGGCCCCGGCCGGCCAACTGGAAGCTCTCGCCCTGGGCCGTGGTCACCTACCTGCTCGGCGGCACGGCCGGCGACACCCCCATCACCGCCAAGTACGTCGGCAACCGGCGGCTGATCGAGGTGGCGGTGGCGACGGTGGCCACCGACCGGGCGCTGCTGCTGCTCGGCGTGCCCGGCACCGCCAAGTCGTGGGTGTCCGAGCACCTGGCCGCGGCGATCAGCGGCGACTCGACCCTGCTGATCCAGGGCACCGCCGGCACCGCCGAGGAGGCCATCCGGTACGGGTGGAACTACGCCCGGCTGCTCGCCGAAGGCCCGTCCGAGGGGGCCCTGGTGCCCTCCCCGGTGATGACGGCGATGCGCACCGGCGCCATCGCCCGGGTCGAGGAACTGACCCGGGTGCCGTCCGACGTGCAGGACGCGCTGATCACCGTGCTCAGCGAGAAGACGCTGCCCATACCGGAACTCGGCCTGGAGGTGCAGGCCCGGCACGGCTTCAACGTCATCGCCACCGCCAACGACCGGGACCGCGGCGTCAACGACCTGTCGTCCGCGCTGCGCCGCCGGTTCAACACCGTGGTGCTGCCGCTGCCGGCCGGGGTCGACGAGGAGGTCGGCATCGTCGCCACCCGGGTCGCCGAACTCGGCCGCACCCTCGACCTGCCGCCGGCCACCGACGCCGTCGACGAGATCCGCCGGGTCGTCACCGTGTTCCGGGAGCTGCGATCGGGCCTGACCGCCGACGGCCGGACGTCGTTGAAGGTGCCCAGCGGCAGCCTGTCCACCGCGGAGGCGATCTCGGTCGTCACCGGCGGGCTGGCGCTGGCCGCGCACTTCGGCGACGGGGTGCTGCGGGCCGGCGACATCGCCGGCGGCATCCTCGGCGCCGTGGTCAAGGACCCGGTCGCCGACCGGATCGCCTGGACCGAGTACCTGGAGGCGGTCGTCCGGCAGCGCGCCGAATGGAAGGACTTCTACCGGGCCTGCCGGGAGGTCACCGGATGACGGGTCCGGCGCGTCGGCCGGTCCGGCGGGCCGGCGCATGACCGCGGCCCCCGGGACCGCACCGGCGGTGCGGGTGCTCGGGATCCGCCACCACGGGCCGGGTTCGGCCCGCGGCGTCCGGGCCGTGCTGCAGCGGTGGCGGCCCGATCGGGTGCTGATCGAGGGCCCGACGGAGGCGGACGGGCTGGTCGCGTTCGCCGCCGACCCGGACCTGGTCCCGCCGGTCGCGCTGCTGGCCTACCGGCAGGACAGGCCCGCCGCCGCCGGGTTCTGGCCGTTCGCCGTGTTCTCCCCGGAGTGGCAGGCGCTGCACTGGGCCGCCCGCTCGGGCGTGCCGGTCGCCTTCATGGACCTGCCGGCGGCGATGCTGCTGGCCGGCGACGACCCGGAGCCCACCGACGAGCCCACCGACCAACCCACCGACCATCCCACCGGCGGGCCTGACCGGGGCGAGGCGCCGACGGTCCGCACCGATCCGATCGCCGTGCTCGCCCGGGCGGCCGGGTACGACGACCCGGAACGCTGGTGGGACGACGTGATAGAGGGCCGCCGCGGCGACACCGTTGACCCCTTCGACACGTTCACCGCGGTGACCGAGGCGATGACCGCGGTGCGGGCGGACCGCCCGGAAACCGACGAGCTGACGTTGCGCCGCGAGGCGCAGATGCGCAAGGTGCTGCGCGCCCAGCTGAAGTCGGGCGCCGAACGGATCGCGGTGGTGTGCGGGGCCTGGCACGCGCCGGCGCTGGCCGGCACGCTCCCCGGCAAGCCGCCGACCGTCACCGCGGACACCGCGCTGCTCCGCGGCCGGCCGACGACCAAGGTGACGGCCACCTGGGTGCCGTGGACGCACTCCCGGCTGGCCGGCTCGACCGGCTACGGCGCCGGTGTCGACTCACCGGGCTGGTACCGGCACCTGTTCGGCAGCACCGACCATCCGCTGGAGCGGTGGATGACGGTGACCGCCGGGGTGCTGCGCGCACACGACCTGCCCACGTCCACCGCGCACGTCATCGAGGCCACCCGGCTGGCCCGCACCCTGGCCCACCTGCGGGACCGGCCCGAACCCGGGCTGACCGAGGTGATCGACGCGACCCGGGCGGTGCTCTGCGAGGGCAACGAACTGGCCGTCGACTTCGTGCTGCGGGACGCCGTCGTCGGTGAACAGCTGGGCCGGGTGCCGGACTCCGCGCCGATGGTGCCACTGGAGTCGGACCTGCGGGCCACCGCCCGGTCGCTGCGGCTGAAGTTCGATGCGACCGGCAAGGAAATCACCCTGGACCTGCGGGCGGCCAACGACCTGCGCAGGTCGCACCTGTGGTGGCGGCTGCGGATTCTCGGCATCGACTGGGCCGAGCCGGCCGACGTCGCCGGCACCGGGACGTTCAAGGAGGGCTGGACCCTGGCCTGGCAGCCGGAGCTGTCGGTGCGGCTGATCGAGGCTTCGGTCTGGGGCACCACCGTCCCCGCCGCGGCCACCCGCCGGCTGATCGACCGGGCCCGCTCCCTGGCCGACTGCACGACGGCGATCGCCGACGCCATCACCGCCGACCTGCCCGACGCGATGACCGAGTTGCTCACCCGGCTGGACCGGTTCGCCGCCGGCACCGCCGACGTCACCGGATTGCTGGAGGCGTTGCCGGCGCTGGTCCGGGCCCAGCGCTACGGGACGGTGCGCGGTACCGACACCACCGCGATCGCCGACGTCGCCCAGGCCGTGCTGACGCGGATCGACGCCGGGCTGCCGGCCGCGCTCGGCGGCCTCGGCGAGGACGCCGCCCGGGAGATCCGGGTGCCGATCGAGCGCACCCACGAGGCCGTGCCGCTGCTGCCCGACGGCCCGGCGCGGGACGGCTGGTACCGGGCGCTGGCCCAGGCGGGACAGCGCAACGACCTGCCGCCGCTGCTGGCCGGGCGGATCGTCCGGTTGCTGATGGACGCCGGCCGGCTGCCCCGCGCCGAGGCCGCCGACCGGCTGCACGCGGCCCTGTCGGTCGGTGCCCCGGCCGCCGAGAAGGCCCAGTGGGCTGAGGGTTTCACCGCGGGCGGAGCCCTGCTCCTGATCCACGACGACGCCCTTCTGGCGGTGCTGGACCG
>JBDHZW010000348.1:0-5541 GCA_039812105.1 Nakamurella sp.
GCCATCAGGTGCAGCGCGGTGAGCAGCCCGTCGCCGGTGGTGGCGTGTTCGGCCAGGATCAGGTGGCCCGACTGTTCGCCGCCCAGGGAGTAGCCGCCGGCGTTCATGTCCTCCAGCACGTACCGGTCGCCCACCGCGGTGGTGCGCACGGTGATGCCGGAGGCGGTCATCGCCCGGTGGAAGCCGATGTTGGCCATCACGGTGGCCACCACGGTGTCCCCGGCCAGCCGCCCACGGTCGCGCAGCGCGATGGCCAGCAGCGCCAGGATGACGTCCCCGTCGACGACGTTCCCGTCGGCGGACACGGCCAGGCAGCGGTCGGCGTCGCCGTCGTGCGCGATGCCCAGGTCGGCGCCCTCGGAGATGACCGCGTCCCGCAGTCCGGACAGGTAGGTGGACCCCACGCCGGCGTTGATGTTCAGCCCGTCCGGGCTGCCGCCGATGACCACGACCTCGGCCCCGGCGCGCCGGTACACCTCGGGCGCCAGCTCGGAGGCGGCCCCGTGGGCGCAGTCCACGACCACCTTCAGCCCGCGCAGCGGGTTCGGGGTGGCCACCAGCAGATGGTCCAGGTAGCGGCGGTCGGCGTCCTGGGCGATCCGGATCCGGCCGACCCCCTCACCGGTCGGCAGCGGCGCCGGATCGCCCATCCGCCGCTCGATGGCGTCCTCGACGGCGTCGGCGAGCTTGAGCCCGCCGGCCCCGAAAATCTTGATGCCGTTGTCCGGCATCGCGTTGTGCGAGGCGGAAATGACCACGCCCAGGTCGGCGCCCAAGTCGGCGGTCAGGAAGGCGACCGCCGGAGTGGGCAGGACGCCGAGCAGCAGCACGTCCACTCCGGCGGAGGCCAGGCCGGCGGCGACGGCCGCCTCCAGCATCTCGCCGCTGGCCCGCGGATCCCGGCCGACCACGGCGACCGGGCGGGTGGGACTGCCGGGCCGGGCCCGCACCCCCGGGGCGGCGGGTCGACGGAACGACGGGGCCGTGGAGACAGCCCGGCCGGGGTCGCCGGCGTTGCCGAGTTCCTGCGCCGCGGCCGTGGCCAGCCGCAGCGCCAACTCCGGGGTCAGGTCCGCGTTGGCCAGCCCCCGGACCCCGTCGGTGCCGAACAGGCGCCCCCCCATGAGGTCAGCGCTTCGAGTACTGGGGCGCCTTGCGGGCCTTCTTCAGGCCGTACTTCTTGCGCTCGGTCGCCCGCGCGTCCCGGGTCAGGAAGCCGGCCTTCTTCAGGGCCGGACGATCGGTCTCGTCCAGCTCGACCAGGGCCCGGGCGATGGCCAGCCGGAGCGCGCCGGCCTGACCGGTGACGCCGCCGCCCTGCAGGCGGGCGATGACGTCGTAGATCTCCGCCTTCTCGACGGTCACCAGCGGCTCCTTGATCAGCTGCTGGTGCACCTTGTTCGGGAAGTAGCTGTCCATGGAACGCCCGTTCAGGGTGAACGAGCCGCTGCCCGGGATCAGCCGGATGCGGACGATGGCCTCCTTGCGGCGGCCGACGGTCTGCACCGGGCGGTCCACCGGCACCGGGACGACGGCGGGTGCCGCAACCGGGGCCTCGTCGGCTTCGTCGATCTCGACGATCTCGACCTCGTCGGGCAACTCGTAGTCGTATTCCTCGACGACGGTTTCGGGGTTCTCGCTCACGTGGTGACTCTCTCGCTGTTCTGGCTCGGGCTGCTCGTGGTCGGGCGCTGCTCTTGATCCGGCGGTGCCGGGCTGACTACTGGGCGACCTGGGTGATCTCGTACGGCTGCGGCTTCTGCGCGGCGTGCGGGTGCTCCGGGCCGGCGTACACCTTGAGCTTGGTGGCCATCGAGCGACCGAGGGTGTTGTGCGGCAGCATGCCGACGATCGCCTTCTCCACCAGCCGCTCCGGCCGGGTGTCCAGCAGCTGACCGACGGTCTGGCTGCGCAGGCCGCCCGGGTAGCCGGAGTGCCGGTACAGCAGCTTGGCGTCCCGCTTGTTGCCGCTGACCGCGACCTTGGACGCGTTGACGATCACCACGAAGTCGCCGGTGTCGGCGTGCGGGGCGTAGATCGGCTTGTGCTTGCCCCGCAGCAACTGCGCGGCCTGGCTGGCCAGCCGGCCCAGCACGACGTCGGTCGCGTCGATGACGTGCCAGTTCCGGGTCACATCGCCGGGCTTGGGGCTGTACGTGCGCACGGTGCTGCCTCTTCGTTAGTCGTCCAGTTGCTCAGGTCCGGGGGCGGCTGCCCCCGTCCGTGCCGACCACCCGGAGCGAACCCCGACCGTCCGGCCGCGGCGCCCGGCCCGGGCTGACGACATCGGCGGCTGTCGCGCACACGCGAACATCGCCCCACGCAGCCCGCGCGGCACACGGCTGTCCAGAGTACTCCGCGCACGCGGGCATGGTCAAAAGCGGTCGATGACGCCGGTCAGGTCTGCTCGACCGGGCCGTCGCCGGCCAGCCACCGGTTGGCGTCGGCCACCGCCTCCGCGGTCGACGCGCCGATCACCGGGGTGGCGGGGTAGATGGTGATCCGCCGCCGCACCTCGGCCAGCTGGCTGCGCTCGAACCGATCGACCATCGGCTGGTCGACCCCCGACAGGTACAGCCGACCGCCGGCCGCGTCCAGCTGGTCGGCGTAGTCGGCCACCACCCCGAAGAAGGTGGACCCGAGCGAACCGCGGCCGCGCAACCGCAGGATCACCACCGGCCGATCCGTTCCCTGCGGGTCGGGCAGCCGGGCGCCGAGGGTCTTGGCCCCGGCGTAGAGCAGGCTGCCGTACACGTCCAGCACCACCGGCTCGGCGTCCGGCAGCACCCGCGGCGCCGGCCGTTCGATGAAGTGACCCTCGATCGGCAGCAGCCGGACCAGGTGGAAGTCCAGTTGCTCCTTGTTCAACTGCAGGACCAGTGAGCAGATCACGCCGATCGCCACCGCGGCGGCGATCGGCAGGGTGAGGGTGGACAGGAAGGTGACGGTCATCGCGATCTTGCCGGTGGTGCTGGTCCGCCAGACCACCATGATCGCGGTCGGCTTGGCCGACATCATCGCCGCGAAGATCAGCACGGCCGACAGCGTGGGCAGCGGCACCAGCTCCACGACCCTGGCCAGGGCGACCAGGATGACCAGCATCCAGAGGCCGCCGAGGATCGTCGACCAGCGGGTGCGGGCGCCGGCCGCCATGTTGATCGCGGTGGTGCTGACCGACCCGCCGACCGGGATGCCGTGGAACAGGCTGGAGACCAGGTTCCCGGCACCCTGACCGATGAAGTCCCGGTTCGTCGACTGCGGTGACCCGTCGGGATTGGGAGCCGACTCGGCCACCCCGGCACCCTGCACCAGGATGATCGCGGCGATGGCCGCGGCGCCGGCGATCAGGTCGATGTCGAGCAGGTCGCGCCACGACGGCAGCCCGACCCGGGGGAAGCCGAGCGGGATGCTGCCGATGTCCAGGACGGTCCGGACCTGGTCCAGGCCGGCGAGGGCGACGATGGCGGTGGTGACGACGACGGCGATCAACGTGCCGACGAGCCGCAGCCGGGTCCGGCTCAGGATCAGCATGCCGGCCAGCGCGCCCACCCCGATCAGGGCGGAGGCCACCCCGACCTGGTTCAGGTTGCCGACCACGAACAGCGCCTTCTGCACGGCGACTCCACCGCTGGACTGCACCCCGAGCAGCCCGGGCAGCTGCCCGAGGATGATGTTGACGGCGATCCCGGTGAGGAAGCCGACCATGACCGACCGGGATACGAACCGGATGTAGCGGCCGAGCCGCAGCAGGCCGACCGCGATCAGGATCAGCCCGACGAACAGGGTCAGGGCCACGATGGCGACGTCCCGGCGCTCCTGCGGCAGGCCCTCCAGCACCGAGCCGGCGGCCAGCGAGGCGGCGGTGGTGGTGGTGACCACCATCAGCGAGGTGCTGCTGAACAGGCCGCCGCCGATCTTGCCGCTGAACGACGAGTACAGCCCGTACGCCGGGTTGACCCCGACCAGCAGGGCCATCGCCATCCCGTCGGGCACCGAGGCGATCGCGTTGGAGACGCCGGCGACGGCATCCGCCCGCAGGTTGCGGCCGCTCGGCCGCAGCGACGAGACCCAGCCGGTCACCGCCCGCCGGACGCGTTCGGCGGGTGGTGCCGGCGGCGGCCGGTCGTCCGGCTCGTCGTCGGCGAACGGCAGGTCGGGATCGGGATGCGCCCAGCCGCCGGTACCCGGACCGGCCCGGTCGGAGTCGGGTCGATTGCCCTCTTCGGTCACCCACGCCCCATTTCGACAGCCATCCCGGGGGCAGAGTAAGGCGTCCCGGCGCGGTCGGCATCGTCTCGATCAGGCGGCCCGCACCCGGGATCACCGAACGCGCACGGCCCGGGTGCCGGCCGCCCGGGCGGCGAGCTGATCGTCCGGGGGATAGTCGACGGCCAGCAGGGTCAGCCCGTGCGCGGGGGCGACGGCGAACGCAGACGTCCGCTCCTCGGCCCGCAGCAGCTGTCCCGGCCGTTCGGCCGGCATCCGCAGCTCCCCCACCGCCAGCAGCGACCCGACCAGCGCCCGCACCATCGAGTGGCAGAAGGCGTCGGCGGTGACGTCGATCCGCACCTCGTCGCCGATCCGGTCGATCCGCAGCGCCTGCAGGTCCCGGATGGTGGTGGCGCCGTCGCGGGGGCGGCAGAACGCGTGGAAGTCGTGCAGCCCGATCAGCGCCCGGGCGGCCAGGTTCATCGCGTCGACGTCCGGCGTCCGCCGGCGGGCCAGGACGTACCGGCGGTCGGCCGGCTCGACCCCCCACTCGGCCGTGCCGACCCGGTACCGGTAGTGCCGGCGGAGGGCGGAGAACCGGGCGTCGAACCCGTCGGCGGCGGCGGCCACGGAGCGGACCCGCAGGTCGGGCGGGAGCAGGCCGGACAGCCGGCGGAGCATGCCGATCCGGCCCGACCGGTCCGGGTCGGGGTCGTCGGTGTGGTCGCGGGGGGCGAGCGCGTGGAGCGCGTGACGGTCGACGTCGACGTGCGCGACCTGGCCGACCGCGTGCACCCCGGCGTCGGTGCGGCCGGCCACGACCAGCCTCACCGGTGCCCGCAGCAGGGTCCGCAGGGCGTCGGTGAGCTCGCCGGCCACGGTGCGGCGGCCGGGCTGGACGGCCCAGCCGGCGAAATCGGTGCCGTCGTAGCTCAGGTCGAGGCGCAGCCGGGCGGCGGAGGGTGAATCGGGCACGGGGACCTCCGTCGGTGATCTCGCGCCGCCGGGGCCGGCCGAGGCCTGGTCGGCGTGGTCGAGCGCCCGGCGCCGTGGGACATATCCGGTCGCTCGGGACGACCCGATGTTCCCCGGCGGGCGGGGGCGCGCGGCGGGGTCAGCTGCCGCGGAGCGGACGGGAACGGCCCCGCGACGGCCGGACTCGCCGGGCGTCGCGGGGCCGCCGCACTGCCGGTCGGGCTACTTGGCCGACTCGTCGTCCGCGCCCTCGGCGGGCGCCTCGTCGGCGGCTTCCACGGCCTGGTCGGACGCGCCGTCCCGGTCGGGGGCGTCCTCGCCGGCCTCGATCGCGGCCTCGGCCGCCTCGGGAGCGTC
>JBDHZW010000349.1:0-5535 GCA_039812105.1 Nakamurella sp.
GCCGCCGGTCGAGGTCGCGGACGGCGCCGCCGATCCGGTCGCCGGCGCATCGGCCGGAGCGGCGGCCGACGTGGCGGCCGCCCCGGTCACCGCCCCGGCGATCACCGACGAACCCTCGCCCGCATGGACATGCGGCGCCCGGTCCCCACCGAAGCCGAACCAGAGCACCAGGATCGCGGCCGCACCTGCCACCAACAGCGTGCCGGCCAACCAGGGCCGCCTCATCCGACCATCACCCACGCGGCCACCGACGGCACCCCCTTCGAGTCGAGCACGGTGAGCATGTACGGGCCGGGCGGCAGCAGGTCGGCGTTCGCCGGCACCGTGGCCTGCCGGTCCGCACCGGTGCCGGTGATCGGCAGGTCGACCAGCCGGGCGTTGGTGTCGGTCTGGTGGGTGGCCGAGGACGGGGCCGTCAACGACGCCGCCACCACGTCCCCGGTGACCGCCAGGTCGACCGGCTGGCCGTAGGACAACGTCGTCGCGGCGGGCGTCACGGTCGGCCGGGTGCCCTTGAACAGGTACGGCGGCGAGTAGACCGAGATCCGCAATTCGAACGAGTTGTCCGCGGGGTTGGAGCCGAGCACCGCCACCCGGCCGTCCGGCAGCAGGATCGCCGAGGAGTGGTACCCGCGGCCGACCGGGTCGTCGGCGGTGTCCAGCCATCTGTTGGTGACCGGGTCGTACGTCGACGACGAGATCACCTCGGCGCCCCGGTTGCCGTGCGCGCCGCCGGTCGCCAGCACCGTCCGGTCCGGCAGGGTCACCAGGTTGATGTAGGTGCGACCCCCGCCGGGCACCGTCGGACCGGGGGTGTACTGCGGGTTCGCGTCGTTCAGGTCAATGATGTCGACCAGGTCGATGCCGTCGGCGAACTGCTCGGTGTTGCCGCCGCCGACGATCATCACCTTCTGGTTCTGCGCCGGCGGCAGCAGCACCGAGCCCGCCTGGTCGCGCAGGTTCACCTCGCGCAGCCCCGGCACGTCGGCGACCTGGGCGGTCTGCCAGTCGTAGATGCTGGCCCCGGTCCCCGGCCGCTGGTTGCCGAACGTGTGGCCGCCGCTGTAGAACAACCGGCCGTCCGCCATCAGGAACATGTGCGGGTACGTGCCCCAGTAGGTCCAGGTCTGCGGGACCTCGTTCAGGCCCAGCCAGCGGAACTGGCTGGCGGAGAACATCTCGGTCGCCACGGTGCCGTCCGACTCGGCGTTGAGCCCACCGGCGGACCAGATGTCACCGTTCGCCAGCTTGGTCAGCGTCGGGTACCAGTGGGCGTCGGCCATGTCGGAGATCCGGCTGAACGTGTCGGTGGCCGGGTCGAAGACATAGCTGAACTTGGTGCCCTCGAAGTTGATCGCGCCGCCGGTGCCCGGGAAGTTCGCCGTCCCGCCGGCGATGAGCACCCGCCCATCCGCCAGGGTGACGTGCCCGGAGCAGAACATGTCCGCCGGCACGGTCAGGTTCTTGAAGGTGTCCGCCACCGGGTCCCAGACCGCGGCCTTGAAACTGCCCGCGGTGAACTGGTTCACGTCGTTCCCCGAGCCGGCGATGAGCAGCACCCGCCCGTCCCGCAACAGCGTGGAATGGATGGTGCGCAGCGGCATCTGGGTACCGGACACGGTCCATTCGCCGGTCACCGCGGGTCCGGCCGAGGGCGGCGGCTCGTCCGAGTGCAGGCGGAACGAATATCCGGTGGTGTCCAGCCGGCCGTCGGCGGCGACGGAGACGCCGAAGCTGACCCGATCGGTGTCGGCCGGGACGTCCGGCGTCGACACCGTGACGGACGACCAGTCCGCCGTCGCCGGCAGGGCCTGCACGTCGGTCCAGTACTGCCAGCCGGCGGCAGTGTGCCGGAACAGGGTGATCGACTGCTGGGCCGCGGTGGACCGGTAGCTCAGCGACAGGTCGTAGACCTGACCCGGTGTCACCGCGGGGGCGCAGCCGGCGTCCTCCGACGCGAGCAGCTTGACGTCGCCGGACCGGTGGTCGGCCATGGTGATCCGCCAGGACCGTCCGGTGGACCCGGCCGGCACCTCGTCGATCAGTTGCTGGTTGGTGGTGCTCTGACCCCAGCCGGCCGGCTGGAAGCACGTCGGCACCCCGTCCCCGGCGGACAGGTCGCCGTTCACGGCCAGTTCGCCGGCCGGTTCGGGGTTCGCACCGACCTGGGCGATCGAGTAGTCGTCGGTGACGACCGTGCCGTCCCCGGCGATCGACAGCCCCCAGCTCAGCTGGTCGGTCCCCTCCGGCAGGGCCGGCGTGACGGCCTGGACCTGGGTGAAATCCCCGACGGCCGGCAGCGTCTGCAGGTCCGTGTAGTAGGTCCAGCCGGCCGCGGAATGCCGGAACAGGGTCAGATTCACCGGGCGGGTCGCCGTGTACCAGACGCCGATCCGGTACTCGCCCCCGGCGGCGACCGCCGGCGCGCAGTCCGTCGTCTGCGCCGGCAACAGCTTGCGGTCGCCGGAGGACCAGTCGCTCACGGTCAGCGAAGCGGCCCGGCCGGTGCCGCCGCGGCCGGTCACCGCGGTCAGCTCGGCGGTGTGGGTGCCCCAGCCGGAGTTGCTGAAGCAGGTGAACGAGTCGGTGCCACCCGCGGTCAGGTCGCCGTTCTCGATGCCGTCGACCGGTGCCGCCCGGCTCTCGGTCGTCGCCAGCACCGTCGTCGTGACCACGACGACGAGCAGGACGGCGATCCGGTTGCGGATCCGGGTGTGCGGTCGACCGATCATGCCGCGGTCGCCGGTTCGACCTCGACCGTCCCGACGGCGCGCCGACCCTGCGGCCGGTAGACGACCTGGGCGACGAACACGAAGCGCAGCAGGAACGCCGCCGCCAGCGCGATCGCCTGGGCCAGGACCCCGCCCAGGCCGACGATCTCGACCAGGAAGACCAGCACCGGCAGCCGCAGCAAGGCCTCGACGTTGTTGAAGGCGAAGAACTGCAGGAAGCGGACCGGGCCTGAACGACCCTCGTGACGCAGGTCGCCGAAGACCCACCACTCGGTCATCGCGAAGTTGCCCACGATGGTGACCTCGGTGGCGATCAGCGCGGCCGGCAGGTAATGCACGTCCACCGCCAGCAGGGCCGCCATCAGCAGCAGATTGAGCACCGCGCCGACCGCGCCGACGAAGGCGAACCGAGACATCCGCCCGAACCGCAGCGCCGCGAGTTGCACCAGGAAGCGCATGCCCTCAGCGATCCCGGCCTTCGACCGGCCGGCGTGCCGCTCGCCGAACACGAACGGCTCCTCGACGACCCGAAGCTGCTGGCGGGCCAGCAGTTCCAGGAGGATCTTGAACCCGCGCGGGCGCAGATCGGTCAGGTCGACCGACTCCCGGCGCAGCGCGAAGAACCCGGTCATCGGATCGCTGCAGTTCCGCAGCCGACGCGGGAACATCGACTTGGTGACCAGGGTGGAGCCGGACGACACCAGCCGGCGCAGGCCGCCGGCGAGCCCGTCGGCGCTGCCGTCGCCGCAGTAGCGGGAGGCGACCACGACGTCGGCGCCGCTGGACTCGCCGCGGGCCACCAGGACCGGGATCAGTTCCGGCGGATGCTGCAGATCGCCGTCCATCACCACGCACCAGGGCCCGGTGGCGGCCCGGATGCCCGCCACCACGGCACCGCCGAGGCGCCCCTCGGGCACCGCACGGTGGATCAACCGCACCGGCACCGGCGCGGCGGCGGCCACCGCCGCGATCACCGCCGGCGTGTCGTCGGTGGAGTCGTCGACGAAGATGATCTCCACGTCCCGGCGACCCTGGACCGCGGCGCCCACCCGGGCGACCAGTTCGGCCACGTTCGGCGCCTCGTTGAAGGTGGGCACGATGACCGAGACGGCCACCGGAACGGACGGCCACCCATCTGTGCTCATTGGGTCACAACCTTTCGGATTTCCACGGTGTCCGGCCCGGCGCCGAAGGTCTGCAGCAGGACGCTGTGGTCGTAGGCCTGCCGGACCAGCGGGATCGCATTGCTGTTGCCGGAAATGGTGCTGTTCCAGACGAGATAGTCGATGGCCCGCCACCCGTCGGGGTGGTGGGTGCCGAACGCCGGGTCCAGGTCGACCTTGTAGAACCAGACGGCGCCGTCCCAGCCCGGATCCCAGCCGGCGTTCACCAGGTCGTTCCAGTACGTGTTGTCGGAGACGATCAGCGACTGCTTGTCCAGATTCGCCGCGGCCCAGGCGACCGCGTCGTCGTGCGCGACGTTGGTGTCGGCGGCCATCGCCACGGCGGTCCGCTCCCACCAGGCGGGCGCGACGGCGAGGATCGCGCCGGCGAGCAGCACCGCCACCGCGCCGAGCCCGACGACCCGCCGGTGCGGTCTCGCGGACGAGGCGGCCAGGCCGTGCGCCCGGTCCAGCACGGCCGCGATGGCGAGTGCGAAGAACGGCAGCAGCACGATGACGTACATTCCGGGCAGGTAGCCGCCCGGACGGAGCGCCATCAGGGTGAACACCGCGATCGTCACCGCGATCGAGCGGACGGCCGGCAGCAGCAGGCAGACCACCCCGGCCGCCAACCCGGCCGGGATGAGGACGGGATCGGTCTGCAACCAGTTCTGCAGGTAGCCGTTCGCCTCGGTCCCCGCGGTCAGGATGGACCCCGAACCGGCCCGGGAACCCAGCTGGAAGACCATGGCGTCCCACAGGGACACCCGGTCCGGGCCCGGCATCAGCTCGCTCTTCAGCGCGGCCAGCAAGACGTACGCGGCCCCGGCCAGCACGGTGAACATGGAGAAGCCGACCAGCCCGAAGACCCTGGTGGGCCGGAATCCGTAGTGACCGAGGGCGACGATCAGACCCGGCGCGGCGAGCAGGAAAGTCTCCTTGCTCAGCACCGCGATCCCGAAGCACAGGCCAGCGGCGCAGTAGTGCCACAGATCCTGGCGGCGCGAGGTGACGAAGACGAAGGCGGCGATGAGCCAGGCCAGCGCGATGTTGTCCAGGAAGATCTGCCGCATCTCCAGCCCGGTGAGCGGCGACAGGCCCCACAGCGCCATGCCCAGCACGGCATACCCCTGCCGCAGACCCAGCCGGCGCCCCAGGACGAACAGGAGCACCGCGGTGACCAGGCCGAAGCCCAGCATGACCACCCGACCTGACAGCAGCGCGGCGGTGCCGCCGAACAGCGGATCGGTCAGCCAGGTGAACGCCGACAGCTGGATCCAACCGAGCGGCGGATGGTCGTACCAGTAGGTGTAGGGCGAGAGCTGACCCAGTTCGTGGATGGCCCAGGCCTGCGAGTAGTAGGTGCCCTCGTCGTCGAAGTACGACGGGTACTGGGCGAGATTCCAGGCGTTGACCACCGCGATCACCAGCAGCGTGGCCGCGAAGGACCCCCACTTCAGCTTGCCGAACGGGCCGGCCAGCTCCCACCGGAGCCGGCCGAGCCGGCCCCGGTAGCGACCGGCGTCCAGGGCGTGCTTGCCGACCATCGCTGCCGGCTCCCGCGCCGCGGGCGCCCACCGCACGCGATCTCCCGCCGGGCCGGACGGGCCGGACGGGCCGGACGGGCCGGACGGGCCGGA
>JBDHZW010000350.1:0-5480 GCA_039812105.1 Nakamurella sp.
CACCCGCGCCTCGGCGAGTTCGCCCGGCTCGGCGCGCTCGGCGGCCAGCGCCACGGCCCGCTCGGCGGCGTCCCGAGCCTCCGCGGCCAGCCCGGCGCCGATCAGCATCTCGCAGCGGTCCCGCCACAGTTCCAGGGGCACCCCGCGGTGCGCGACGTACGCCTCCTCGGCCGCGTCGAAGCCGGCGATGGCCCCGGGCACGTCACCCCGGAAGGCGGCGATGCAGGCCAGATTGTGCAGGGTGATCGCGGTCGGCAAGCCGGCCCCGAGCGACTCGAAAAGCCTTGCCGCTTCGTCGAAGTCGCGTTCCGCTCGATCCAGCAGGCCCAAGTCCATCTGTATCACGCCGCGATTGCCGAGCAACTCGGCCAGCAGCCGGGGGTCGGCCGCCGCTCGGATCAGCGGCAGGGCACGCTGGTAGGCGCCCAGCGCGTCCAGCCGGCGGCCCATCGCCTTGAACACCAGCGCCTGCATCATCAGCAGCCGCCCGCCGTCCGGCCCGTCCAGCACGGGTCGGGCGAGCGCGATCTGCCGCAGGGCCGGTGCGGTCCGACCCTGCCGGGCCAGCACGTAGGCGAGATCGGTGCGGCTACGGGCGGCGTCCACCTCGGCTCCGGCCCGCCGGGAGAACCGGATGGCCCGGCGCAGGTGATCCTCCGCGTCGCCCGAGTGCGACAGGTGCCCGGCGACCAGGCCGAGCGCCCGGTGCGCGATCCCGGCGGCGGCCCAGTCGCGCTCGGTTTGCGCGGCGCGCAGGGCCGCCTCGGCCCGTTCCCGGGCCGAGGCCGGGTCCGACAGGTAGTCGCGGACGGCCGCCTCGGCCGCCGCCCGCGCACCACCCATCATCCAGACGATAGTGAGGTCGCGGCGGCTACGTCGCGGCGTTCGGCGGGAACCGGTGGTAGCGCCGGTACCAGCTCGCCTCCCGGGGCTTGGCCCGCTCGTCCAGCAGCCCCTCCCAGCGGCGGTCCCGCCGGATCACCGGTACACCGTCGACGGTTCCGGACACCCGTGACCGGTCCCCCGGCCGCTGAGCGCGCAGCCACTCGACGGCGCGCCGCGCGGTGAGGCCCCGCCTGGTCATCGTCGCTGCCAGCACGCCGGAGACGATGGCGGCGGCGAAGGACGTGCCGGACCAGTCGGCCCAGCCGTAGAAGTCGGTCTCGCCACCGTTGATGGCCACCGGGCGGTCGAGGTAGGTGCTCCGCACCCCGTCGGCGGGGGCGGCGAAGTCGAGCCAGTCGCCCCGATTGCTCCAGGGCGCCCAGGCGCGGGAATCGTCCCGGCCGACCGAGCCGACGGCGACCACCCGATCCAGCGCCGCGGGCCAGAATGGTTGTGGCTTTTGATCTTTGGCCAGGTTTCCGGCGGCGGCGACGATCACCAGCCCGGGATGGTCGGCCAGCAGGTCCTCGACCAGGGCCTGCATGGCCGCCTGCAGTGCCGGGTCGTCCTCGAACGTGCCCAGCGACAGGTTCATGATCGACACCCCCCGGTCGGCCAGTGTCGTGGCGGCCAGCGCGACGGCTTCCAGCGGAGCGTCACCGTCCGATTCCAGCGCCTTCTCGATCCACACCCCGGCGCCCGGCGCCTGCTGCAGGATCATGCCGCTGACGAACGTGGCGTGGCCGGCGAACGGGGGGACCGGATCGACGGGCCACGAGCAGCCGTCGGGCTGGAACGACTCGAACTCGGCCGGGGACGCGAGGTAGCCGCCGTCCAGCCAGGCGTGATCGGCCATCGGGCCGTCCACCACGCCGACCAGGACGCCTTCCCCGTCGATCATCCCGTCCTCGTTCAACAGGCCCGGTTGGGTGCGGGCCAACAACCGCAGGGCGGCGACCGGCGCTCCCTCGCCATGGTAGTCCATGCCGGTGCCCTCGACGTCGAACGTCACCGCCGGCTGGGCGACCGTCGGGGGGACGAGGGACAGACCGCCGTCCACGCTCACCCCGGCAGCCGGGGATTCGGTGGTGAGGTAGGTGCGGGCGGTGAGCCGCTTCGCACCGGCGGGCAGCGCTCGGGACGGCCGGACGGGCGGCTCGGATGACGGCGCCGGTCGGTATCGCCCGGTGGACGGTGGCGATGCCTCGTCGGCGACGAACAGGCGCCTGCGTCGGGATCCCTCGGTCATGTCACACCACTCCTTGCGTCTCGGGGCCACACGACCGATACCGGCCGGCCCTCCGGAGATACCCGACCGACGACAATCCGACCGAAATCACCCGTTCGGCGGCGTTTCGCCGGTCGGGTGGTGCACGCGGCGCGCGTTCCACAGCCAGGCGATGCTGTTGGCGATGGGCCGGATCACCGCGGCGTCGTTCCAGTAGGCGACGTGCGCGACCGGCGACATGCCGATGATCAGCGCGCCCACGTTCACCGAACGGTCCTCGTCGACCGCCCGGTCCCATTCCGGCGAGAGCCCCTTGAGCGGGAAGGACAGCACGTCGTCGGCGTCGTAGAAGTTGATCCACTCGGCGGCGGTGGCCAGCACGGTGTCCTGGCTGGTGCGGGCCGGGATCTGCAGCGGCCGGGCGAAGTCGCCGTCCCGCTGGGTCCACAGGGCGATCGGGCTGCCCAACGTGTAGAAGCCGGTCAACGTCTGGCCGCCCTCCAGCCGGGTGGCCGCCTGCCGGCGCCCCTTGCCCAGGTCGTAGAAGTGGTCGGCGGCGATGACGCTGCCCAGGCTGTGCGCGACGACGAACAGCGGCGCGTCCGGCGCCCGCTCGGCCAGCCGGGCCAGCGCCTTGGCCACCTCGGCGTGCACCGCGTCGTAGACCTCCCGGCTGTGCGGGGACACCTGGTAGGACACGACGTCGCCGACGAAGTTGGTGACCGCCCAGCGCAGCGTCGGCCAGTGGATCCGGGGCACCCCGGGGACGTGCCGGACCAGACCGGACAGGGCCAGCGGCACCAGGGCCAGGGTGGAGCCGGTCGCGACCTTCTGGGTCAGCCGGTTCATGGTCGCGAACCAGCCGGACGCGAATCCGGGCACCGCGCGCTCGCCGAGCCGGTCCTCCCGCTCCACCACCGCCGGCGCCCAGTAGGCCGACTCGATGATCAGGTCGTCGTCGGCGGTCGGGCTGTTGGTGGCCGCCCGGAACTGCCGGCGCAGTTGGGCGATCGCGGTGCGGGCGTAGTCGGGCTCGCGGATGCCCACGCCGTGCACGAACAGCACGGCGATCCGGTCATCGGCCACCCGTCAGGGCTTGTACTTCTTGCGGCCGATCAGGAAGCCGGCGATCAGGCCACCGGCGGCCGCGATGGCCAGCGCGATCCACAGTGAGATGGTGACGCTGAAGAACAGGAAGGACACGTTCGCCGGGTCCCGGTTGATCACGATGAACACGATCACCAGGGCGGCGATGATCAGTCCGCCGACAGCCCGGCCGGACAGCCCGCCGCCCTTCTTCTGGGGCGCGGTGTTGTATTCCGTCATGATCAGTATCTTCCCACCCGCACGATGTGGATGGGCTCGTTCTCCGGGCCGAGCCAGCTCCAGTTGTGCTGCTGCCAGTGCCAGGTGGCGCCGGTGACCAGGTCGTGCGCCGGGAACGAGTCGTCCCAGCCCAGCCCCAGTTCGGGCATGTTCAGGTGGAACCAGGACGCCTGGTTGTGGTGCGGGTCCAGGTTGGCCACCACGATGATCGTGTCGTCGCGCCCGTCCGGCAGCACCCGCCGCTTGGAAAACACCATCACGTGGGAGTTCTCGGCGTTGTGGAAGCGCAGGTTGCGGATCCAGTGCAGGGCCGGGTGCTCCCGGCGGATCCGATTGATCAGCGCCAGCCACCAGCCGATGGACTGGCCCGCCTTGGACCCGTACTGCTCGTAGTCCTCCCAGTGCCGGTTCTTGAACTCGTACTTCTCGTTGTCGATCTGCTCCTGGGCGCCCGGACGCGGCTGCGACTCCATCAGCTCGTAGCCGGCATAGATGCCGTAGGTGGGCACCAGGGTGGCGGCCAGCGCGGCCCTCACCTTCCAGGCGGCCGGACCCCCATTGGTCATGTAGGGGGTGAGGATGTCGTGGGTGGTCGGCCAGAAGCTGGGCCGCATGTAGTGGGCCGAGTCGCGGGCCAGTTCCTGGCAGTAGCTCTCCAGGTCCCACTTCTCGTTGCGCCACGCGTAGTACGTGTACGACTGCTGAAAACCGATCTTGGCCAGCCCGTGCATCATCGCCGGCCGGGTGAACGCCTCGGCCAGCCAGATGGTCTCGGGATAGTCGACGGCCACGTCGCCGATCAGCCACTCCCAGAACTCCACCGGTTTGGTGTGCGGGTTGTCCACCCGGAAGATCCGGACGCCGTGGTCGAGCCAGACCTGGATGACCCGGCGGATCTCGGCGTAGATGCCGGCCGGGTCGTTGTCGAAGTTCAGCGGGTAGATGTCCTGATACTTCTTCGGCGGGTTCTCCGCGTAGGCGATGGTGCCGTCGTTGCGGGTGGTGAACCACTCGGGATGATCTTTCACCCACGGGTGGTCCGGGGCGCACTGCAACGCGATGTCCAACGCCACCTCCAGGCCCAGCTCGCGGGCCCGGACGACGAACGCGTCGAAGTCCTCGAAGGTGCCCAGCTCCGGGTGGATGGCGTCGTGGCCACCCTCGGCGGCACCGATCGCGTACGGCGAGCCCGGGTCGTGCTCGTCGACGATCAGCGTGTTGTTCGGGCCCTTGCGGTTGATCCGGCCGATGGGGTGAATCGGGGTGAGATAGATGACGTCGAAACCCATGTCGGCGACCGCGGGCAGCCGCTCGGCGGCGGTGGCGAAGGTGCCGCTGTGCCACAGCCCGGTCGACTCGTCGAACCAACAGCCCTCGGAGCGGGGGAAGAACTCGTACCAGGCGCCGTACAGGGCCCGTTCGCGTTCCACCAGCCACGGGTAGTCGGGGCTGGCCGACACGTGCTCGCGCAGCGGCCGGGCCGCCATCTCCTCCTCGACGGCATGGGACACCCCGCCGCGCAACCGGTTTCCCGGCGAATGGCTGACGTCGCGGAGCATCCGGATGGCGTCGTGCAGGACCGCCGCCTGCTCCGGGGTGCGCTCGACGGAGGCCAGGGCGCGCTCCAGCACCCGGGCGCCCTCCTCCAACATGACCTCGGTGTCCACGTCCGCGGCGATCTTGATCGTCGCGTCGTGGTGCCAGGTGCCGTAGGGGTCGGACCAGCCCTCCACCCGGTAGGACCACAGGCCGGTGGTGGGTGCGCTGACCGTGACCGTCCAGTGATCCAGGCCGGGATTGACGCACGTCATCGGCAGCGTGGTCGTCGTCCCGTCGGGCGCGGTGAGCACGACGTTCGCGTTCACCGCGTCGTGGCCCTCCCGGTAGACGGTCGCGGTGATGTCGAACTGCTCGCCCACCACCGATTTCGACGGCCGGGTGCCGTCGTCGACGAGGGGGAACACGTCGGCCACCGGGATCCGGCCCAGCGGCCGGGAGCCGACCGTCGGCGGGACCTTCTTGACCGGCTTGCGCCGGGTGC
>JBDHZW010000351.1:0-5468 GCA_039812105.1 Nakamurella sp.
CGGGAACGGTGCCGCCGCGCCCACCCGCCGGCGGCGCAAGCCGGCGGCGGAATCGTCGGATGCGGTGCCGACCCCGGAAAGCCCCGTCGCGGCGGGGGCGGTGGGGCAATGACCGGGGCCGAGGTCGTCATCCACGCCAACGCCGACCTGCTGGCGGCGACCACCGCGGCGCGGCTGGTCACCAAGCTGGTCGACATCCAGTCGACCGGCCGGGTGCCGGTGGTCGCGCTGACCGGCGGCGGGGTCGGCATCAGCACCCTGGCCCACCTCAACGACTCCCCCGCCCGCGATGCCGTCGACTGGTCCCGGGTGGAGATCCTCTGGGGCGACGAGCGTTTCGTCCCGTCCGACGATCCGGAGCGGAACGCCGGCCAGGCCATGGATGCATTGCTGAACCACGTTCAGGTCGACCCGGCCCGGGTGCACGCGATGGCCCCGTCCGACGGCGAGTTCGGTGACGACGTCGACGCGGCGGCGGCCGCCTACGCGGACGTCGTCGACGATCTGGACGCCGTCGACCTGGTGATGCTGGGCATGGGTCCGGAGGGGCACGTGGCGTCGGTGTTCCCGGAGTCGCCGGCGGTGTACGACACCCGGTCGGTCGTCGCGGTCCGCAACTGCCCCAAGCCACCCCCCACCCGGATCTCGCTGACCCTGCCGACGATCCGCCGCGCCACCGAGGTGTGGATCATCACCGCCGGCTCCGGCAAGGCGGGTGCGGTGGCCCTGGCCCTCGGCGGGGCCGGCGAGGTCGCGCTGCCCGCCGCCGGCGCCACCGGACGGGCCCGCACGCTGTACCTGCTGGACCGGGAGTCCGCGTCCGCGCTCCCGCCGGGGATCTCCCGCCTCCCGGTCTCCTGACCGGCGCCGCCCCCTTGCAGTTGATCATGCAGGACACGCCCTTATCGCAGAGCGATAAGGGCGTGTCCTGCATGATCAACACGTGATGGGGCGGGGCCAGGCCATGGACGAACGCGACGGGGCGACTTGCGCTGAGACCCTCACCACAGGATCGGTCGAGTCCCGGCGCCCGGCCCAGTACGGTCGCTAGTGTCCCGGCCACAGGCCATCTCTGAGGCGACCGGCGTTGGTCGCCACCGCAAAGGAGTTCTGCATGAGCAAGGCACCGGTCACGGTCACGGTCACCGGAGCGGCGGGCCAGATCGGATATGCGCTGCTGTTCCGCATCGCCTCCGGCGCGATGCTGGGCCCCGACACCCCGGTCGTGCTGAACCTGCTGGAGATCACCCCGGCGCTCAAGGCGGCCGAGGGCACCGCGATGGAGCTGGACGACTGCGCGTTCCCGCTGCTGGCCGGCATCAACATCGCCGACGACCCGCGGAAGGCGTTCGACGGGGCGAACATCGGGTTGCTGGTCGGCGCCCGGCCGCGCGGCCCGGGGATGGAGCGGGCGGACCTGCTGGAGGCCAACGGCGGCATCTTCAAGCCGCAGGGCGCGGCGATCAACGAGGTCGCGGCCGACGACATCCGCGTCCTGGTGGTCGGCAACCCGGCCAACACCAACGCGCTCATCGCGCAGAGCCACGCCCCCGACGTTCCGGCCGAGCGGTTCACCGCGATGATGCGGCTGGATCACAACCGGGCCAAGACCCAGGTGGCCAAGAAGCTCGCGGTTCCGGTCGCCGACGTCACCAAGATGACCATCTGGGGCAACCACTCGGCGTCCCAGTACCCGGACCTGTTCCATGCCGAGGTCAACGGCAAGCCGGTCGCCGAGCAGGTCGAGCAGGCCTGGCTGGAGGGCGAGTTCATCCCGACCGTGGCCAAGCGCGGCGCGGCGATCATCGACGCCCGGGGCGCGTCGTCGGCGGCGTCGGCCGCCAACGCCGCGATCGACCACGTCAACTCCTGGGTGCTGGGCACCCCGGCCGGCGACTGGGTGTCGTCGGCGATCGTGTCCGACGGGTCCTACGGCATCCCGGAGGGCCTGATCGCCGGTGTGCCGGTGACGTCCTCGGGTGGGTCGTGGGAGCTGGTCGAGGGCCTTCAGCTGGACGACTTCTCCCGCGGCCGGATCGACGCGTCGGTCAAGGAGCTGTCCGAGGAGCGGGACGCCGTGCGCTCCCTCGGCCTGATCTGACCCCGCTCCGGGGGTTCGCTGATCATTCCCGGGCCAGGCCGGGCGACACGCCGCCGACCACGCGGGATTGATCAGCGGACCACCGGGCCGGCTCGCCCCGCCACCAGGCGCGCCCGGCCAGCAACTGCCACGCCGGGTACGCCAGGTAAGCGGGCAGGCCGGGCACCGCGGCCACGCCGACGAGGACGTACTGCGCCGTCGAGCCGGCCGGGAGCAGGGCGCCGACCCCGGCCACCGTGGTGGCGCCCAGCGCGATCGCCCCGATCAGCTCGCCGAGCCGGGCCGTCCGGCGGGGCAGCACCCCGTGCCGCCGCGCCGCCACGCTCGCCCGCCAGAGCCAGCCGAACAGCACCGGCAGCGCGACACCGGCGACGACGAACTGGGTCTGCAGGGTGATCGCGCCGGCGACCAGCATCGGCCCGGCGGCGGCCATCGCGGCCGACCCCAGCACGGCCGCGACGCCGAACCCGCCCAGCAGCCGGTCCCCCGGCACCCGGCGCACCAGGTAACCGACGACCGGGATCGTCGCCGCCGACGCGAGCGCTCCGACCAGGTCGTTGGCCGAGCCGAGCCACTCCCAGGGTCCGTCGTGGCCCGGCTGCCAGGGCCGGGCCAGCACGTAGTACCCGACCAGGAAGGCGTTGGCCGCAAGTCCGGCCGCCCCGGCGACCAGCGCGGACACCGCCGCGACCGGACGGAACCGGCCCGCCCGGTTCACGCCGCCCGCTCCCCCGCGGCCAGGGCGGCGAGCCGGGCGTCGACGATGGCGTGCGGGTCGTAGGCGGCGATCTCCCGCCGGATCCGGTCGGCGGCCCGCCGGAACGACGGCTCCACGAGCACCCGGGCGACGGCCCTGCGCACCGCGGCCGGCGTCGGGTTCTCGGTGCGCAGGTCGATGCCCAGCCCGTGGTAGGCGATGTGCGCGTTGTTGTCGTTCTTGCCCTCCCGGGTGCCGGCGCACACCAGCGGGACGCCGTGCGCCAGGCTCGCCAGCAGGCTGCCGCTGCCGCCGTTGCAGACGAAAACGTCGACCTGCGGCAGCACCGCGTCGAAGTCGATCCAGTCGTCGATGACGACGCCGGCGCCCGCATACAGTGGCCGCAGCCGCCGGGTCAGGTCCGCCGACCCGGTTGCCACCAGGATGCGGAACCCGTTGCCGCGCAGCGCCTTGAGCGTCGGCACGATCAGCTTGTCCGGGTCGTGGTTGTCCACCGTGCCCTGGGAGACGAGCACGGTTCGTCGAGCGTCGGACCGGTCGAGCGGCATCGATGCCGGACGGTCGGGGTCTCGGTACGGCAGGCACGCGCCCAGATAGACGCTCGACGGGTCGGTCCGCGACCTCGGATACGCCAGTCCGGGCACGCCGTTGCGGAACACGGTGTCGGCGGTCCGGACGGCGTCGTCGAACACCGACCAGGTGACGGGTGGCACGCCCAACGAGGTCAGCGCCGCGTTGTAGGCCGCGACCAGGTGACGGTCCACCATCCGGCCGGTCACCGCCTTCAGACCCCGGTACGCCCACCGGCGCAGCGCACTGCGCGCCGGCGGCAGCCCGAGGAACGGCGGCGGCACCAGCGGGTCGTCGACCGTCGACTCCCACCAGGGTTCCAGCATCAACACGCGCTTGCCCAGCCGCAGCCGGACCGGTCGGGCCCCGAAGAACGCCGAGTCGCAGAACAGCACGTCGAACGGCCACTGCCGGTCGATCTCCACGATGTCGGCGTAGTAGGCCGACACGTTGGCCAGGAACACCTGCTCGCCGTCGAACCGGGTCAGCTTCGGACCGTGCAGTTTCGCGCGTTCGGGGAACAGCTCCGGCAGGTTCGCGCCGGTGATCTCCCGGGCCCGGACGTACGGATGGAACTCGATGCCCAGCCGGCGGACCCGGTCGCCCATGATCGGTCCGGTGTACCAGCGCACGTCGTGACCGCGCTCGCGCAGGTGCACCGCGAGTCCGGTCAGCGGGTTGAAGTGCCCGTCGGCGGGCACGCAGGCGAACAGGATCCTCATCGTCGTCCTCACTCCGGTCGCTCTCATTCGGGTCGGTTGTCGGCCGGGCCACCGCCCGGCGTGAACGGCGTCGAGACCCCCTGGTAGATCAGGTGCACGACCATGCCCTCGGTGGCGTGCTGCAGGTTGTGGCAGTGCGCCATCCAGATCCCCGGGTTGTCCGCGCGGAGCAGCACCGTCCACACCTCGCCCGGCTGCACGTCGAAGGTGTCCAGCCACAGCGGGCTGCCGCGAACCGGTTCACCACTGCGGGATTCAACCAGCACCCGGTGCCCGTGCGGGTGCATCGGGTGGGTCTCGCCGCTGCGGTTGACCACCGTCAGCCGCAGCAGATCACCCTCCCGGACGACGACCGGCGGCACGAACGGGTACACCTCGCCGTTGACGGTCTGCGCCAGGGTCGGCACGCCGTTCAGGAACCGGAACTGCCGGTCCAGCACCAGGGTCGCCTCGGCCGTGACGTCACCGCCGCCGAAGCCCGGCACCGCGGCCGGCGTGCCGTAGGTCAGCAGGTCCAGGTCGGGACCGTCGGCGAAGGTCACCGGCCCGGCGTCGCCGGCGGCGGACAACCGCAGACCGGTCGCCGGCGCCCCCTCGACGGCGAAAGCCACCGGCTCGTCGGGCTTGTCGAACGTGACGTCGTAACGGCCGCCGGCCGGGATGCGCAGCACCCGCCCGGTGACCGGCGTCGGCCCGCTCAGGTCGGTGCCGTCGACCGCGGCGACCGTCACCGCGGTGCCCTCCACCGAGATGCGGTGCGGAAGGGGGTCGGTGTTGATCAGCCGCACCCGCACCGGCTGCCCGGTCGCCACGGATCGGGTGAGCACGCCGTCGGTGTCGCCGACCATCGGGATGCCGTCGATCGTGTGCACCGCCGCGACGACGTCCGCGACCGCCGGAGCCTGGGCCGGCTCGACGATCAGCGCGCCGAACAGGCCGCGCTGCACCGCCTCCGCCGAGACCTGATGCGCGTGGTACCAGTAGGTTCCGGTATCGCGGGCGACGAACCGGTAGGTGAACGACTCCCCCGGCGGCACCGCGTCCTGGGTGACCCCGGCGACCCCGTCCTCCCCGTTCGGTACCGGGTAGCCGTGCCAGTGCAGCGTCACCCCGTCGGCGATGTCGGCGTTGACCAGCGTCACCTGCACCAGATCGCCCTGCCGGACGCGGATCTCGGGACCGGGCAGCGAGCCGAAGGTCCAGCCGTCGACCACCGCGGCGGACGGCAGGGTCACCCGCTGCTGCCGGGCGGTGAGGGTGAACGCCCGGACCGGGCCGGCGGCGTCGGCCGGGGTGCGCAGGTCGGCCACCGACACCGTGCCGGCCGCCGCACCGGCCGGAGCCGCGGCCGCACCGG
>JBDHZW010000352.1:0-5458 GCA_039812105.1 Nakamurella sp.
GACGCCATCGGTCGTCATTCGATATCGAGTGGGCCTACCTGCGAGAGCTCCGCGGGGACTACGATTTCGCCCGGCGGGAGTTCCGCCGGCTGAGCGACCGGGCGGTGCCGTTCGACCCGACACGCCGAGATCATTTCCGGGCCCGCCTGTACCACGCGGACATGCTGATCATGGACGGCGCCTTCAGTGCGGCCAACGAACTGCTCGCGGACGCCTACGACCAGCTCGAAGGTGGTTCGTTGCTCGATCGGGCGGAGCTGATGCGCCATCGTGGCCACGCCTACCGATTCTCATTGGACTTCGCCGCGGCCGAGAGCTGCTACGCACGCGCCCTGGACGAGGCGTGGGGTTCACCGAGTCTGACGGCCAAGCTGCACACGAACCTGGCCGAGTCCCGTTGCTGGCACAACCCCGACCTGGCGGTCGGCGACGCGCGGTTGGCCATCGAGCTCAACGGCCGGCTGGACAGCAAGATCGAGATCGCCAAGGCCCAGGCCGCCCTCGGGGTCGCGCTGGCCCGGCAGCCGATACCCGATCCCGACCAGGCGCGCAGCGCCTGCGATCTCGCGTTGACGCTGGCCGAAAAGGTGACGTACCCGGCGGGTTCCTGCTTCGCCCTGCAGGCGTTGGTCGTCGTGGACCTGATGGCCGGCGCGCCGGAGTCGGCGGCGCGGAACGACTCGGCGCTGCTGGAACGCGTGCGGGACCTCGCTACCTACGGACACCTGTCGGTCCTGCCCGCGTGGCTCCGGGGGGACGGCGACGCCTTCCGCGCCCGGGCAGGCCAGTTCCGTGACGTGCCGTTCCCTTCATTGACCGCCCGGCTCGCTCGGATCGGTCCGGGTCCTGCCGACGTCGACGATGACCTTCAACGACCCGGGTGCCTTCCCGGCCCGGAAGACGGCGAGTAGTTCGGCCAGTGGTCGAACGTCCAACAGCGTGTCCCAATCGGCCGTCCAGCTGCGTTCAAGCAGTTCCACGCTCCTCTCCAGATTGATCCGCTCGCCGTTGAGATAGCTCAGCGCCACCGTGATGTCGGTGCGGATCCCGAGCAGGAAGCCGACGTCCGCACCGTCCGCCGGGTGCGACAACGTGCTCAGCCGACCGCCCGGCCCGACGCTGTCGCACGCTGCGCGCAGTCCGTCGACCGTGCCGGATGCGTCGATGACGACGTCATAGCGCCCGGCCGGCGCGCTGATCGCCACGCCCAGTGGCGCGATCGTCGGGCCGAGCCGGTCCAACCGGACGGTATCGAGGTCGACAACGTCAAACGGCAGCGCCCACTCATGTTTGAGCAAGAACGCCACGCACATCCCGAGGCCGCCGGCGCCGACCAGCAGGACCCGTTCGCCCGGCCGGGGCTGCACGTGCTTGACGGCATGCAGCGCGCAGGACAAGGGCTCGGCGAGCGCCAGATGCGGGGCGGGTGCCGGTGACGAACATTTCGTCAGGTAGCCGGCATGGATGTTCAGTCGCTCGGCGAGTCCGCGATTGCTGAACGACCCGACCTGCCCCCGCTCGCACAGGTGCGAATGGCCGTTCACGCAGGCCGAACAGGTCCCGCACCGGAAATTCAGATCGGATGTGACGACATCCCCGGGTACCACAGACCCGACCCGGCGCCCTATCGCGTCGACGACCCCGACCCATTCGTGACCGATACTCTTCGGTAACCGGGTCGATCGAGATCCGGAGAAGTAGGAGCGGTCGCTACCGCACACCCCGCAGTAGGCGACCCGAACCCGCACCCAGTCCGGCGGCAGCCGCCGCAGATCGATCGACACCTGCTCGATCAGGCCGACGGCGGACAACACCCAATGCGTGTCGACCGCCACCACCCCGGATTCCAACCCACCGTCAGGTATCGGACTCTCCCTGCTGCCAGATGCCTTCGTTGAATGCCCGACTGGCCCGCCGGAGCATATCGGTCGGACCCCGCCGGCGGATGGTCGCGATGAGTTCGGCGAGCCTGGGGATGTCGGACTCTTGCAGGCCGATCCGCACTGCGGCGCTCAGGCCCAGCCGCAGGCCGTAGCCCAGCGAATAGGGCAGTTTGCGATAATTGGTCAGGAGTCCACAGCGCTCCAAGGCTTCGAAGGTGGCGAAGGCCCGTTCCCGGCTGCCCTCCCGGATCCACACATGATGGGTGGGCACCTGGTCGCGCGGCCGGATCACGGCCGGCACCCCATGCTCGAGCAGCAGATCCTCCAGCAGCACGGCACAGGCGAGCATCCGCTTCGAGTAGGTCATCAACCAGTCGGATCGGCCGAGGGTCAGCGTGGCCGCGTACGTGTTGGCCACATGCATGTTGGACACGTACGTCGACACTCCGCGCAGCACCCCACGCCAGCGCTCGTTGTCTTCCCGCGTCGCCAGCAATGCCTTCTGCGGACCCGGGAAATTCTTGTGCACGCTGGAGACCAACAGGTCGAAGCCGGCACCGAACGGGTTGGGATGATCGCCGGCGATGATGTGGGTCAGGTATTGCGAAGCGTCGAAGATCGTCACCGCCCCCGACCCGGTGAAGGCGGAGAAGTCCTCGACGACCAGGCCCTCACTACGATCGACGAAGACGAAGTCGGGTGGATCGGCCTCGGCTGCCTCCAGGGTGCGATCCAGGTCGACGCACATGTCCCGGTCATTCACCGCCATCTGACGGACGTCCAGACCGAGCCGCTCCAGGATCCGACTGCCGACGACGTGGCCGCCCGCCCGGACCGGCAGCTGCAGGACCCGTTGGCGCGGCCGGGCGAGCGCCATGAACAGCACCGCGTGAGCCTGCAGGCCGGACAGCAGCCGCAAGGTGACGTCGGCCGCGCCCAGCGCGCGGGCCCAGGCCGAGTAGGCCAGCCGGCTGTCCCGCGCGAGATCGACCCGTCCGGCGAACTGCATGTCGGTACCGATCTGCTCGTCCCGTGTTCTGAGTTTGTCGGTGTTGTACAGACCGTGCAGAAATCCCGAGGCAACGGCAATGTCGTCGGGAAATGGAAAGTTCTCGACCGGGTTCAGCACGAGGGTCGATCGAAGAATTTTCTCTTGCCGGGCCAGCGACGCTCGCAGAACGGGAGCCAGGTCCTGAGCCTCGGTCAAGCGCGATGTCGATGCGTCCATCCGGCCCCCTTCGGCAATCCTCCCGCGGCCGGTCCCGGATCGGACGCCAGCGCCTATCGGGGCGAATGGGTTCGAAGAAAGCGGCAGCTTCATTGTCGACGTGCCCTGGCGCATATTTGTTGCGATCTTTCGACACGGTGACGCCACGCGCGCCCGGTCGTTGCGCCGGCTACCGAGGACAGGAAAGATCTTTGCGTGGACGACGTGGACCTGGCCATCCTCCGCGAGCTGCAAGAGGATGGCCACCTCAGCCTGGTGGAGTTGGGTCGCCGAGTCGGCCTGACCGCAGCCCCGGTGCAACGACGAGTTCGGGCTTTGGAGCGTGACGGCTGGATCAGCCGATATGTCGCGCTGGTCGATCCACGGCGGGCCGGACGAACCTTCGAAGTCTTTGTCGAAGTCGAACTCGTAGAGGAGTCCGGCCCATTGCTCGCCATTTTCGAGGAACGGGTCGGTCATCTTCCCGAGATCATGGAATGCCATCGGACGAGCGGCCCTCAGCGCTATCTTTTCAAAGTGGTCACCCACGACGTGGAATCATTCAATGCCTTCTATGTCGAGCAGATTCTGGCGTTGCCGGGCGTCGCCCGGACGAGCACCCGGGTGTCGTTGTCGAGGGTGAAGTTCACCACGGCTCTCCCGTTGGCGCGCCACTGGCGGTAGGCCGTTGTCCACCCTCGTCTACCCTGCCTATGCCCGCACCCGTGGGATCCGACCGAAACGGATGGCTTGTTCGCCCGACCTCCTGCGTGGAGTGACCCGGCGCGACCACCGATTGGCAAGGAGTGAGCGCGGTGCCCACCTCGGACGGCGGTTCCGGTTCGGCGGCGGCGACCGAGGCCGCCCCACTCCCATTGTGTTTCGTACTGATGCCGTTCGGTCGCAAGGCGGATAACAGCGGCACCACCATCAATTTCGACGACGTCTATCAGGAGCTGATCGCGCCGGCGGTACGGGCGGCCAATCTCGAGCCCATCCGGGCCGACGAGGAACTCGCCGGGGGCATCGTCCACAAGGCCATGTTCGAACGGTTGATGTGCTGCCCGTACGCCGTCGCCGACCTCACCTTCGCGAATGCCAACGTCTACTACGAACTGGGCGTCCGGCACGCCGTGTTGCCGCATTCGACCCTGCTGATCTTCGCCGAGGAAACGCTCCTTCCGTTCGACCTCGCGCTCGCCCGGGGACTGCCGTACTCGGTGGACGCGAGAGGAGCCCCGGCCAAACCCGCCGAGAATGGCGGACTCATCACCCAACACCTGATCGCCGCCCGTCACGCCACCGTCGACAGTCCGGTCTTCCAGCTCGTCGACGGTTTCCCGGATCTCTCCCGGTTGAAGACGGACGTTTTCCGTGATCGCGTCCAGTATTCGGCGATCTGGAAGGAGCGCCTCGCCGAGGCGAGGACGGCCGGCTTGCCGGCGGTGAAGGCGGCGGAGGCGCAACTCGGCAACCTTCAGGACGTGGAGGGCGGAACCGTCATCGACCTGTTCCTGTCCTATCGGGCCGTGCAGGGCTACGACGAGATGGTCGCCCTGGTCGACCGGATGCCCCTCCCCCTGGCCCGGACGGCCATGGTCCGCGAACAGCACGGATTGGCACTGAACCGGCTCGGCCTGCGGCGCAGGGCGGAGACGGTCCTGCTCGACCTGGTCAAGGAGCGCGGTCCGAGCAGCGAGACCTACGGCATCCTGGGTCGCGTCTACAAGGACATGTGGGACGACGCCAGGAAGGCCGGCCAGGCGGCCCTGGCCCGTGGACTGGTCCACAAGGCGATCGGAGCGTACCTCGCCGGATTCGAGGCAGACTGGCGCGACGCCTACCCGGGAATCAACGTGCTGACCCTGATGGAGGTGGCAGACCCGCCGGACGAGCGCCGACATCAGATCCTGCCGGTTGTGCGCTACGCCGTGGAACGACGGCTGGCCACCGCGGACGCCGATTACTGGGACTTCGCCACCCGCCTCGAACTCGCTGTGCTCGCCAGGGACGAGCAGACGGCCTATCAGGCCCTGGCCCATGCCCTGGCCAACGCTCGGGAGAGCTGGGAACGGGAAAGCACGGCCAACAACCTCCGGTTGATCCGGCAGGCCCGTGAACGCCGGAACGACGACGTGTCGTGGTCGAGTCAGGTCGAGCAGGAGCTGCGGACGGACCTGTGACGTCGATCGTCGGTACGGCAACGTCGGCGATCCCGGACCCGAATCCAGCGGCCCGGCGAACCCATCAGCGGGCCGCCTCCGAGTCGCCGGCCGCCAGGACCGCGGCGGCCAGCCGGGCGATCTGCGGGATCTGCGCGGCCCGCTCGGCCGCGCGCTGCTCGTCGACCGTCCGGTCCCAGGCGCCG
>JBDHZW010000353.1:0-5441 GCA_039812105.1 Nakamurella sp.
TTGATGTAGCGGGTCAGCTCGTCGATGGCCCGCTGCCGGACCAACGCCAGCGGCCGGCCGGGCGGCGCGTGCACCAGCGCCGCCACCGACACCCCTTGGTAGTAGGGCGTTCCCACCTCGATCGCGGTGCCGACGATCCGGTGCCGATCAAGGTGCTCGGTGATCCGCCGCATCAGCGGAGCGGCCAGCGCGTAGTCGTCCAGCTGCTGGGTCCGCGGGTCGGTGCGCACCGCCGGCACGACCAGCAACCGCACCGGCCCCCGCCCGGTCGCCGACGGCAGGCACCGGGCCCGGGCCACCTCCACCGAGGACTCCAGCGCCAGCCGCTCGAAATCGCCGGCGGTGACGGCCCGTTGCCCGGTCCGCAGGGTCATCGGCCCGCGGGCCTTGGCCTCCGCCACCGTCTCCGCGTCGACCCCGCCGGAGGCGGCCCGCAGGTTGATGCACCCGGAGATGTACGGCACCGACGTGCGCATCGCGGTCAGCGTGCGGGCCCCCACGTTGCCGGCCGCCCCGCCACCGAACCGGTAACCGGTGACGGCGATCTCGGCGCCGTCACGGGGGATCGCGCCGTGCTGCCGGATGCTGCCGTCGGCGTACCGGATCCGCGGCCCGAACCGGATCTCGCCCGAGGCGGAGTCCCAGACGTAGTGCCGGTCCGTCGGGCCGGATCGGGAGAAGTCCTCCACCTCGGCCCATTGCGCGACGCCGTCCGGATCGGTCACCCGGACGGTCTCGCTCTGCCGGCGGGGCAGGATCGGCGGGAAGCTCACCCGGAACTCCTGTCCCGGGCTGCCGTCCGAGCGGCCGAGCACCTCGGCGGGCGACGGCGAGGCGTGTTCGGCCCGCACGGTCGCGCCGATGGCGACCGCGACCAGGTCGTCGATCCGCGGCGCCTCCTGGTAGCCGGGCTGGCCGGGTCGGGCCGGGGTGAGCCGGACCCGTAGCCAGTAGGCGCCGGTCTCGCCCAGCGTCAGCGATTCGTGCTCGCCCGGCACCATCAACACGATCTCGCCGGACCGGTTCAGCCCGCCGGTGGTGTCGGTGAAGACGTCGACCGCGATCCATGCCTCGCCGTTCCACACCTCCCAGGCCAGTGGCGGCCGCAGCGGGTCGACCCCGATGCCCTTGGCGATCGCCGTCACCGACAGGCGCAGCGCCACCCCGGCCAGCGAGCGGGAGAAACCCAGCAGCATGGCGTCGCCGGGCACCAGGGCGCCGGCCGCGTCGACAGTGCTGAAGCACGTCACCGATGATCCCTCGTACCGCAGGTCGTCGATGACGTCGGTGAGGCGCTCGCCGCGGGAGTCGGTGGTCATCGCCGCGACCAGCTCCGGCGGGCGGATGTCCAACCGGTCGACGGTGGTGAACACGATCGTACGGTCCACCACGGTGTCCCGGGCGGTGGTCACCTGGGTGCCCTCGGGCACCGTGATCACCGCGTCCTGCGGCGCGGACAGCCAGAACGTGACGTCGGCCCGGGCCACCGACGGCGGGAACGGGTCGATGCCGACGAGGTTCAGGAAGTGCACGTACAGCCGGTCCGGCACCTGGTTGACCCGGTACAGCACCATCTCGCTCATCCAGGCGAACAGCTCGATCAGCGCGACCCCGGGGTCGGACAGGTTGTGGTTCGTCCACTCCGGCGTGTAGCGGGGGATCAGCCGCTTGGCCTCGTCGACGATGTCCTGGAACGTGCGGTCGTCCAGATTCGGGGCGGGAAGCGCCATCTCAGCCCTCCTCGTGCGGGATCACGTAGAACGGGAACACCAGGTTGCGGCGGTCGTTGGTGGCCTTGATCCGGTAGGAGACGGTGATGGTGACCAGCGCCGGATCCCGCGGGTCGGGCACCGGGTCGACCCGCTCCACCTCGACCCGCGGCTCCCACTGCACCAGCGCGTCCCGCACCGCCTGCGCCATCAGCCCCAGCACGTTGGCGGTGACCGGCTCGAACAGCAGATCCCAGATGCGGCAACCGAACTGGGAGCGCATCACCCGCTCGCCGGGCGCCGTGGTCAGCACCAGCCGCATCGCCGCGTCCAGGTCGGCGGCGCCGTCGGTGAGCCGGATCGACCCGGTGTGGTCCACCTGCATCGGCCAGTAGAACCCGCGGCCGACGAACGAGGCCTCGGGCCGGGCCGGTTCGCGGGAGATGGCGCCCGCCGGCACGATCTCAGACATTGATCACCGTCATCAGTTCACCGCCACCATCGCGCCCTTGATCGTCATCGACCCGCCGGCCGAGACCTCCGTCGTGGCCGACCCCTTGATGGCGATCTGGGTGCCCGACGTCTCGGCCTTCACGCTGGCCTTGGTGGTCACGTTGACGCCCGAGACCTCCACATCGGTGTCCGCCTTGAGGGTGATCTTCTTGCCCTGGATGGTGATCGAGCCGTCGGCGGCGATCGCGATCGAGGAGTTGCCGGACTTGATGGTCATCGGCTTGCCGGCCGGCACGGTCGCCTCGAACTTCTCCTTGCCCAGCACCAGCTGATGCTCGGCCCCGGCCAGGGTGAAGCTGATGTGCTGGTCGGTGGTCGCGTCGCCGTCCCCGAACTCCATGAAGTGTCCGGCCCGGGAGGTGATCCGGCGTTTGTCGACCTTGCTGTTGGCGACGCCGAACTCGGCCGGCACGTCCTGCCCGTTGTAGACCCCGCCGAGCACGATCGGTCGCCGCGAGTCGCCGCCCTCGAAGCCGACGATGACCTCGTCGTTGATCTCCGGGATGAAGGTGGCCCCGCGCCCGCTGCCGGCGCCGAAGGTGACCACCCGGGCCCAGTTGGACTCCACCTGGTCGCCGGCGGACTTGTAGGCGACCTTCACCTCGCCGGGCGAGCCGTTCGGGTTGCCGACCTTGGTCACCACGCCGATGACGATGCCCTGCCGGCGGAAGCTGGATGACGCCTCGGTGGTCAGGACATCGACCAGGGATGCCGGCCGCCGGTCGCCGGCGGTGAACCGGGTGGCGAAACCCCTTCCGTTGTAGACATGTTCGACCTCGGTGACGTGGTAGTTGCCGGACGCCGGACCGGCCCCGGTGACGGCCACGGTCGACCCCGGCACGACGGCCGGTTCCACCTGGCGGGTCGCGGCCTTGGCGGTGACCGCGCCGGACGTCCACCGGCCGACCAGCCGGTTGGCCAGCACCTCGGCGTCCGACTGGTCCAGCGGAACCTCGGTGGCGGTGACCGTCTTGGCTCGCGAGGTCAGGTCGGACGCGGAGATGAACGGCTGGACCAGGGCGGCGACGTCGCTGGACGTGGTGCTCCGGCCGTTCGCGGTGACCGCCTGCTTGGTCTGCGGCCACCAGCCGTGCACCACCGGCTCGGCCGGGTGCAGCGCGGACGCCCGGACGGTGAAGGACACCAGCGTCGGATCGTCGCCGAAGCCGAGAGAGGCGACCGCCGCCCCGTCGGCCGGCGCGGCGACCACGAGAGTGGACTGCTCGACCCACCAATCGTTGCCGGTGCGATCGGCGATCTCGGTGATGAAGCCGAAGTCGGTGTCCGACTGCATCAGGTAGTCCTGCTGGACGGCCAGCGCGTCCGAACCCTGCCGGTTCTCGTAGCTGAGCCCCTGCTCCCGGCAGATCTGCGCGATGATCTCGCCGTAGGTGATCGAGGCGAACGTGCGGATCTTCGCGCCCAGGGTCAGCTTGTAGGCCAGATCATCGACCACGACGGTGAAGTCGGGCTGACCCCGGTCCATGGTCAGCTCGACGCCGGTCACCTCGCCGGACAGCAGCACCTGCCCCGAACCGGCGGAGACCTTGACGGTGGTTCCGATGTCGAAGATGCCCCCCGCGGCCAGCGTGTGCCCGGCGTCGTCGAACCGCAGGGTGGCCCGGCCCGGCAGTCGCAGGCCACGGGCGATCCGCAGCTCCATCAGCGACGACAGGGCGGTCGCCGAGATCGGGGAACCGTTGATGTCGATGACCGGGGCGATCCGGTTGATCGCCAGCGCGACGGTCATTCGACACCGCCGGGAATGGACAGCAGAGCGCCCGGCCGCAGGGCCAGCGGGTCGGCCACCGCGTTGGCCTGCGCGATCTGCCGCCAACGGGTCGAGTCGCCGTAGTACTTGGCCGAGATGCGGTCCAGCGTCTCGCCGGGCTGAACCCGGTGCACCCGATGCGGATTCGGCGTGCCCGAGGTCGGGTTCTGCGGGCCGAAGGCGTCCGACTCGGCGAACTGGCGCAGGCTCAGGTCGACCTCGGCCCGCAGCGGCACGCCGGTGGACGAGAAGTAGGTGAACCGCAGGGTCAGGTCGGTGACGACGGCCTTGAACGAGTGCAGGTTGCCCCAATGGAACACCACGTACGGCGGCCGCGCGTTGTTGCTCTGCGCGTCGGTCCCCGGCAGCGACGAGTCGACGTCCATCAGCTTGAGCACCTTGCCGGTGTGCTGGCCGACCGTCTGCCCGGTGTCGGTGGTGTCGAAGTGCAGGGTCAGCCGCATCTCGCCGGACTGCGCGCCCAGGTAACGCACCTGGCCGACGCCCTGGCCGCCCAGCGAATCGGCCTTCCACGAATTCGACCGGGACACCGTCAGCTCGGCCGGGTTGAACATGCACGGGATGGTGTCCGTGCGGCCCTCGATCTCCAGGAACGCCTTCTCGGTCAGCGGCATGTCAGAACACCCCCGGCGTGAATCGGCGGCCCCGCCGCGCGAGTTCGTCCTTGATCCGTTCCTCCAGCCGGTCGACGACGACGTCGACCAACTCGTCCCACTCGCGCGGCGTGAGGGCCTCGGCGATCCGCTGCGCCGGGGCGTTGTCCGTGGGCTGGGTCACCTGGGCCACCTCTGTGCTCGTTGCCGCTCGCTGGCCGAAACCCGAGGCCCGGACGGGGAACTGGTCGACGGTCTGCAGCGCGCCTCCGGTCGACGCGGCCAGGCCCGCCCGGGCCCGATCGAACAACGACGGCGGGACCAGGTCGATCAGGCTGGGGCGCCGGCCGGGTGCCGCGCTGTCCGCGGCGGCGGTCGTCGTCGAGGTCGACGTGGCGGGTGCGGGGATGTTCGGTGCGCTGGTCCCGCGGGTCCGGGTACCGCCGATGGCGGTGCCGACCAGGCTCCGCTCGCCGGTGGCCGCGACGGACGTGAACGACCAGCGAGGATCGGCGCTGGGTGGCGTATTCGGGCCTCGGGACTGTTCCCGATGCGAAGCCAGCCGTGGCGTGCCCCGCGGCGGTGCGGGCGGCATCCGGCGGATCATCGTCGAGGCGACCGCGTCGACCACCGTGGCCGACGGAATCGCCTGCCGCAGCAGCAGTCCCGCCGCGCCGACGCGAACCGCCGAAAGGCGTTCGGTCGTCGCGGCCGGCCCTGCGAAGACCTGGTCGGCGCCGGTGGGCGGCGAAGCGGCCGGCGACGGCGATGCTCCGTCGGACCGGACGGCTCGGCGAAGGGTGGTTGGACTGCCGGCGCCGGTGGTGGTGCGGC
>JBDHZW010000354.1:0-5384 GCA_039812105.1 Nakamurella sp.
GGGTGAGCGACGGGACTCGAACCCGCGACCGCCGGCACCACAAGCCGGAGCTCTACCAACTGAGCTACGCTCACCGCGACCTGCGCGCCGACCGGGCACGCGGACCGGGAGGAGTCTACAGGCTCCCGGCGGGCGGCAGGACCGCCTGGCCCCCGTACCGGGCCGACACCTCGGTGGCCACGGTCAGCACCTGGTCGCCGGTCGGTCCCGGCGCCGGGACGAACGCCGTGCCCCGGTAGTACGCGAGTTCCCGGATCGACTCGGTGATGTCGGTGAGCGCCCGGTGCGACATCTCCTTGGCCGGCTGGCCGAAGTAGATCCGCGGGTACCAACGCCGGCACAACTCCTTGATGCTGGACACGTCGACCATCCGGTAGTGCAGGAAGCCGTCCAGGGTCGGCATGTCCCGGGCGATGAAGCCGCGGTCGGTGGCGATCGAGTTGCCGGCCAGCGGGGCGGTCTTGGGCTCGGGGACGTACTGCTTGATGTAGTCGAGCACCATCCGCTCGGCCTCGTCGACGGTGACGATCGACTCCCGGACCCGTTCGGTCAGCCCGGACCTGGCGTGCATCTCGGTGACCACGTCTGGCATCGCGGCCAGCGCGTCGTCGTCGGCGTGGATGATCACGTCGATCCCGTCGCCGAGGATGTTCAGCTCGCTGTCGGTCACCAGGGCGGCGATCTCGATGAGCCGGTCCGTCGCCAGATCCAGACCCGTCATCTCGCAGTCCACCCACACCAGTCGATCGTTCACGTCTGGTGACGATAGTCGCGGTGTCGGACATCGCCGTTAGGCTCCGGGTCGACATCCGATCGGGGGACCGACACATGACGACATCGACCGGTGACCAGACCGCCGCGCGGCGGATCGCGGCCGGCTACGACACGGCGGCGCCGGCCGTCGTGATCGGCTCGGTGGTGATCGACCGGACCGCGGACCCGGCCGCTCTGGTCCGCATCCCGCTGTCCATGTTCAACCGGCACGGACTGGTCGCCGGCGCCACCGGCACCGGCAAGACCAAGACGCTGCAGGTGCTGGCCGAGCAGCTGTCCGCGGCCGGCGTCCCGGTGTTCATGCCGGACATCAAGGGCGACCTCACCGGCCTGGCCGTGCCCGGGCAGGCCAACCCGAAGATCGACGAACGGGCGAGGGACACCGGCGACGACTGGGCGCCGGCCGCGGTGCCGGTCGAGTTCCTGAGCCTGAACGGGCAGGGCTCGGCCATCCCGGTCCGGGCCACCATCGACTCCTTCGGTCCCATCCTGCTGTCCAAGGTGCTGGGCCTGAACGAGACCCAGGAGTCGACGCTGGGGCTGATCGTGCACTGGGCCGACGAGCGGAACCTGCCGCTGCTGGACCTGAAGGACCTGCGGGCGGTGATCATGCACCTGACCGGCGACGAGGGGAAGGAGGACCTGCGGGCGCTGGGTGGGGTGTCCAAGGCCACCGCCGGGGTGATCCTGCGAGCCGTCACCAACCTGGACGCCCAGGGCGGCGACCGATTCTTCGGCGAGCCGGAACTCGACGTCGCCGACCTGATGCGGGTCGCCCCCGACGGGCGCGGCGTCGTCACCCTGTTCGAGGCGTCCGGGCTGCAGACCAATCCGGCCCTTTTCTCCACCTTCCTCATGTGGCTGCTGGCGGAACTCTTCGAACGGCTGCCCGAGGTCGGCGATCTGGACAAGCCCAAACTGGTGTTCCTGTTCGACGAGGCGCACCTGCTGTTCGCGGACGCGTCGAAGGCATTCCTGCAGGCGGTGCAGCAGACCGTCAAGCTGATCCGATCCAAGGGAGTCGGTGTCTTCTTCTGCACCCAGCTGCCCACCGACGTGCCCGGGCCGGTGCTGTCCCAGCTGGGCGCCCGCGTCCAGCACGCACTGCGCGCCTTCACCCCGGACGACCAGAAGGCACTCAAGGCGACGGTCAAGACCTACCCGGTCACCAAGGACTACGACCTGGCCGAGGCGTTGACCGCGCTGGGCACCGGCGAGGCCGTCGTCACCGTGCTGTCGGAGAAGGGCGCGCCGACGCCGGTGGCCTGGACCCGGGTGCGGGCACCCCGCACGCTGATGGCGCCGGCCCCGCCGGACACCGTCGCCGCGGCGGTCGCCGGATCCCCGCTGGCCGGCAAGTACGGACAGGACGTCGACCGGCAGTCCGCGTACGAGATGCTGACCGCCCGGCTCGCGCCCCCCGACCCGTCGCCCACCCTGAACCCGGCCCCGAACGCGGCCCCGCCGCCGGCGGGGCCATCGGTGGGGGCCGACGGGTGGCCCACCATCACCCCGGCGCCGTACAACCCGTACCTGGACGAACCCCCGGCCGCCCCGCCGGCGGCCGCGCCGGGCGGTGGGCTGGCCGACGTGCTGACCAATCCGGCGGTCACCTCGTTCATGAAATCGCTCGGCAGTTCGCTTGGCGGAGCCCTGGGCCGATCGGTGTTCGGCACCCGCAAGCGACGGCGCTGACGGAACGATTCGCCGTCCCCGGACGTTGACCCACAGTGACGGCGGGTGACCACCCGGCATCGAAAGTTGAAAGGGACCTGACGTGGACTCGCTCCTGTGGATCGTGATCATCGCGGCGATCGTCGTCGCCGGCGTGTGGTACATGCGCCAGCGGAACGTGACCGCCACCCGGTCGCTGGAGGACGCGCAGGCCGAGGCCCGGCGCTGGGTCGAACGCCTGGGCGGGCAGGTCTATTCGCTCGATCCCCGGGACGACCCGGCCGCCAAGCAGGCCCTGGCCGACGCGAGCGAGCGCTACACCGCCGCGGGATCCCAGGTGGAACAGGCCAAGTCGGTGCAGCAGTACCGGCTCGCCCAGCAAACGGCGTACGAGGGACTGTATTACGTGCACGCGGCCCGCACCTCGCTCGGTCTGGATCCGGGCCCCGAGCTGCCGCCGATCCCCGGCCAGCAGCAGGCGGGCGCGGTCACCGAGGACCGCAGCGTGACGGTCGAGGGTCATCAGTACGAGGCGTCGCCGACGCCGGGCCGCGGCACCCAGCACTACTACCCGGGGGGCATGGTCGCCGGCCGCCCCGTCCCGCGGGGCTGGTACTCCGAGCCGTGGTGGAAGCCGGCCCTGGTCGCCGGCGCCTGGGGCGTCGGCACCTACCTGGTCGCCTCCACCCTGTTCTCCGGAATGGCCGGGATGGGGGCCTGGGAGAGCGGCTATGACAGCGGGTACGACGCGGGCTTCGACGCCGGTAATGCCGACGGCGGTGCGGACGGCGGGGGTGCCGACGGCGGCGACTACTCCGGCGACGGCGGGGGCGGCGACTGGGGCGGCGGCGGGGACTTCGGTGGCGGGGACTTCGGCGGGGGAGATTTCGGTGGTGGGGACTTCGGCGGCTTCTGACCGCCCCGAATCGAGGCCGGTGACGGCCCCGGTCAGCCGGTGCTGAACCGGACGGCGGCCGCCGGCCCGACGCCGGCCGCGGTGATCGCGGCGACGGTGAAGGTGTAGCCGGTCCTGCGCTGCAGCAGCGAGAACGTGAACGTCCGGGCGGTGGCCGGCCGGTCGGTGGAGTAGGCGCCGCCGCCGGTCGCGTCGGCGCCGTCCCGGGTCACCCGATACCCGGTGATCGGCAGACCGCCGGTGGCGGTGGGCGGCGACCAGGTCACGGTGGCCTTCGTCGGGTCGCCGGGGCTCGCCGCAGCCACGCCGAGCGGCGCGGTAACGGCCGGAGCGGACGTCGCGACGGCCGGGTCCCCGGCCCCCGCGCCGGTGACGGCGCGGACGGTGAACCGGTAGGTGCTGTCGGCCCGCAGCAGGGTGAAGGTGAACGACCGGGCCGCCGCGCTCACGGTGGTGGTGTAGGTGCCGCCGCCCGTGGAGTCGGTGCCGTCGCGGCTTACCCGGTAGCCGGTGATCGCGGCGCCGCCCGTCGACGCCGGCGGGGTCCAGGTCAGCGTGGCGGTGCTGCCGTCGCCCGGCCGGGTCACCGAGACCACCGGCGCGCCCGGCAGGGTCGTCGACGGGCTGCCGGTCGGCGTGACTCCGGTCGGGTTCGCGGTCGGGGTGGTCGGCGCCACCGGAGCGGATGGGGTCGGGGTCGGGTCGGGCACGGCGGTCGTCGTCGTTCCCCCGGCCGTCGGGGCCAGCACCAGGACCGTCACCGTCATCGGGGGCAGTTCGACCGGCAGCGTCGGATCGGCGGCGAACGTCGCCGTTCCCACCGCGGCGGGGGCGTCGTACGGCGCGGCCGGGTCGTTCCGATAGGCCGTGTAGCTGCCGGCGCCGGCACCCGTGACCTTCAGCGACATGTCCCTGGTCGCCGTCTCGCTCTTGTTGATCAGCAGGATGTTGTGACCGCCGGCCTCGTTGTTCACCGCGAACGCCTCGACCGACGAGTCGGAGGTTCCGCTCTCGTAGACGGTGTCCCGGTAGTGCGGCCAGCGCTTGCCGCCGGTCCAGTTGGCGATCGCCCAGTAGGCCGGCATGGGCGACGACGCCGGGCGCTGGTCCGGGTTCACCTGGCCGGCCTCGACCATGACCCCGAGGGGCCCGTTCTGGGTGGCGTACGGCAGCCCGCGGCCGCCGGACTTGAGAATGTGGCCGAGCGCGCTGGTCATCCAGACGGTGCTGACCGCCGTGAAGAACCGGTTGTTGCCGCCGGGGGTGCCGTCCTGGTACCGCCAGGAGAAGTTCAGTTCGTCGACCGTCACCGGCGCGTCCAGTTTCAGCCCGGCGAGATCCTTGCGAAGGGTCGTCACCTCGGTCGCGTAGGCCGGCGTCTGGGACAGGGCCTGCGCGGTCGACAACGATGTCGACCCCATCGCGTAGTGGTGGTAGTCCAGGCCACCGAGCCGACTCCCGAGGGCGGAGGCGAAGCCGGTCAGCGTGCTTCGGTCGTAGTACGCCCACACCGGGCCGGTCACCCGGAAGTCGGACCGCAGGGCGCGGCCTTCGTCGGCGATCATCCGGGCCGCCGCGGTCTGGTCGGCGAGGGTCTTGCCGAGGTTTCCCGGCTCGTTGGGCGCGGTGTAGGTGACCCCGTCGAAGCCGAGAGCCTGCATGATCCTGGTCGCATCGCCCGGCTGGATGTCGACGTCGTTCGTCCGGCCGCCGAGCACGGCGATGATGTGGTACCCCCAGGATCGGTACAGCCGGACCAGGGCCGGCACGTCGAGCGTTCCGCCGGAGCCGGCGGCGGACGAGGTGACCCGGCCGTTGCGGTAGCCGACGGGGATGCGCACGGTTCGTGCGTCCAGTGTCTGCTCGGCCAGCGATTGCGCCGAGCTGCTCAGCGGGGTGGCGCCGTAGGTCGACGAGCCGACCCCGATGGCGAACGGGTCGGTGCTCGCCGCGGGCCGGGTCAGGTCGACGGTCCCGGTGACCGGCACCCCGGCGGCGGTCGAGGGAGCGGCGACCAGCA
>JBDHZW010000355.1:0-5383 GCA_039812105.1 Nakamurella sp.
GATCGGCGGCGCCGCCGACGCGCCCGCCGGACGATCCAGGATGGCGAACCCCCGGGCACCGACCTGCATCGCGCGGATCATCGTGGCCGGGTCACCTTTGGCTCCGACGGCCAGGATCGGCACCCCCGGTTCGGCCCGATGAAGCCGCTCGATCAGTGCTATCCCGGGGCCGTCGGCGGCGTGCACGGCCACCATGACGACGTCCGGCGAGGACACCAGCACGCGCGCCAGCAGGTCGCGGGCGTCGTCGGCGACGACGACGTCGGCGCCGGTCATCCACGCCGACACCAGCGGTCCGACCGATTTCGCTCCACCGGCCTCGTCCCACACCAGCACCCGCGTTCGGGACCGTTCGAGAATGGCACCGTCGCCCATCGGTTTCCCCCACCCGCCCGGCCGGCGTCCCATCCGGCGGCACAATCACAGTGTGTGTACTTGTGACTACAGAAAGTACACCATCATCACTCTGCGCGATGACCCGGCTGCATCGTGTCGTCCATCGGCCGACGGCTGATGGCAGCACCGGGGGGCTGTGCTTAGATCGGAAACAGCCACGTTGGTCCGGTTCGGCCGCGTCGGCCGTCCGGCCCCGACGCCGAGGTCAGGTCGTGCTCGTCCGAAGCTCGCCTCCTCTCGGCACCGGTCCCGATCATTCGACCGCTCCAGGAGGAGACCATGTCCGAGCTGATCGTCATCGGCTACGACAACCACGACCAGGCGACCGCCGCGTACAACGAGGTCCTGGCCATGCAGGGCGACTTCGTCGTCGAGCTGCAGGGTCTGGCCATCGTCAACGTCGACGCCGAGGGCAAGAGCCACGTCGAGACCCCGCAGAAGATCGTCGGCATGAGCGCCGCGTCGGGCGCCCTCTGGGGCATGCTGATCGGTCTGCTGTTCTTCGTGCCGTTCTTCGGCCTGGCCCTCGGCGGGCTGATGGGCGCGCTGTTCGGCAAGCTCGGCAAGTCCGGCATCAACGACGAGTTCCGCTCCCAGGTCAACTCGCTGCTGGAGCCGGGCAACGCGGCGGTGGTGATCATGGCGTCGAAGATCACCGACGACAAGTTCGCCGACCGGATGAGCAAGTACGGCGGCAAGCTGCTGAAGACCTCGCTGTCCGAGGACGACGAGAAGGAACTGGCTCACGAGCTGGGCGACGCCGGGGTGCCGAACGCGGCCTCCTGACCGCCCTCCCGCTGTCCCGCCGGAGGACCGGTGATCTCGAGCGCTCGAGGTCACCGGTCCTTTCGCGTTCGGCGTCCTTCCAACCATCGGAAGCCGGTGCCGGCCGCCGGGTCCACCGACGATGCTGATCGGCATGTCCGCCGATAGCCGCCCGCGGAGCGTCACCTCGAAGGCGCTGGCCGTGCTCGGCACCTTCGATTCGGCGCACGCCCGGCAGTCGTTGTCCGAGATCTCCGCGGCCACCGGCCTGCCGCTGTCCACCACGCACCGGCTGATCGCCGAGCTGGTCGCCTGGGAGGGGCTCACCCGCGGCGCCGACGGCCGGTACGAGATCGGTCGCCGCATCTGGGCTCTCGGCTCGCTCAGCGCGGTGTCCCGGGAGCTGCGGGCGATCGCCCTGCCGTTCATGCAGGACCTGTCGGCGACCACCGGGGAGAACGTGCACATCGCCGTGCTGGACGGTGAGCGCGCCCTGTACATCGACCGGATTTCCGGCCGCCGGGCCGTGCCGGTGGTCAGCAAGCCCGGCGCGCGGCTGCCGCTGCACTCCACCGGGGTGGGCAAGGTGCTGCTCGCCTACGGCACCGACGGCCTCCGGGAAACCACGATGACGAAGCTGACCCGGCACACCCCGCTGACCATCACCGACCCCAGGCGGCTGCAACGGCAGCTGCAGCAGATCGTCGACCACGGCTACGCGACCACGCACGAGGAGATGACGCCGGGGTCCAGCTCGCTGGCGGTGCCCGTCTTCGACCGGTCCGATCGGGTCGTCGCGGCGCTGGGCCTGGTCACCGCCAGCACCCGGCGCGAACAGAGCCGGCTGATCCCGGCCGTCCGGCTGGCCGGGCGCGGGATCAGCCGGATGCTGGGCTCGACCCGATGAGCGAACCGGCCACCGGGTGGGTGTGGTGGATCGCCCCGGAGGTCTCCGACAGCGGCCGGCCGGCACCCTCCCAGCGGCGGGCGACGATCTCGGCGGCGATCGAGATCGCCGTCTCCTCCGGCGTCCGGGCGCCCAGGTCCAGGCCGATCGGTGAGGCCAGCCGGTCCAGCTCGGTGTCGGTCAGGCCGGCCTCCCGCAGCCGGGCCAGCCGGTCGTCGTGGGTCGTCCGGGAACCCATCGCCCCCACGTAGGCGACGGGCAGCCGCAGCGCCTCGACCAGCACCGGGACGTCGAACTTGGGGTCGTGGGTGAGCACGCAGATGACCGTCCGGCCATCCAGGGCGCCCGTCTCCACCTGGGTCCGCAGGTACCGGTGCGGCCAGTCCACGATCACCTCGTCGGCGTCCGGGAAGCGGCGGCCGGTGGCGAACACCGGCCGCGCGTCGCAGACCGTCACCCGGTAGCCGAGGAATGAGCCGATCCGGGCCACCGCCGCGGCGAAGTCGATCGCACCGAACACGAACATCCGCGGCGCCGGCGCGAACGACGACACGAACACGGTCAGGCCCTCGCCGCGCCGTTCCCCGTCCGGGCCGTAGGTCAGCGTGCCGGTGCGCCCGCTGGCCAGCAGACCGCGGGCGTCGTCGCGGACGGCGTCGTCCAATCTGGTGCTGCCCAGTCCCCCGGCCACGTCCGACGTCCAGATCACCAGGTGCCGCCCGAGCTGATCCGGCCGCCCGGCCGTCACGGTGGCCACCGCCACCGGTTCGCCGGCCTGGATGGACGCGGCCAGCTCGCCGAACTCGGGAAACGTGCTCGGCGAGACCGGCTCGACGAAGACGTCGATGATCCCGCCGCAGGTCAGGCCGACCGTGAAGGCGTCGTCGTCGGACACCCCGTACCGCTGCCGCTGGGGTGTGCCGGAGCCGACGACGGTCTGCGCGAGCTCGTACACCGCGCCCTCGACGCAGCCGCCGGACACCGAACCGACCGCGGTGCCGTCGGGGCCGACCAGCATGGCCGCGCCCGGCGGCCGGGGCGCGGACCGGAAGGTGCCGGTCACCGTGCCCATCCCGACGGTCTCGCCCGCGCTCCACCAGCGGAGCAGATCGGCCAGCACCTCACGCACGGCAGTCCTCCTCGCACCCCCTACCCACACCACTATGACCCATTCGGCGCAGAACTTCCGCTCCGCCATCCGGCGCAGCACACACCCCAGGGGGCGCGCCACCGGCAGGGCAGGCGCGCCACCTGCCCGGGGAGGGCGCCGGCACCCCCGCGCCTCGCGGAGTGGTTACCGGCCGCCTGCCGCGGTTACTGTGAGCGGGTGACCGCGATCGCCCTGGGCCTGCCACGTGTGGGTGGTTCGAGCACCCGGGCGCCGCTGGACTCCCCGATCGACATCACCGATCGTGGTGACTCGCCGTTCCTGATCGACCGGTACGGCCGGCGGGCCCGGGACCTGCGGGTGTCCCTGACCGACCGGTGCAACCTGCGCTGCACCTACTGCATGCCGGCCGAGGGCCTGAACTGGCAGCCCACCGACGAGTTGCTCACCGACGACGAGTTGGTCCGGGTGATCTCCGTCGCGGTGCAGCAGCTGGGCATCGAGGAGATCCGGTTCACCGGCGGAGAGCCGTTGCTGCGCAAGGGGTTGCCCCGGTTGATCGGCCGGGTGGCCCAGCTGCGCCCGCGGCCGGAGATGTCGCTGACCACCAACGGGATCGGGTTCGCCCGCCGGGCGGCCGAGTTCGTCGACGCCGGCCTGGACCGGATCAACATCTCGTTGGACTCGCTGGACCCGGACACGTTCGAGCGGCTCACCCGGCGGCGCCGGCTGCCGGACGTGCTCGCCGCGCTGGCCGCCGCTTCCGCGGCCGGGCTGGCCCCGGTGAAGATCAACTCCGTGCTGCTGCGTGGGGTCAACGAGCACGAGGCGCCCGACCTGTTGGCGTTCGCCCTCGACCACGGCTACCAGCTGCGGTTCATCGAACAGATGCCGCTGGACGCCGGACACGTGTGGTCGCGGGACCGGATGGTCACCGCCGACGAGATCCTGGACCGGCTGTCCGCGAAGTTCGAGCTGACCCCGGACGACGCCGCCCGGGACGGCGCCCCGGCGGAACTGTTCCGGGTGAACGGCGGCCCGGCCACGGTCGGCATCATCGCGTCGGTGACCCGGCCGTTCTGCGGCGACTGCGACCGCACCCGGCTCACCGCCGACGGCCAGATCCGCACCTGCCTGTTCTCCCGCGGCGAGACCGATCTGCGCGCGGTGCTGCGCTCGGGCGGCAGCGACGACCAACTTGCCCGGCTCTGGCGGACCACCACCTGGGGCAAGCTGCCCGGCCACGGCATCGACGACCCGTCGTTCCTGCAACCCGACCGGCCGATGAGCGCGATCGGTGGCTGAGCCGACCGCCCGCACCGTCGCGGTGACGGTCCGCTACTTCGCGGCCGCGCGGGCGGCCGCCGGCGTCACCGAGGAGGTCCTGCCGGTCCGGGCCTCGCCCGAGATCGACGGCAAGCCGGACGCGACCACGACCGTCGGTGCGGTGATCGCCGTGATCGCCGACCGGCACGGCACCGGGCTGGCCCGGGTGCTGCCCCGCTGCTCCTACCTGTTGGACGAGGTCGCCGTGCACGGCCCGTCGACCCCGGTGCGGGACGGCCAGGTGATCGACGTGCTGCCGCCGTTCGCCGGCGGCTGACGGTGGCCGGGAGGGCTCGGCGCCGCTGGAGCGCCGCGGTGGCCGCCGAGGCGCGGCTACCCGGGTTGCTCACCTGAGCCCTGACCAGGCACGTCGCGCGTGTCCGCTACCGATGGCCGATCAGCAGGGTTACCGTCGTGGGTGAGCTGGACGGGTGTTCCGCGCCGGCGCAGAGGCATCACCGACCAGGAGGTCCGCCCGTGTCCCAACCACCTCCCGGGGGCTCGCGGCCCCCGGGCGACCAGAGCGACGCAGGGGCTCCGTCCGGCCCGCCCGGAAACGGGGGTGACACCGGGCACGGCTCCACCGGCCCGATCCCCACCGTCTCGCCCTCGTCATCACCGTCGCTGTCGAAGAATCCCGGTCCCGGCCAGGACAACCCGGGGGCCGGCTCGCCCCCGCCCACCTCCTATCAGCCCGGCTACCAGCAGGGGCCGCCGGCGGGATACCCGCAGCAGGGGCCCCCGCCGGGCTACCAGCAAAGCCCCCCACCCGGGTACCAGCAGGGTCCGCCGCCGGGCGCGCCGCAAGGCCCACCCCCGGGCTACCAGCAAGGCCCCCCACCCGGGTACCAGCAGGGTCCGCCGCCGGGCGCGCCGCAAGG
>JBDHZW010000356.1:0-5373 GCA_039812105.1 Nakamurella sp.
GGAGCCGGCGGCGACCAGCGGGGCGATCGCGTCCGGGCCGGCGGCGATGTCGCCCCGATCGGCCCGCTCGGCGGCGGCGCGGCGGCGTTCCAGCGCGGCCTCGTCGTCGGCGCCGCTGCGGGTGTCGGCCAGCACCAACCCGGCCACCCGGTCCGGGTGCCGGCGCAGCAGGTTCAGCGCGATGTAACCACCCATCGACACCCCGCCGACGATGGCCCGGTCGACCCCGGCGGCGTCCAGTTCGGCCAGCACGTCGTCGGCGAACACGGTCAGATCGGGCCGCCGGTCGCCCAACGGCGCACCGGCGCCGAATCCGCGCAGGTCGGGGGTGAGCAGCCTGGTCCGCGCGGACACCGCTGGCCGGATGGCGTCGAACATCCGCGAGTCGAGCGGGAACGCGTGCAACAGCACCAGGGGCGGGGTCACCTGGACGATGATGCCAGCCGGCGTGGGTGGGCGGTGGTCAGACGAGCACCGTCAGCAGCGCCCAGCTGACCACGGCCGACGGCAGCAGCGAGTCCATCCGGTCCATCAAGCCGCCGTGTCCGGGCAGCAGGGTGCCCATGTCCTTGACGCCCAGGTCGCGTTTGATCAGCGACTCGGTCAGATCGCCGATGGTCGCGGTGACCGCGATCGCGACGCCGAGCAGCAGCCCGTGCCACCAGATGCCACCGAGCATCAGCCACACGCACAGGGCACCGCCGAGCATGCCGGCGGCGACCGACCCGCCGAAGCCCTCCCACGACTTCTTGGGCGAGATGGTCGGCGCCATGGGATGTTTCCCGGCCAGCACGCCCGCGGCGTAACCACCGACGTCGTTGGCGACGACCAGGATCAGGAAGGTGAGGATCCGTTGGGCGCCGTCGTCGGGCACCAGCATCAGGCTGGCGAAGCCGGCGAACAGCCCGACGTAGACGGTGACGAACACCGACGCGGACAGGTCGGCCAGGTAGCCGTCGGCGCCGCCGGGCAGCCGCCAGATCATGCAGGCCAGGGTGGTGGCGGCCACCCCGATGCCGAGCGCGGCCGCCCCGTACGGCCAGACCAGGCCGATCGTGGCGACGGCGCCGACCCCGATCGGGATCCAGGTCAGATTGATCCCGCGGGCCTGCCGCAGGGTGCCCTGCAGCTCCCACACCGACACGGCCACCGCCGCGGCGATCACCAGCAAGAAGGTGATCCGGTAGGTCAGCAGGCTGACCAGGGCGACCGCGCCGAGCCCGAGGCCGACCCCGATCGCCATCGGCAGATTGCGGCCGGCACTCTTGGCTGCCATCAGACTTCGAGCAGCTCGGCTTCCTTGTGCTTGACCAGCTCGTCGACCTGATGGGTGTAGCGGTCGGTGATCTGCTGGAGTTCCTTCTCGGCCCGGCTCACGTCGTCCTCGCCGACCTCGCCGTCCTTGGCCAGCTTGTCCAGCGCGTGGGTGCACTTGCGCCGGATGTTGCGGATGGAGACCTTGGCGTCCTCCCCCTTGGACCGGGCGGTCTTGCCCAGTTCGCGCCGCCGCTGCTCGGTGAGCTGCGGGAACACCACCCGGATGACGATCCCGTCGGTGGTCGGGTTGACGCCCAGGTCGGAGTCCCGGATCGCCTTCTCCACGGCGTGCAGCTGGCTGGCGTCGTACGGCTTGATGACGGCCATCCGCGCCTCGGGCACGTTGATGGTCGCCATCTGGGTGATCGGGGTGGGCGCACCGTAGTAGTCGACCTGGATGCGGCCGAACATGTTCGGGTTCGCCCGGCCGGTGCGCAGCGTGGCCAGGTCCTCCTTGGCCACGGTCACCGCCTTCTCCATCTTCTCCTCGGCGTCGAAGAGTTCCTCGTCGATCATTCGCCATGCCTTTCCGGCTGCTTGTCCTGGCGGGACGCGTTATGGCTGGACCGTGTGTACACCAGGGTTCCGATGGTCGCCCCACGCACAGCTTTGCCGATGTTGCCGTCGGTCAGCAGGTTGAACACGATGATCGGCATGTCGTTGTCCATGCACAGGCTGAACGCGGTGGCGTCGGCGACCTGCAGCCCCTTCTCGAGCACCTCTCGATGGGTGATCTCGTGGAACATCGTCGCGTCCGGGACCAGGCGGGGGTCGGCGTCGTAGACCCCGTCCACCGCCTTGGCCATCAGCACCACCTCGGCGCCGATCTCCAGCGCCCGCTGGGCGGCGGTGGTGTCGGTGGAGAAATACGGCATGCCGACGCCGGCGCCGAAGATGACCACGCGGCCCTTTTCCAGGTGCCGCTCGGCCCGCCGGGGGATGTACGGCTCGGCCACCTGGCCCATGGTGATCGCGGTCTGCACCCGGGTGTCCAGGTGGTGCTCGCGCTCAAGGAAGTCCTGCAGGGCCAGGCAGTTCATGACGGTGCCGAGCATGCCCATGTAGTCGGCCCGGGCGCGGTCCATGCCCCGCTCGTGCAACTGGGCGCCGCGGAAGAAGTTGCCGCCGCCGATCACCACGGCGACCTGGACGCCGTCCGCGACGACGTCCGCGATCTGTTCGGCGACGGTGGAGACGACGTCGGGATCGACCCCGACGTCGCCGCCGCCGAACATCTCACCGCCCAGCTTGAGGACGACCCGGCGGAACGGTCGCCGCGGGTGCACCTGGGGCATCAGGCGGTGCCGACCTCGAAGCGGGAGAACGCGGTCACGGTGACGCCGGCCGCGGACAGCAGCGCGCCGACCGTCTTCTTCGAGTCCAGCACGGACGCCTGCTCGGACAGCACGGCCTCCTTGAAGAAGCCGTTCAGCCGGCCCTCGGTGATCTTGGCCAGGGCGGCCTCCGGCTTGCCCTCCTCGCGGGCGGTGGCCTCGGCGATGCGCCGCTCGTTGTCCACCACGTCGGCGGGCACGTCGTCCCGGGAGACGTAGCGGGCCTTGAGCGAGGCGATCTGCATCGCCGCGCCGCGGGCCGCCTCGGCGGCCGCCTCCCCGTCGCCGCTGTACTCGACCAGCACGCCGATGGCCGGCGGCAGGTCGGCCGAGCGCCGGTGCAGGTAGACGGTGGTCTGGCCGTCGTACTTGACGACCCGGCGCAGCTCCAGCTTCTCGCCGATCTTGGCCGACAGGGCGTTGATCTCGTCGGCGACGGTGCCGGTGCCCAGGTCGGCGGCCAGCACCTGCTCGACGCCGACGCCGGCGCCCTGCTGGCCGACGACGTTGACGACCCGCTCGGCCAGCTCCTGGAACTCGGCGTTCTTGGCCACGAAGTCGGTCTCGCAGTCGAGTTCGACCAGGGCGCCGCCGACCGCGGCCACCAGGCCGTTGGCGGTGGTGCGCTCGGCCCGCTTGCCGATGTCCTTCGCACCCTTGATGCGCAGGAATTCGACAGCCTTGTCGAAGTCGCCGTCGGACTCCTCCAGAGCCTTCTTGCAGTCCATCATGCCGGCGCCGGTGAGTTCCCGGAGCCGCTTGACATCGGCCGCGCTGATTGCCATGTCGGCGGTGTTCCTATCTTCTCGAGTTCGGACTGGGTGAGCGGTTGCTGATCAGGCCTCGGCGGGCGCCGCGGTTTCGACGGCCTCCACGGTCTCGGCGGTCTCGACCGCGGCCGGCTGCTCACCGGCGGCCAGCAGCTCGCGCTCCCACTCGGCGAGCGGTTCCTCCTGGGTGTCGCCGGCACCGCCGCCGCTGCGCTGGATCAGACCGGCGGCAACCGCCTCGGCGATCACCTTGGTCAGCAGGGCCGCGGAACGGATCGCGTCGTCGTTGCCCGGGACCGGGTAGTCGACCTCGTCCGGGTCGCAGTTGGTGTCCAGCACCGCGACCACCGGGATGTTCAGCTTGCGGGCCTCGCCGACGGCGATGTGCTCCTTCTTGGTGTCGACGATCCACACCGCGGACGGCACCTTGGCCATGTCCCGGATGCCGCCCAGGGTCTTGGCCAGCTTCTCCTTCTCGCGGGTGAGCAGCAGCACCTCCTTCTTGGTGCGCCCCTCGAACTCGCCGGAGGTCTCCATCGCCTCGAGGTCCTTGAGCCGCTGCAGCCGCTTGTGCACGGTGGAGAAGTTGGTCAGCATGCCGCCCAGCCACCGCTGGTTCACGTAGGGCATGTTGACCCGGGTGGCCTGCTCGGCGATGGCCTCCTGGGCCTGCCGCTTGGTGCCGACGAACAGGATGGTGCCGCCGTGGGCGACGGTCTCCTTGACGAACTCGAACGCCCGGTCGACGTACTGCAGGGTCTGCTGCAGGTCGATGATGTAGATGCCGTTGCGCTCGGTGAAGATGAACCGCTTCATCTTCGGGTTCCAGCGCCGGGTCTGGTGTCCGAAGTGGACACCGGCGTCCAGCATCTGGCGCATGGTGACGACAGCCATGGGCCGTCCTTCCTGGTGCGGCGCTCGCTGCGGCTTTCGGGCAGGCGAACGCAGGGTTCGGTTGTCGCCGCGGGTCGGGTGACCCGTGGCCCTGACGCCTTCCGGACGCGCCGCCCTCGCTCCGACCTGGGCCGGAGCGGGGACCTCGGTGCGCCACGGGCCGGTGGGATGGAACAGCGTCCCGGTGGCAACAAGGCGTGCGAAGTCAGCCCACCGGTGGCGGGCTGCCGGACCAGGGTAGCCGATCTGCCGGGTCGTCGGTTGCCGCGAGGTCCGGCCCCGGTCGGGACGTTTCCGCGGAAACGACAATTCGGGCAGGCGATATATCGTTCACGTTTCCGCGGCAACGCCTGCCGGTTTGTCCCCATGTCCGATTTCCGTCCACATCCGGCCGATCGCCCCACCGGCCGGTGGCCGGGCCGGGCATGCTCGGCCGATGCGGTGGTGGCGGGTGATCGGTCCGGTGCTCTTGCTGGTCGGCGCGCTGGCGCCGGCCGGGCCGGCGGGGGCGCAAGCGCCGGCGACCGGCTTCGTGCTGCCGCTGCCGGCACCGCCGGTGGTGCTGACCCCGTTCGCGCCCCCTCCCGATCGCTTCGGCGCCGGGCACCGCGGCGTCGACCTGGCCGCCGAGGTCGGGGCCGTGGTGACCGCCGCGGGCGCCGGCCGGGTGGTGTTCGCCGGCGACCTGGCCGGCCGCGGGGTGGTGTCGATCGAGCACGACGGCGGTGTGCGCACCACCTACGAGCCGGTGGCCGCGACCGTCACGCCCGGGGTGTCGGTCGGGGCCGGTCAGCCGATCGGCACCCTGCAGTCCGGCCACCCCGGCTGCGCACCGGCGAGCTGCCTGCACTGGGGCGCCCGACTGCCGGACGATGTCTACCTCGACCCGCTCGCGCTGCTGCGGCCCTGGCCGGTGCGGCTGTGGCCGTGGGTGGGACGGTGATCCCCCCAGCTCACGCCCGCGGATGCGCCTGCCGGTAGACGGCGGTGAGCCGCTCGGTCGACACGTGGGTGTAGAGCTGGGTGGTGGCCAGGCTCGCGTGGCCCAGCAGCTCCTG
>JBDHZW010000357.1:0-5359 GCA_039812105.1 Nakamurella sp.
CCCGGCGAGACCCGGGTCGTGCAGTTCTTCGGCCGCTACATCGGCACCGTCCGCCGCACCGGCCTGACCTGGGTCGTGCCGCTGTCCACCCACCGGCGGGTGTCGGTACGGGTGCGCAACTTCGAGACCAACACCCTCAAGGTCAACGACGCCGAGGGCAACCCGGTGGAGATCGCCGCCATCGTGGTCTGGCAGGTGGCCGACACCGCCAAGGCGGTCTTCGCCGTCGACGATTACCAGAGCTTCGTGTCCGTTCAGTCCGAGTCGGCACTTCGGCACGTCACCACGATCCACCCTTACGACGACTCGACCGCGCACAGCACCTCCCTGCGGGGATCGACCGACGTCGTCTCCGCCGAGTTGGCACACGAGGTGGCGCAACGAGTCTCGGTCGCCGGGGTGGAGATCATCGAGGTGCGGATCAGCCACCTGGCCTACGCCGCGGAGATCGCCCAGGCGATGCTGCAACGCCAGCAGGCCGGAGCGATCGTCGCGGCCCGCACCCGGATCGTGGACGGCGCGGTCGGCATGGTGGAGATGGCCCTGGACCGGTTGGAGCGGGAGGAGGTCGTGACGCTCGACGACGAGCGCAAGGCGGCCATGGTGTCCAACCTGCTGGTGGTGCTGTGCGGCGACCAGAAGGCCACCCCGGTGGTCAACACCGGCTCGCTGTACTCCTGAGTCCTGGTGTCCGACCAGCCGACGGGCCGGCGGGCGGGTGGCCGGCCGGAGCGGCACGCGGTGCTGCTCCGGCTCGACCCGGCCGTCTACGAGGCGCTCGCCAAGTGGGCCGCCGACGACCTGCGCAGCGTCAACGCGCAGGTCGAGGTGCTGCTGCGGCGGGCGCTGACCGACGCCGGACGGGCCCCGGCCGACGCGGCACCGATCCCCCGCCGAGGACGGCCGCGGACGACCGGTGCATCCGACCGCCGCCTCAATCAGGAGACCGGCCAGTCGCCGCCGTAATTCTCCTTGCCGGCCGTCGATAGGCTCCGGTGGATCGTGCGAGTCCAGCTGCGAAATGACCGGGGGGACGACGTGACGGACTCCGGCGTCGATTTGTATCTCGACCTTCTCAAACGCTGCGTCACCAACGTGATCTACCAGGACCGGGCAATCGCCTATCTTTCCGAAGACGCCGCTGACGGCGTGCTGAATCCCTTCTCAATGGAGCGACGGATCACCGGCAAGGACTGGCCGAGCCAGGCCCACACGATGATCGGAATCCATCGGCTCGACAACATTGAAATGCTGGTCCGCCGGATCCTGACCGAGGCCGTCCCCGGGGATCTGATCGAGGCGGGCGTCTGGCGCGGCGGATCCACGATCTTCATGCGTGGCCTGCTCAAGGCCCATGGCGTGACCAACCGGACCGTCTGGGTGGCCGACTCGTTCGGTGGTCACCTGCCGACCGCTGAGAACGGTGCATCGGACCGTTCGTACTCGTCGCCCTCGGTCCAGCCGTTTCACGATGCCCTGCTGCGCGGCGGTGCTCTGCCGCCGGCCTTTCAGGAGCGTCTCGATCTGCTGGGTCTGGGCACGAGCCATGGGCAGGTACGGGAGAGATTCACCCGTTACGGACTGTTGGACGACCAGGTCCGATTCCTCGTCGGATGGTTCCGGGACTCCCTGCCCGCCGCGCCGATCGAGCGATTGGCTCTCCTGCGGCTGGACGCTGATTTCTACGATTCGACGCTGGACGCGATTGGAGCGCTGTACCCGAAGCTGTCCCCCGGTGGGTACGTCATCGTCGATGACTACGGCACCTTCCCGGAATGCCGAGCAGCGATCCACGACTTTCTCGCCGATGTCGGCGAGGTCCCCCGGATCATCCCGATCGACGACGATGCGGTCTTCTGGGAGAAGTCGCCCTGACGTGACGCAGCCGACGGCGCCGCCCCTCCCGATGCGGCCAGGATGTCCGGCGCCGTCCATCCGCGCCGTCCGCTTCGAACGCTGTGCCGGAAATCGACCGGAGGCAGGCCCGTCCGGCCGGCGTCACTGTCCGGATCATCCGCCGTGGGTGACGCGCGGCGACCGAGCCGCCAGGCAGAATGCCACGATGCCGCCTCCGTCGCGTCCGGTTAGGTTCGCTTCCGACGGTCGTCCACCTGCCGCTGGGAGAGTTCGATGAGCACCCTCGCCTGGATCATCCTGCTGATCCTGGTCATTCCCGCCCTCGGGCTGCTGATCTGGGTGATCCTGGCCGCCTCGCTGATCCGGGTGCCGTCCGGCAGCCTGGGCCTGGTCATGACCCGGGGCAAGGCGACCGACCGGTCGCTGCTGCCCGGCGGTCATTTCGTGTTCGCGCTCCGGCGGGTGATCATCGAGGAGTACCCGTCCGTCGAACTCGCCTACCGCGCCGACGGGCTGGGTGACGACGAGCAGGTCGGCTTCAAACGGAGCCTCGGCGATCGCCGGGTCAGCCGGGGTGCGTTCGACCGGCTGGAGGTGTCGGGCCCGACGCTCCAGGTCACCCTGGGCGACCGGACCCAGGCGACCATCGTCATCACGGTGCGCTTTCAGCTGCTGCCGGAGAACCTCAAGGGGGTACACGAGCGGTACGGGCCCAACGGGGTCTTCGGCATCGTCCGGGACACCAGCACCCGCGCGGTGCTGAGCACGCTGGCCGAGCACCACGACGGCATCGAACAGTTCTTCGGCGCCCAACGGCAGGACTGCGAGCAACGACTGGCCAGGTCGGTCCGCGACGCGCTGGAGGCCGACGGCATCATCATGACCGGCTTCGTGCTGGGCTCGGTCGACCTCGGCCGCACCGGCGAGGTCATCCAGGCGACCGTGCGGGCCCGCTACGAGCTGGAACGCGAGCGGGCCGAGGCGGAGACCCGGACACTGCGCGCCCAGAACGACGCCGACCTGCAGAAGCACCTGAGCACGCCGAGCGACGACGCCTGGCGGTACCGGGAGACCGACCTGTGGCGGGAGCTGGTGGCGCGCACCGAAGGACTCAACGTCGCGTTGGGCGCCCGCCCGCTGCCGGCGCCGGGCGCCGGCACCGCGCACGAGCCGCCGACGGTCCCGCCGGAGATGACTCCGCCCGGCTCCGACGAGCCTCCGGAATCCGTGTGAGCGGGGGCCGCCGAGTGGACCACCGAACCGCACCACGACAGCCGCCGAGGGTGACGGCGTGAACGAAGAAAAGACCTTCCTCGACCGGCTGCTGGAGATCATTGCCGTCCTGTTGCTGGCGATCACCACGCTGGGCACCGCCTGGTGCGGCTACCAGGCGTCCCAGTGGTCCGGCGTGCAGACCGACGACAACCGGGTCGAGGCGGAGCACCGGCTGGAGGCCAACCGCCAGTTCGGCCTGGCCATCCAGACAATCAGTTACGACACCAACTTCATCGCGATGTACGCGCAGGCGGTCCAGGCCGGCAACACCGGACTGGCCCAGTTCTACCGGAATTCGCTGGCCCGACCGGAATTCCTGCCGACCCTGGACAAATGGGAGGCGCAGGTGGCCGCCGGGCAGTCGCCGACGCCGCTCAGTGAGGACCCGGATTACCTCAACTCCCTGCGGGGCGAGTACCTCGACCAACAGGCGCAGGCCGACGCGGCGGCCGCCGACGCCCAGACGGCCGGGGACAACGCTCAGCAGTACGTGCTCAACACCATCGTGCTCGCGGTCGCGTTGTTCTTCGCCGGCGTCACGTCGTCGTTCCGGTACAAGCCCGCGCGCGCGATGCTGATCATCCTGGCGTTGGCCACCCTGGCCTTCGCCGCCTCCCGGGTGGCCGATCTGCCGATCACCTAGTCGACCGAGCGTGCGATGCGGCAGATTCGCCCTGCGGCCTCCGCGTGGGGACATCCAGCTGCCTGCGCGCTGAGCGGACGCCAAGCGTGCGGACGCCTTCCGCTCGCGCCGTGCCGGAAGTCGCCGTCGGCCCAACCGGTGTCAACGACTGATCCGCACGATGCCCGCGTGGGTGGGGCGGCCGCGCATGTGTCGATCACGCCGGCTCGGTGTACGGCCGGCAACGGGATGACGGCCCGGGCAGCCGCCCGACAGATTCCGCGTCGAGTCGACTGGACGATCGCCTCCGCGGTACCTCACCCTCGCGGTCACTGAATCGGCGGTTCGCCGGCGACTGGGTGGGTGGCCCGGGCCGAACATGGGTAGTCGCTCCCGATGTCCGGCGCCGAGGAAATCCGGAGAGTTGTCATCACGCCGGCGACACCGGGTCGCCGGGAATGACGAAGGAGCAGACGATGCCCCGATTCCTGATCGAACGCGAACTGCCGGGCGCCTCGACCCTGACCATGGAGCAACTGGCCGAGATCGCACGGACCTCCAACGAGGCCGTCGCCTCGCTCGGCGTTCCCTACGTGTGGGAGACCAGCTACGTGGCCGGCGACAAGATCTACTGCGTGCACCAGGCCGAGGACGCCGAGACCATCCGGGAGCACGCTCGTCGCGGCGGCTTCCCGTGCACCCTCGTCGCCGAGATCACCAACGAGTTCGGCGCCCACACGGCCGACCTGCTGATGCCCGTCCGGTGACGGTCGCCCTTCCGCGGCAGGTCCGGCGCGACCTCGCCCCGCTGCCCCGCGGGCGCGGGGTCGCCGGGCCGGTCGCCGCACCCCGACGGGTCGTCGGATCGGCCCTCGGCAGCGGCCCGGAGCCGAACTACGCTCAGCGGATGCAACTGGTCGAACGGGACCTTTCGCTGGAGGCGCTGCGGTCCGCCGTGGCCGGCGCCGCGGCGGGCGAGGGCGCCGGCGTCGCGGTCGCCGGTGACGCCGGGGTGGGCAAGTCGACGCTGATCGCCGCCTCGATCGACACCGCCGGCCGCCCGATCACCGGCGTCCGGGTGCTGCGCGCGGCGTGTGACCCGCTCAGCACCCCGCGCCCGCTCGGCCCGTTCCGCGACCTGGCCGTCCAGACCGGGTACGACACCGCCCTGTGGCGGGGCGATCTGCTGCTGTCGGAGCTGTGCGAACGGATCTACCACGCGGTTCGCGCCGAGGCCACCGTGCTGGTCGTCGAGGACCTGCACTGGGCCGACGCCGCGTCGATCGACGTCCTGCGCTTCCTGGCGCGCCGGGTCTCGTCGATGCCGCTGGCGCTGCTGGTCAGCTACCGGGACCACGAGATCGGTCCCGGTCACTCCGCGGGGCCGCTGCTCGGCGACTTCGCCCGCCTCGACGGGCTGACCACCCTGCGACTGGCGGCCCTGACGCCGGCCGGGGTCGGTGAACTCCTCGACGGGACCGGTTTGGACGCGGCCCGGGTGCACGCCCGGACCGGCGGCAACCCGTTCTTCGTCACCGAGGTGGCCAAGAACCCCGACCTGCCGCTGCCCGGGTCGGTCCGGGATGCGGTGCTGGCCCGCACCTC
>JBDHZW010000358.1:0-5322 GCA_039812105.1 Nakamurella sp.
CGACCGAGTCAACGACTCCAACGACGCACGGTCCTCAGCGGTGATCGACAACCCGGATGACGGCATGCCCCATCATCCCGCCCACCCCGATGTAAATCAACTAATGACGCGCGACACTAGTTGACAGGAGACGCAACTTCCAGGCTGCGGTCCGCCCATTTCGCCCCGTCCCCCGCATCAGCCTGACCTACCGTACCGTCACCGGGCGGTTCAGCGTCCGTACCTTTCCGGAAGCTGCGGTGGCGAGCCCCATCTGACCCATGCCTGCAGTGCATGAAGGCCCCCGCCGCTGATACTGCCGCAGGTGCGTGTAGATTCCCGCCTTGGCGGGGGCCGCCCGAGCCTCGGCCGCGCGGGGGGACACAAATGCGGTTCATATTCGGCTCAATACCCCATCCGTCGCGGGTCAAGGATGATCGGATTCGCCGGATCTCGGCGATGAGCATTGCAGTCCTCGTGGTCGCAATGGTTGCGCCGGGAGTTCCGGCCGCCCACGCCGCCGAGGCGTCTCCCGTCGTAGTCGGCCCCGAGCTCCACCCTTACGGGGAGATGGACGCGGCGACCGGCAAGACGATCGGCCAGATGGGCCAGGTCCTCGACACGGCCGGCGGGGTGGCGATCATCGGCTCCGGCAGGTCGACGGTCATGATCTTGAAGCGCGACGGGAACGAGTGGAGGTACGCGCAGACACTCGACGGGTTCACGAATCACCCAGTGAATGCCGGTGCTACTGACGGGAGCCGGATCGTCCTGGTGGACAACGGGGGGTCAGGGACTGCGTACGTGTTTGACCGGGGGATCGACGGGCGTTGGTCTGCTCCCGTGGCGCATGACGTGGGGATGAGCAGCGTCTTCAGCATGGCGGTGGACGGCGACCTGGTGGCGGTCTCCGGCACGACCGCCGAGGGCTACAGCAGGGTGCGCGTGTTCTCGGCCGAGGGGGGCGGATGGACGCGCGACGGCGAGTTCGGCGGCAACTCCTTTGCCGTCGCCATTCACGGTGACCAATTGATCACCAACGGCGCGATGTTCACCCGCGGTGAGGGTGGGTGGGCGATGAGCACGCCGTTCGGCTACCCGCAGCTCCAAATTGGGATCGCCCGCGTCGAGTTCGACGGGCAGACAGTCGTGATGGCCGGCCGTAGCTCCCGCGGGGATGTTGTGAGCATCTGGAGCCATCGCCCAGAGGGCTGGTGGTCGGGGGTCGAGCTCGCTGACCCCGACGGGGCGGGAATGAACTCCTTCGGCGCGTCGATCTCCTTGGACGGCTCGCGGCTGATGGTCGGCGAGGACAGCCACCTGACCGGTGTGACTGATCGGGCGTTCGTGTACGGCCGGGCTGCAGACGGGTACAACTGGACGCTCACCCAGACCATCGCCGATCCTCACCCGGACGAGGACGACCGCGCCTTCGCCAGTGGTGTCGCCCTTTCTGGGTCGGTGGCTGGCGCCCTCTCGGTGTCGTACAACAACGGCATGGGCGCGTGGTACTCCTTCGACGCCGAGACCGGCGAACCGACCGGTGAGCTCAACCGGCCCGCGTCGGGAGCCGGAGGCTACCTCGGCATCGGGGGCATGACCGTCGACGGCAACATGGCGGCCGCGCTTTCCTCCGGCGGTGGGTCGGGTCACACGACCGTGGAGGTGTTCCATCGCACGGCTGAGGGGTGGCAGCACACCGATTCGCTCACGTCACCGGGCACATCTGACGGCAGCAGCGCCGGGCTGTCGCCCGACTTGGGCGGTCCCATCCTCGTTCATGGTGGCAGCATCTTCGTCAACGGTCTGGTCTACCGTGCCGACAGGTCGGCGGAGAACAAGCTCCTGCGGTTCGACAAGACCGGCTCCGGGTGGGTCTTAGCAGAAGAGCGCATCGACATCCCGCAGACCTGCGCCACTGATGAGCGCTGGATCGGCGCGGCGACGTTCGTCGGGGACGACCTGGTGCTCTCCAGTCACAGCGGCAACTACTTCACCGAGGCGTGCCGGCACGTGCTGCGTAGCAGTGGCTCTGGGTGGTCACAGGTCGCCCTTCCGCAGGGAGCCCGCTGGTCGAACGGCAATGGGTATCTGGCGACCAATCCAGACCATGCGATCCTCGCGGTCGGCGCGTACGACAGCATTCGCGGGTCTGGCGGACCAGTCGATGTGCTCGTTCGGTCGACGTCCGGCGAGTACCGCCTCGCCGGCGAGTTCTTCCCCGGAGGTCGCTACACCAGCATTGCCGTCACCGACTCGGGGGCTGTCGCGGTCCTCACCGATGCCGGGTTGAAGGTGTGGGAGCCCCCCGCGGACGGGAGTGTCAGTTACGAGGCGGCACCGACCCAGTTCGAGTCTGCTGGCTACCGCCACGCAGAGGGCCTGACGGGCCTTGCCGGCGGGTTCGTCGTGAACCGGGAGAGCGAAACGGGCACCAGCAGTATCGACGTGATCGCCCGCGGCGCGTCGGGTTGGGGGGTTTCCAGCACAGTGGATTCCCCGACCGGGCAGCAGGGTGACGATTTCGGGTACTCCATGGCGACTGCCGGCGACCGGCTGCTCGTGTCGGCACCGATGTGGGACAGCCCAGCTGGTGCCGACGCCGGCAAGGTGTTCGCCTACACGGTGACCACCCCGACTGCGCCGGATGCGGTGAACGGGATCGTGGTGACGCCGGCGGACCATTCGGCGAAGGTCACGTGGGAGAAGCCCGCCGATGACGGCGGCGCGCCGATCCTCGGGTACACGGTGACCGCCACACCCGGCGGGAAGGCGTGCTCGACCGACAGCCCCGACATCCTGTCGTGCACGATCGACGGCCTGGACAACGGGGTGAACTACACGTTCACAGTGACCGCCCGCAACGCGGTCGGCACCAGCCCCACGCCACCCGAGCCATGCGACACCTGCCAGCAGATCGTCGGACCGCTGCCCGATCCGCCCCACTTCGACGGCCCGCCGATCATCCCTGACGACGGCACTCAGGCGACAGTCCGCTGGCTGGCCGCCGCGGCGAAGGACCCGAACGTGCCGATCGCCGGCTACCGGGTGACCGCCGCGTCGGACCGCGACCCCGCCAGCCACATCTGCCAAGTCGACGACCCGGCTGTGCTGTCGTGCACCGTGACCGGGTTGACGAAGGGCGTCGACTACACGTTTACCGTGCAGGCGTTGACTGCTGCTGGTCCCAGCCCGGTCACGAAGCCGGACGCGCCGACCGGGGTCACCGCGACCCTCGGCGCGGGGCAGTCGGTTGCGGTAGCGTGGACGGCGCCGGTGAACACCGGCGGCGCCACGGTCGCCGGGTACACGGTGACCGCGTCGAACGGCGGCGGCACCTGCACCACGAGTGGGGCGCCCCAGTGCACCGTCAGCGGGCTCGACCGCGGCGGGCGGTACATGTTCACGGTCGTGGCGACGAACGTGAAGGGCGACTCCGACCCGTCCGCGCCGTCGAACGAGGTGACGATCCCGACCGACACGACCGGACCCGAGGTGACGGGCACACCGGACCGTCCGGCGGACGCCGAGTCTGACGGGACCGGCTGGTACCGCGCGCCGGTCACGGTCACGTGGACCGCCCGCGACGACGTGGACGGCGATGTCGCCGCGCCGCCGGCGGTGGCGGTCGTGGAAGGCAGCAGCCAGACGGCCACGTCCGCGAAGGTGTGCGACACGGCGGGGAACTGCTCCACCGGGTCGTTCGGCCCGGTGAACGTCGACCAGACCGCCCCGACGATCATGGCTGACGTGTCCGGGTCGGCGAACGGGGCCGGCTGGCGCAACCAAGAGCCGACGGTCAGGTTCACATGCTCCGACGCGCTGTCGGGCGTGCCCGCGTGCCCCGACCCGGTCGTCGTCGGTGAAGGCGCCGGCCAGACGGTCACCCGCACGGTGAAGGACCGCGCCGGCAACACGGCGTCCGCGACCGTGTCCGCGTTGAACGTCGACCTGACCCCGCCCGCACTGACTGGGAAGCCGGTCGGGGAAGCGCCGCCGGGCGGCTGGTACCGCGGCGATGTGACCGTCGGTTGGGAATGCGCGGACGCCCTGTCCGGCATCCCGGACGGCGGCTGCCCGGATGATGCGGTGATCACCGGCGAAGGTGCCGGGCTGACCGCGTCCGGTGTCGTCGTGGACACGGCGGGCAACGCCACTACCGCCGACTCGGCACCGGTGAACGTCGACCGGACCGCGCCGATGACCGGCGTGACCGCGCCGCAGGGCTGGAACTCGTCAACGGTCACGCTCACCCTCGACCCGCTCGATGCGCTGTCGGGCGTGAAGGCCACCACCTGGACGCTGGACGACGCCGACCCCGTCACCAGCACCACGGTGACTGTCACCGGTCAGGGGCGGCACGCGCTGAAGTTCCACAGCACCGACAAGGCCGGCAACACCGAGGACCCCGTCGAGGTGGTCGTCCTGATCGACTCGTCCGGACCGAAGGTGACCCACATCCTCGCCCCGCAGCCGAACGACGAGGGTTGGAACAACCAGCCGGTGACCGTCACGTTCTCCTGCACCGACACCGACTCCGGTGTCCGCAGTTGCACCAGCCCGGTCACCGTCACCGACGACGGAGCCGGTCAGGTCATCACGGGTGAAGGTGTCGACAACACCGGCAACCGCACAGTGGACCAGGCAACCGTCAACGTGGACCGGACCGCCCCGACCGTCGGCGATACGCTCGGCGGGCAGGCGAACAGTGCCGGCTGGTACAACACCCCGGTTCCCGTCCAGTGGCAGTGCGCCGACGCGCTGTCCGGCGTGGACACGTGCTCCGACCCGGTCGTGCTCACCGAGACGAGCCCGGGTCCGGTCACCGGAACCGCCGTCGACGTCGCCGGGAACACCGCCAGCCGCACCCAACCGACGCTGAAGATCGACACGACCGCACCCGTCGTCACGATCAACGGACCGGACAACGGCGCCGTCTACCTCCTCGGCACCGCACCCAACGCGACGTGCACCGCGTCGGACGCCCGCTCCGGGCTGGCAGGGGCTTGCCGGATCGACGTGACCGGCGGGAACGCCAACCACGTCGGCGAGTACACGGTTACCGCGACCGCGACTGACAAGGCCGGCAACACGACCATGGTCACCGCCACCTACCACGTGCAGTACGCGTGGAACGGGTTCGACCAGCCAATCAACGACACGGCCCATCAGGTCAGTCAGAGCATCAGCGTGTTCAAGGCGGGATCGACCGTGCCCACCAAGTTCACCCTACTCGGGCCCGACGGGCAGCCGGTCACCCCGATCACCGCGCCAACGTGGATTACCCCCACCAGGGGCGTCGCCACAAGTTTGCCGGTCGACGAGACTGTCTACACCGACCCA
>JBDHZW010000359.1:0-5266 GCA_039812105.1 Nakamurella sp.
GGCGACTGGCTGGGGCTGCTGGCCACCACCGCGTTGGCCGCCTACCTGACCAAGGACTCGTCGAACCTGGCCCAGGGCGCCGCCGTCTCCGGCGTGCTGCTCACTCGGCTGCTGCCCGACCTGATCCTCGGCCCGGTCGCCGGTGCCCTGGTGGACCGGCTGGACCGGCGGACCGTTGCCATCGTCGGCGACACGATGGCCGGTCTGCTGTACCTGTCGATCATCCTGTCCGGCAACCTGTGGTGGCTGCTGGTCGCGCAGTTCCTGGTCGAGGCGATCGGTCTGTTCTCTACGCCGGCCAAGCAGGCCATGTGGGTCAACGTGGTGCCGCGGGAGCGGCTGGCCGTGGCCAACCAGCTCAACTACGTCTCGGTCTACGGCATGGTGCCGGTCGCGGCGGTGCTGTTCGCGTTGCTGTCCACCCTGGCCAGCTTCTTCGGCGTGCCCTCGGTGGCCGGCGACAGCGGGGCGCTGATCAGCGGCGGCACCAACACCCTGGCCATCGACATCGCCCTGGCCATCGACGCCTGCACCTACTTCTTCTCCGCCTTCATGGTGTTGATCTCGCGTCGGCTGATCCCGGCCTACGTCGGCGACCGCAGCACGTCGCGGAGCATCTTCTCGTTGATCGCCGAGGGCGTCTCCTTCGTCCGCCGCAACCGGCTGATGCGGTCGATCTACGTCGGCATCCTGGGTGCGTTCGGCGCAGGCGGCCTGGTTGCCGGCGTCGCCCAGGCCTACGTCGCCACCCTCGGCGCCGGGAACGCCGGCTACGGCATCCTGTTCGGCGCGGTGTTCACCGGGCTCGCCCTGGGCATGCTGATCGGTCCGAAGGTGTTGCCGAACGTGCCGCGCCGGATGATCTTCACGCCGGCCATCGGCGCCGCCGGGATCGCGCTGATCGTGATGAGCGTGCTGCAGGATTTCCTGGGCGCCGCGATCACCGCGTCGGTGATGGGGGTGTTCGCCGGGATCGCCTGGATCAACGGCTTCACCATGATCGGGCACGAGGTCTCCGACCAGTTGCGCGGGCGGGTGTTCGCGTTCGTCATGTCGTCGGTGCGGATCGTCCTGCTGCTGACGATCGCCGCCGGTCCGATCCTGGCCGGGGCGATCGGCTCGTACCCGGTCACCGTCGGCGATTTCCGCTTCGAGATCACCGGCCCGGCGATCGTGCTGGCCGCCGGTGGGCTGATCGCGTTCGGGGTGAGTGCGATCATCGGCCGGCAGATCGGTGGTCTGACGTCCGGGCTGGGCCGCCGCGTGTTCCGCCGCCGCGTGCAACCGTCGCTGTGGGAGGAGCCGGCCGAGCACGCCGGGGCGTTGATCGCAGTCGAGGGGGCCGATGCGGCCGCGGTGACCGAGTACCGGCAGGCCATCGAGGGTCATCTGGCCGAGTCGGGCTTCCTGACCGCGGTCGTGCTGAGGAAGCAGGCACCGGCCGATCCCGACGCCGGCTCCGATCCGCTCGCCGACGCGCTGCGGGCCTCCGCGGAGCTGGCCGATCTGATGAACGAACGGGTGCGACCGGCGTTGGAGGACGGCGCGGTGGTGCTGTGCGACGGGTTCGCCGACGACTTGATCGTGCGGTACCGGGCGCTCGGCCTGGACGAGGACCGGCTGAGCCGGGTCGCCCAGTGGGCGGCCGGCGACCTCAAGCCCGACCTGACGGTGCTGGTGGACGTCCCGGGTCGGGTGGATGCCGAACCGGCACCGGCCCCGGACGGTCGACCCGAGGAACCGTCGGACGACGACGATCGGGTGGAACCCGACCAGGCGTTCCGGGATCGCGCGTCCTACACCCCGGAGCGGTATCTGGTGGTGCGGCCGCTGTCCGACGAGGACGGCGTGATCAACGCCGAGGTCACCGAGCGGATCGGGTCGGTGCTGCGGGAACGCGCACCCGCGACCGTCGCGCAGGAGAAGGTGGCCTGAACCGCCGGATCAGGCCAGCGTCTCCGGCAGCGGGACGTCCGGGTCGGCGAGCTTGGCCGGGTCCGCCGAGCGCCCCTCCAGCCCCGCCTTGACCAGCCCCTGGATGTCCTCGTTGACGTCCCACACGTTGGCGTTCATGCCGGCCAGCACGGCGCCGTCGCGGAGCCAGAACGCCAGAAACTCCGGCGCCGACTCGCCGACCGTCGGGTCGCCGCGGAACACGACCCGGTCGTACTCGCCGGGCGCCACCCAGCCCGAGTACTCCATGCCCAGGTCGTACTGGTCGGAGAAGAAGTAGGGCAGCGGCGCGTACTCGTCGGTGCCGCCCAGCATGGAGCGGGCGGCGGCCGGCCCGCCGTTGAGCGCGTTCGCCCAGTGCTCGACCCGCAGGTGTCGGCCCAGCAGCGGGTTGAACGAGTTGGCGACGTCGCCGCAGGCGTACACGAAGGGGTCCGAGGTGCGCAGGTGGGCGTCGGTGACGATGCCGTTGTCGACCTCCAGGCCGGCGGCCGCGGCCAGGTCGGTGACCGGCCGGATGCCCACGCCGACCACCACGGTGGACGCCGGCAGTTCGGTCCCGTCGTCGAGCACGACGGCCCGCACGGCGCCGCCGGCGCCCCGGAACTCCCGCAGGCCGGCGCCGAACCGGAAGTCCACCCCGTGCGCGAGGTGCAGGTCCCGGTACACGGTCGCCACCTCGTCGCCGAGCACCCGTTGCAGGGGCAGCGCGGCCATCTCGACGACGGTCACCGGGCAGCCGTGGCCGCGGGCGGCGGCGGCCGTCTCCAGCCCGATCCACCCGGCGCCGACCACCACCACCGGCTCGGCGGTGCGGAACGCGGCCAGCAGCGCATCCGCCTGGTCCAGCGTGCGCAGGTAGCGGACCCCGTCCAGGTCGGAACCGGGCAGCTCGACAGTGCGTACCGCCGAACCGGTGGCGATCAGCAGTCGGTCGTAGGTGATGGTGTCGGCCGGATGCACGGCGACGGTCCTGGACTGCAGGTCCAGCCCGACGGCGGCGGTGCCGGGCCGCCAGTCGATGTCGTGCTCGGCCCACCAGCCGGCGTCGTGCAGGAAGGCCGTCGACCGCTCGTCGGACCCGGCGAGATAGCCCTTGGACAGCGGCGGCCGCTCGTACGGCGGCTCGGTCTCCGCCCCGATCAGCACCACCCGGCCGTCGAAGCCGTCCTCGCGCAGCGTCTCCGCCGCCTTGCCCCCGGCCAATGAGGCCCCGACGATCACGAACGTCTCCGCAGTCATGCCCGCCAGCGTGCCCCGGAACGCCGGACCCGACAACCGATGGGCCGCCGTGGCCGGGTCGGATCTCGGTCCGGCCGGGGCCGTCGCCGACGGGGTCGTGCTGTCGGACGGCTCGGCTACGGTGGCCGGGTCCGGATCACCCACGTCCGAAAGGCCCCGCCCCCGTGCCCGACCCCAGCCGAACCGCCGCCGATCACGCCTCCGGGCGCTGCGCGGTGTGGTCCGCGGCGGACACCGAACCCGCGGTGTGCTGCCTGTGCGGGGTGCCCGGTGAGGTGCTGCACCGGCTTCCGCCGTTCGGGGTGGGGCGCTGCCCGGTGTGCGGTCTGGTTTTCGTCTCGCCCCGGTTGACCGCGGCGGCGCTGCAGCGGCTGTACGACGAGCCCGAGTACTTCGAGGGCGGCGTCTACGGGAGCCGGGCTCGCTGGTCGCCGGCGATGGTGCTGCAGCGGACCTGGACGCACGGGCGGCTCGCCGGCATCGCCCGGCTCCGGCCGCCGCCGGCGAGCCTGCTCGAGGTGGGCAGCGGGTACGGGCTGTTCCTGGCCGCCGCCCGCGACGCCGGGTATCGGGTCCGTGGGGTCGAGCTGTCCCGGACCGGGGTGCGGGTGGCGCGGGACGAACTGGGCCTGGACGTGTTCGCCGGTCAGGTGGCGGATGCGCCGACCGAGCCGGCCGATGTCGTCTGCTTCTGGGACACGCTTGAACACGTCCCCGATCCGCTGGTCTTCCTGCGCCAGGTGCGCGCCCGGCTGGCCGGGGACGGGGTGATCGCCCTGTCCGTCCCGTACTTCTCGTCGATCCCGGCGCGGGTCCTGGGCGCCCGCTGGTGGACGCTCAAGCCCGAGCAGCACATCTGGCACTTCACGCCGCGCACGCTGGCGCTGGTCGCCGCGCGGGCCGGCCTGGTGATCACCACCGTCGTCCGTGGCCCGGTCCGGGCGGCCAACGCCGGCCGGCTGGACTCGCTGGTCGCCTACGGGCGGGCCATCCCCGGCCCGAACCCCGCCGATGCCGAGAGGAGGTCGACAGGTGCCTGACGTCCCGGGCTGGCTGCTGGACGGCCGGCCCCACGCACCGGTCTTCGACGACCTCGTCGGCCAGCAGCACGCGATCGACGAACTGTCCCTGGCGGTGGCCGCCTCGCACGGTGATCCGGGGGTGCCGGGGGCGGCCATGACGCACGCCTGGCTGTTCACCGGGCCGGCCGGCTCCGGCCGGTCGGTCGCCGCCCGGGCCTTCGCGGCCGCCCTGCAGTGCCCGCAGCGGGGCTGCGGCGAGTGCTCGCACTGCCGGACCGTGCTGGCCCACACCCACGCCGACGTCCGCGCCGTCGTCCCCGAGGGGCTGACCATCTCGGTGAAGGAGATGCGCGCCGTCGTCCAGCTGGCGGCCCGCGGACCGGCCACCGGGCGGTACCAGATCGTGCTCATCGAGGACGCCGACCGGCTCACCGAGGGGGCGTCGAACGCCCTGCTCAAGGCGGTGGAGGAGCCGGCGCCGCACACCGTGTTCCTGCTCTGCGCGCCGTCCACCCATCCCGACGACGTCGCGGTGACCATCCGATCGCGGTGCCGGGTGATGGCGTTGCGTACCCCGTCCGCGGCGGCGATCGCCGACGTGCTGGCCCGCCGGGACGGCATCGATCCGGCGGCGGCGCAGTGGGCCGCGTCGGTGTCGGCCGGGCATGTGGGCCGGGCCCGCCGGCTGGCCCGGGACGAGCAGGCGCGCGAGCAGCGGCGACAGATCCTGGCCGTGCCCGGGGCGTTGCGCTCCCTGGGCGACGTATTCACCCAGGCCGCCGACCTCCTGGCGCACGCCAAGGGGGAGGCCACCGCGATGTCCGAACGGCGGGACGCGGCCGAACTGGAGGAACTCAAGACCGCGCTCGGCGCCGGCGGCACCGGCCGGGGCGCGGTGGGTGCGGCTCGCGGCTCGGCCGGGGTGGTGCGGGAGATGGAGCGGCGGCAGAAGTCGCGGGCCACCCGGACCGAACGCGACGTGCTCGACCGGGCGCTGGTGGACCTGTCCGGCTTCTACCGGGACGTGCTCGCCCGGAGCCTGGGCTCGA
>JBDHZW010000360.1:0-5255 GCA_039812105.1 Nakamurella sp.
CTAAGCTTCACTGCGCCGATGGTACTGCACCCGTGGGGGTGTGGGAGAGTAGGACACCGCCGGACTTCACTTGGTCGGAGAACGGGAATCCCTTCGGGGGTTCCCGTTTTCTGCGTTCCGGGCCCGTTTCGTCCGGCCCGGCTGCGTGCCGGCTCGATGACGCGGGGCCAACATCGAGTGACCAGGTGGTCACGATCCGGTGACGACCGGGGCGGTCCTCCGGCTCTGGGGTTTACGGTGACCACCGTTCACACTGTGCCGGGAAATGTCGCGCAGTGCGGAGATGCCCGAACCATACCGGTCTGGATAGCGAGGCGATCGCCCGTTCGTGATCGGTTGGGTATTCCGACCGGCGCAACCGGAGGAGTGACGCCACTGCAGAAGGTCGCGTCGTGGGTCGCGATTGTCGTCGGCGTCGTCATGGTCGTCGCCAGCATCGGAGTCTGGATCGTGGTCAGCAACACCCTGGCCTCGCAGCGCATCACCGTGTCGGAGGACACCAGCTGCGCGGCCGGGGATGACGTCAACGGTCCGATCTCCGCCTACTGCCAGGCGTCGGTGATCGATAGGCACACACCCTGAACATCACCGGCGGCAAAACCTACGCCGAGTTGAGTTGGCCAAGGACGACCCGAATCGGGCCACCGCGATGAACTCGGCGTTCCTGCAGGCGTCCCTGTTCACCTCGGTGGTCGCCTTCGGCGTCTGCCTGATGGCGATCGCCGTGGGTGCCGTGCTGGCGCTGATCGGTTTCGCCATGCGCGCACCGGCAGCTGCCCGCGCACCCAACGAGTCGGCCGCTGCGGCCTGACGCACCGGAAGGCCACCCGACACCGACGGGGCCCGAAGGTCATCGACCCGCGGGCCCCGTTTGTCGGGTTCCGGACGCGACCGGGTCAGCCGGACGTCACGCGATGCCCGGTCCGCTGACGGGCGATCAGCTTGCCGACCTCCCAGACGAAGAACAGCAGCACCGCCGGGGCCAGTGACAGGCCCCATTCGGCGACACCGATCTGCGCGGTGTCGAAGATCCTCCGCATCAGCTCCAGCTGGGTAATCAGTACCGCGAGGACGATCTCGACCACCGCGGTCCAGTTCAGCTTGGGGTTGTCGAAGGTCTCCATCCGGAGTGCGCTGGTGGTCACGCTGCGGGCCTGGAACGCGGCGACCACGATCATCAGGGAGAACGCGGTGACGCCCATCGACGAGCCGATCGGCAGCCCGCCGCGCTGGTCGGTGCCGTACTGGATCAGGATCAGGGTGGTCACCGCCATGTACAGGCCGACCAGGCCCGAGGTGATCAGCAGCCCCGGCGTCATGATCGAGGCGTCCCGCGGCCGCGGATGCCGCTCCATCAGCCCGGACGCCTCCTTGTCCATGCCGAGGGCGACGCCGAGCGGGGCGTTGACCAGGAAGTTGATGTAGAGGATCTGCGACGGCGTGAACGGCTGGCCGGCGGCGATGTTGAGCACGCTGGCGCCCAGGAACGTGATCACGTAGGCGCACAGCTCGATGATCACGAACCGGACGAACTTGTTCAGGTTGTCGAAGACCATCCGGCCGCGTTCGACCGCCTTGATGATGGTGGCGAAGTTGTCGTCGGACAGGATCATCCGGCTCGCGTTCTTCGAGACCTGGGTGCCCGACCCCATCGCGATGCCGATGTCGGCGGATTTGATGGCCGGCGCGTCGTTCACGCCGTCGCCGGTCATCGCGACGACCTCGCCTTTGCGGCGCAGGGTCTCGACCAGCAGCACCTTGTGCTCGGGGGCCACCCGGCCGACCACGCCGATCGTGTCCACCCGGGCCAACCGTTCCGCTTCGGACATCGCGGCGAACTCGGTGCCCAGGATGGCGTCGCCCTCGATGCCCAGTTGCTCCGCGATCGCGGCCCCGGTGTTGACGTCGTCGCCGGTGATCATCCGGACCCGGATGTGCGCGGCGTGCGCGTCCGCCACCGCTTTCTTCGACTCGTCCCGGGGCGGATCGACCATGCCTATCAGGCAGGCCACCCGCAGGTCGGTCACGTAACCGAGGAGATCGCCGGCCGGGTCGAACGACGCCGGATCCAGGTCGCGGTAAGCGCCGGCCATCACCCGCAGGCCCTGTCCGGCCATCCGGTCCATCGCCGCCTGGGCCCGCTGTCGCAGGTCGTCGGTCAGTTCTACGTCCTGGCCCTGCACCGACCCGCTGGTGGTACGGGACATCACCGCGGGAGCCGCGCCCTTGACGAAGCAGCGGACCACCTCCCGGCCGGCGGCGTCGGTGGCCCGGTTGAAGGTGGCCATCAGCTTGTAGGTCGGGTCGAACGGCAGGGTGGCCAGCCGCGGGAACTCCTCGCGGGTGCTGTCGATGTCCAGGCCGGCCTTGGCGCCCAGCACCAGCATCGCGCCCTCGGTGGGGTCGCCGACGACCTTGCCGTTGACCAGCTTGGCGTCGCTGGCCACCAGCAGCGGCAGGATCGCCTCCTCGATCGACGATTCGGTCCCGAGGGCATGGTGGATCTTGCCCTCCAGGCCGTACCCGATGCCGGACACGGTGTACCGGTTCTGCGGGTCGAGCACCTCGACGACCGTCATCTGGTTCATGGTCAGCGTGCCGGTCTTGTCCGAGTTGATCGCCGACGTGGACCCGAGGGTCTCCACCGACCCGAGTTCCTTGACGATCGCGTTCTCGGCGGCGAGGGTCTTGGCGCCGGCCGACAGGATCACCTGCAGCACCGTGGGCAGCGCCGTCGGGATCGCCGCGATGGCCAGCGCGATGGCGGTGATGAACAGGCTCTCGGCGGACTGCCCGCGCTGCAGGCCCAGCACGAACATGACGATCATGGTGAACAGGGCGGCCGCGCCGATCCACAGGGTCAGCACGTTTAGCTGCTTGGACAGCGGCGTCTGCTGCTTCTTGGTCGCCGCCAGCATCCCGGCGATCTTGCCGATCTGGGCGTCCCCGCCGACCGCGGTCACCAGCATCACGCCGCTGCCGTGGGTGACCGGGGTGTTCATGAACGCCATGTTTCGTTGGTCGCCCGGGCCCAGGTCGGAGTCGGCGAGCACGTCCGCGATCTTGGTCGCCGGGGTGCTCTCGCCGGTCAGCGCGGACTCGTCGATGTTCAGCGACGCCACCTGGATGAGCCGGCCGTCGGCGGCCACGTCGTCGCCGGCGGCCAGCAGGACGAGGTCGCCGACGACCACCTGCTCGGCCGGGATGGTGGCCTCCACCCCGTCCCGGCGGACCCGGGCCTCCCGCTTGGTCATCGACTTGAGCGCGTTCATCGCGCTCTCCGCCTTGCCCTCCTGGCGCATGCCCACCGCGGCGTTGAACACCGTCAACGCCAGCAGCGCGGCGCCGGTGCTCCACTGGCCGATGACCAGCGACAACGCGCCGGCGATGACCAGGATGATCTGCATGTAGGCCGCGTACTGGGCCAGGAACCGGCGCCAGCCGGGGGGCGGCTTCTCGGCGGGCAGCGCGTTCGGCCCGTTCTGGGCCAGCCGCTGGGCGGACGTGGCCGCGGACAGGCCGGCGGCGGTGTCCACGCCCAGCCGCTGCGCCACCTCGTCCGGCGGCAACGCGTACCAGCGGACGGCGCTCGTCGGTGCCCCGATGGGGATCGTCGCGGTCATCGGTCGGTCCTCGATTCTGGTTGCCTGCGTTCCGGGGCTGATGCGGTGCACGAGGTCAGAACTTCTCCGGGACGTACCGCAGCGGCAGCTGCGGGTCGACGTAGCCCTCGGCCTTCTGCCGCTTCGGCAGTCGGATGTCGGCGAGGACCAGCGGGTCGTAGGGGACCAGCTGCAGCAGATGGCTGATGATGTTCAGCCGCCCCCGCTTCTTGTCGTCGGTGTGTGCGACGTACCAAGGGGCCCAGGAGGTATCGGTCTCCCGGAGCATGTCGTCGCGGGCCCGGGAGTAGTCGTACCAGCGGCTGTAGGACTTCAGGTCCATGTCCGAGAGCTTCCAGATCTTGCGCGGGTCCTGGATCCGCCCCTCCAGCCGGCGGGTCTGCTCGTCGGGGCCGACCTCGAGCCAGTACTTGATCAGCAGGATCCCCGAATCGACCATCGCCTTCTCGAACGCGGGCACCAGCGACAGGAACTTCTCCACCTGGTCCATCGGGGTGAAGCCCATCACCCGCTCGACACCGGCCCGGTTGTACCAGCTGCGGTCGAAGATGACGACCTCGCCCGCGGCGGGGAAGTGCGGGACGTACCGCTGCAGGTACATCTGCGACTTCTCCCGCTCGGTGGGCGCGGGCAGCGCGGTGACCCGGAACACCCGCGGGCTGACCCGTTCGGTGATCCGCTTGATCGTGCCGCCCTTGCCGGCGGTGTCCCGTCCCTCGAACACGATGATGATCTTCGCGCCGGACGACTTGACCCACTCCTGCATGGCCACCAGTTCGCCGTGCAGCAGGCGCATCTGCTCCTCGTACGGCTTGGTCTTCATCCTGGCCACGGGGGCCTCGCCAGCTTCCCCGTGGCCGTCGGACTTCTTCTTCCCGGACTTCTTGTTCGCCATCGCTGCCCTCCTCCCGGGCGCCGATCCGGGCGGATGACGCACCACGGTCGATCGTGGTCGCAAACGGCTCGGCTCGCGACCGGTGATCAAGCATGCGCGGTCCGTTCGGCGCCCACGTCACCCGACGGGGATGAATCCGTACGGCGGGCTCGGCCCGCTGGCCCGTCGAGGCCGTCGGGGCCGACTGCTCCGTTCGGGTAAACTCGACCCCGAACGGTGAGGGGGAGTTCGGTGCGGGCAGCGGTGACGGTGCTGCTGACCCTGCTGCTCGTGGCGTCGTCTGCCCCGATGGCGTATGCCGATCCGGCCCGCTCCTCCTCGGTCGCCGCCGCCGAGCCCGCGTTCGACCCCGAGGCGCTGACGGCCGAATTGCTGGCCGCGCCGATGGTCACGTTGCCCGGCTCGATCGCCCGGTTCGACCGCGCCCGCGTCGACGCGCTGACCGCGGACGGCGACGTCAAGGTGCTGATCGCCCCGGCCGGCCCGCTCGACTCCGACGAGAACACCGCCTACCGGCGGGCGCTGTCGGACGTCACCGACGCCGTCGAGGCGCAGTGGGACGGCACCGTCGTCCGGGTGATCGGGGTCGAGGTGGAATCGATCGGGCAGGAGACCCTCGACGACGTCCGGCACCTGCTGTCGACCTTCGAGGTGACCTCCGAACTGGAGTTCATCACGCCGTACCTGGCGGGGGGCGACACCGGGCCGTCGACCGACGAGAAGGTCGCCGACGTCGT
>JBDHZW010000361.1:0-5246 GCA_039812105.1 Nakamurella sp.
TGCGGTGGACGGTTGTGCTGGGGACGGGTCGACGGCGGCGCTCAGCCGATCGGTACCGGCACCACGCCGAGTTGCACGAGCACCCCGAAGATGTCCGGCTGGGCCCATTCCTCGACGATCGCGCCATCGGCGAAGCGATAGATGTCGGTGCCGCAGTACGCGATGCGCTTGCCGGTCGGCGGCAGACCGAGCCACGGGCCGGAATGCGTACCGACGAAGGAGTGCCGCACCACCAGCCGATCGCCGTCACCGAACGAGTCCTCGAACCTGACCGTGATGTCCGGGAGGGCGGCGACGATCTCCAGGCCCTCCCGCTCCAACTGGTCCAGGTCGACAGGCTGCGGATGGTGCGGCATGTGGCCGACATACGCTTCGGCGTAACAGCTTCGGGCTCCGGCCGGGTCGCGCTGGTTGAACGTGGTGTCGTACGCCCGCCACACCAACGCCCGATTCTCCTCGATCGACATGGCGTTCTCCCTTCCCGTCGAAAACCCCGGCCCCGCGATTCGGGACCGGCCGTGGTCAGCGAGCCCAGGGGTCGGCGACGGCACCCGCCTGCACGAACAGCCCCAACCAGTCGTTGCCGACCCAGTCGCTGACGATCAAGCCGTCGCGAAACCCGAAGAACTCGACCGACCAGGCGGACAGCGACCGTCCGGTCGCCGGCCGGCCCGCCAATCCTCCGGTATCGGTGCAGGTCAGAGTCGTGCGAGCAGCCACTCGCTCCGGTCCGGCCACGATGTCCTCGACGGTGAAATGCATGTCGGGAAACATCGCCCGGTAGCCGCGGACGGCGGCGAGCTTGGCAACGGGCCCGCGCAGGTCCGGTCGGGCGGCGTAGGCGAACTCCGGATGGATCAACTCGACCGCGACCTCGGCCCGCCCAGCGTTCCAGACCTCGGAGTCGAGCCGACGGACGACCGCCGCCAGAACCGACGGGCCCGCTTCCGCACGACCCGAAACCCCGCCAGTCGTCATCGCCCACCCCGATCCCGGTCATACTGTATTGACTGGAACGTACTTGTATTTAACCAAGCTCTACTGAAGGGTGCAAGAGTGTCTGATCCGGACATTTCCGCGAGCCGCGGGGGCCGGCGGTACAGCTCCACCCGGCGGGAACGCCAGGCCGAGCAGACCCGATCCGACGTGCTGATGGCGGCCACCGCCCTGTTCGCCGAGCGCGGCTACGCCGGCACCACCCTGGCCGCCGTCGCGACCCAGGCGCAGGTCGCCGTGGAGACGGTCTACGCCGGGTTCGGCTCCAAGAAGGCTCTGCTGGGCGCGGCGATGGATGTGGCGATCGTCGGCGACACCGCGCCGATCCCACTGTTCGACCGCCCCGAGGCCCACCGCATCGAGCACCTGCCGCCCGCCGAACGGTTCCCCGCCGTCATGTCCTGGGTCGGGCGGGTCTACGCGGGCCCGGTGGCCGGGGTCTGGCAGGCCATGCTGGAGGCGGCCGCCAACGACCCCGAGGTGGCCGGGTGGTGCGCCGAGCACGAGCGGCGACGGCGCAGCACGCTCGTCGCCTGGCTCGACGCCAACCTGAACGACCTTCCGGACGAACCGGCGATCGACGCGATCTGGGCCGTCAGCAGTATGGAGGTGTTCCGCAAGCTCACCCGCGAGCGCGGCTGGTCGATCGACCGGTGGGCAGCCTGGATCGTCGAGATGACAATCGTCCTCGCCCCCGACCTGCCGCGCTGATGCATGGGCGCCGAGTCGACCTTCCTTGCACAAGTTACTGACGAGTAATAACCTGGGTTAACAAACGCCGATGGGGTTGCCCGCCGGCCGTCGAACCGTCAGCCACGCCGCGTGACAGTCAAGGGAGCTCCCGGATGAGCCACTACCGTTCCAACCTTCGCGACCTCGAGTTCAACCTGTTCGAAGTACTCGGCGCCGGCGAGCGGATGGGCAAGGGACCGTTCGCCGAGATGGACGCCGACACCGCCCGCAACGTGCTGCACGAGTTCGAGCAGGTGGCCAGCGGGCCGGTGGCCGCCTCCTTCGTCGACGCCGACCGCAACCCCCCGGTGTACGACCCGGCCACGTTCAGCGTCACCCTGCCCGAATCCTTCAAGAAGTCCTACGCGGCGATCCGCGACGGCGAGTGGTACCGGCTGGAGCTGTCGACCGACCTGGGCGGCTACGGCGCCTCCCCCAGCCTGCGGTGGGCGGCCGCGGAGCTGATCCTGGGGGCCAACCCGGCCCTGTTCATGTACTCCGGCGGCCCGAACTTCGGCTCGGTCGTCCACCGCAACGGCACTCCCGAACAGCAGAAGATGGCCGAGACGATGATCGAGCGGCAGTGGGGCTCGACCATGGTGCTGACCGAACCGGACGCCGGCAGCGACGTCGGCGCCGGCCGGACCAAGGCGATCCGGCAGCCCGACGGCACCTGGCACCTCGAGGGCGTCAAGCGGTTCATCACCTCGGCCGAGCAGGACCTGACCGACAACATCATTCACCTGGTGCTGGCCCGCCCCGAGGGCGAAGGCATCGAGACCCGGCCCGGCACCAAGGGTCTGAGCCTGTTCATCGTGCCCAAGTTCCACTTCGACCCGGAGACCGGCGAACTCGGTGAGCGCAACGGGGTCTTCGTCACCAACGTGGAACACAAGATGGGACTGAAGGTCTCGACCACCTGCGAGCTGTCGTTCGGCATCCACGGGACGCCGGCGGTCGGGTACCTGTTGGGCGAGAAGCACGACGGCATCGCGCAGATGTTCCAGGTCATCGAGTACGCGCGGATGATGGTCGGCACCAAGGCGATCGCCACCCTGTCCACCGGCTACCTGAACGCCCTGGAGTACGCCAAGCAGCGGGTGCAGAGCGCGGACCTGACCCGGGCCGCGGACAAGACGGCCCCGCGGGTGACGATCATCCACCATCCCGACGTCCGGCGGATCCTGATGCGGCAGAAGGCCTACGCCGAGGGTCTGCGGGCGGTCTACCTGTACACCGCGTCCTGGCAGGACCGGATCGCCTCCGGCGAACTCGGTGGGGCCGACCTCGCGTTGGCCACCCGCGTCAACGACCTGCTGCTGCCGATCGTCAAGGGCGTCGGCTCGGAACGCGCCTACGAGAACCTGGCGCTGTCGCTGCAGGTGTTCGGTGGGTCCGGTTACACCCAGGACTACCCGATCGAGCAGTACATCCGGGACGCCAAGATCGACACCCTGTACGAGGGCACGACCGCGATCCAGGCCCAGGACTTCTTCTTCCGCAAGATCGTCAAAGACAACGGCGCCGCGCTGGGCACCCTGGCCGCGGAGATCGCCGCCTTCGTCAAGACCAGCCTGTCGGAGAACCGGGACGGCCGGATGAAGGAGGAACTCGGCCTGCTCGGCACCGCGCTGACCGATGTCCAGGCGATGATCGCGGCCCTGGTCGGCTACTCGATGAAGGCACTGCAGGAGCCCGAGTCGGTCTACAAGGTCGGCGAGCACGCCGTGTCGCTGCTGATGAGCGTCGGCGACCTGCTGATCGGCTACCTGCTGCTGCGTCAGGCCCTGGTCGCACAGGCCGCCCTGGACGGCGACCCGTCGCCCCGGGACAAGGACTTCTACGCCGGCAAGCTGGCCGTGGCCCGGTGGTTCAGCCGGAACATGCTGCCCGAGATCACCGCCCGTCGCGGGATCGTGGAGAACGCCGACCTGTCGTTGATGCAGGTGGATGAGGCCGCCTTCTAGAACGTCCGTTTCGGATCAACGCACCAGCACCGGCGCCCGGGTCGTTACGACCCGGGCGCCGTCGTCTGTCCGGCGCTCGTACCGCGGGGGCGTGGGACCCACTCCCGGCGTCGAGGGAGCAGTTCCGGCCCTTCACGACGTCGGCCAAGGGCACCAACTGCGTCCTCGACCGGCCACCCGGACCGGCGGACCCGCCGCGCGTATCTTTCCGTCGCCACCCATTGACCCGAACCCCTGGTCGTCCTACAGTATGGTCAGACCACAGCGTCAATAGCCGGCGCTGTGCACCATCAATCCGTCCCACTGTCGAGAAGGATCTCCATGGTCAAGCGCCAACTGCCCAAGCCCGCCGAGCTGTTCGAGCTGATGAAGTTCCGCAAGCCCGAGCTGAACGGCCGCAAGCGGCGCCTCGACTCCGCGCTGACCATCCACGACCTGCGCCGGATCGCCAAGCGGCGCACCCCGGCGGCCGCGTTCGACTACACCGACGGCGCCGCCGAGGGCGAGCTGTCGCTGAGCCGGGCCCGGCGCGCGTTCGAGGACATCGAGTTCCACCCCGACATCCTGCGGCCCGCGCCGCACGTCAACACCTCCACCACCGTTCTGGGCGACACCAGCGCCCTGCCGTTCGGCATCGCCCCGACCGGCTTCACCCGCCTGATGCAGACCGAGGGCGAGATCGCCGGGGCCGGCGCGGCCGGTGCCGCGGGGATCCCGTTCACCCTGTCCACCCTGGGCACCACCTCGATCGAGGACGTCAAGGCGGCCAACCCGCACGGTCGCAACTGGTTTCAGCTGTACGTCATGCGCCAGCGGGAGATCTCCTACGGTCTGGTGGAACGCGCGGCCCGGGCCGGCTTCGACACCATCATGTTCACCGTCGACACCCCGATCGCCGGGAACCGGCTGCGCGACAAGCGCAACGGCTTCTCCATCCCGCCGCAGCTGAGCGCCCGCACCGTGCTGAACGCGATCCCCCGCCCGTGGTGGTGGTACGACTTCCTGACCACGCCGACCCTGGAGTTCGCGTCGCTGTCGTCCACCGGCGGCACCGTCGGCGACCTGCTCAACTCGGCGATGGACCCGACGATCTCCTACGACGACCTGGACGTCATCCGGGGCATGTGGCCGGGCAAGCTGGTGGTCAAGGGCGTGCAGAACGTGCCCGACGCCGTCCGGCTGATCGACCGCGGGGTCGACGGCATCGTGCTGTCCAACCACGGCGGCCGCCAGCTCGACCGGGCCCCGGTGCCGTTCCACCTGCTGCCGCAGGTCGTCCGCGAGGTCGGCCGGGACGCCACCGTCATGGTCGACACCGGCATCATGAACGGCGCCGACATCGTCGCGTCGATCGCGCTGGGCGCGAAGTTCGCCCTGATCGGCCGGGCCTACCTGTACGGCCTGATGGCCGGCGGCCGGCAGGGCGTGGACCGGACGATCACGATCCTGCGCGGCGAGATCGAGCGGACGATGGCCCTGCTCGGCGTGTCCAGCCTGGACGAGCTGGAGCCGCGGCACGTCACCCAGCTGACCCGGCTGGTTCCGGTCGCC